>NZ_BAAGRO010000016.1:0-497471 GCF_054782915.1 Nocardioides hungaricus | reverse complement strand
CCCTCCCAGGAGGCCCTGATACAGACCGCCTAGACAACGACTGTCTCACCAGCCTTGACATCTTCCGGCCGAGCGTGCTGGGAATCAGTCCCGGATCCCCTCGATAGACTTCGGCGTGGTGACACCGGCCGTCGTGAATCGCTGGGAATCAGTCCCGGATCCCCTCGATAGACTTCGCCCGGACAGTGACCCTGCGGACGTACGGCTGGGAATCAGTCCCGGATCCCCTCGATAGACTTCTTGGCAGGCAACACGGGCTACACCCGCCGCTGGGAATCAGTCCCGGATCCCCTCGATAGACTTCTCGGCGGCCAGGCCCTCGGCAAGAAGGTGCTGGGAATCAGTCCCGGATCCCCTCGATAGACTTCGGATCGCGGCTCAGGCGGCGTACGAGCGGCTGGGAATCAGTCCCGGATCCCCTCGATAGACTTCCGCGCAGGGTGTGGGTGGACCCGAAGGAGCTGGGAATCAGTCCCGGATCCCCTCGATAGACTTCGGTGCCCGCGGCAGGGGTGACGCCGAGCGCTGGGAATCAGTCCCGGATCCCCTCGATAGACTTCGGGCTCCGTCTCCTACACGATCTCCGTCGCTGGGAATCAGTCCCGGATCCCCTCGATAGACTTCCGGCGTCCCGCCAGCCGAGCTGCTTCCTGCTGGGAATCAGTCCCGGATCCCCTCGATAGACTTCAGGTGTCCGGAGACGTGGCGCCGGTCTCGCTGGGAATCAGTCCCGGATCCCCTCGATAGACTTCGAGCGGGCCATGGTCGGCTACGCAAGTTGCTGGGAATCAGTCCCGGATCCCCTCGATAGACTTCAGAGAACCAGGAAAAGGCATCCTGACCAGGGCAAACGTCACCGGTCAGGCTCAAGAATCTGGCGTCTATCGAGGGGATCCGGCCCAGCGGACCACCACACGGCGCCAAAACCCCGCATCAGAACAGGGTCAGCAGGTCTGGCGGCTCCGAGGGCTCTTCTTGCTCGGCGTTGAAGAACCTGAGCGCCTTCGACCACTGGCGGTCGGTGATCGATACGATCTCCACCCTCCCCTGCCGAGGGACCTGGTCGCGCATCTGCATGATCTCGGGAACCACACTCGTCCCCGTCGGCACGTAGCGGACGTAGACGCTGTACTGCTCTCGTGACCAGCCAAGGTCGATGAGGAGCTTTCGGTACTTGTTCGCCTTCGTACGCTGAACCTTGGTCTTCACCGGCAGGTCAAACATGACGACGCTCCACATGCCAGACTCGTCACTCTTCGCCATTAGCGTCGACCGCCTGCTTGGGACCGGACCATGCCAGCACCCGGAGTTTCTCGACGTCTCCCTCGACGTAGCGACCCACCTGCTGAGCAAGATCATCGAAGACCTTGGGGATCCGATGCCCTTCACCGGAGAACAGCTGCGAAGCAGCCGAGACCAAATCGGCCTTGACCGACGGGTGGCGGATGCTCGCGCCCTCGCCAAACCTAGCAACGACATGATCAATGGCCGGCCGGAACGGCTCAATCAGGTCGTCGACAAGGTTGAAGTAGTTGCCTCGACCGTGATGGAAGAAGCCGATCGGCGGGGATAGCCCTGCCGACAGCGAGGCGCGCACGCCGTAGCCGCGAAGGACCATGTAGCCATAGTTGAGCATCACGTTGACGTCATCGCCGGAGCCCTGATCGCGTCTGAACTCACCGAACAGCAGAGACCAGTAGAAGCGGGCCGCTTGCGCCTCAAGGTTGTCCGGGTCGCCCGAGCGAACTCTGGCCGCCAGCCCGCGCAGGTGCTCCGACCCGAGATCGTCACGCTCGGCCAACACGGCAGCTTGGCCACGAATCTTGGCTCGGATCAACTGCATCCAGGCGTTCTTCCTACGCGGCAGGCTCAGCTCCGCCTGGGCGATGTGCCGCGCGGCCACTCGCCCGTGCTCGGCCCAGGGATAGAAGCCGGCGAACGGCACGCCCTTCCAATCGCAGGCCAGAGTCGCAATGTCGTGCTTCGCCAAGTAGTGGAGTGCCGTGGTCGAGAACTGCGTGTCGCTCCCCAGGAGGAGAACAGCGACCTCTTCCGCTGGGACCTCCCGGCGGCTGCCGTCGCGACCGTCGAAGGTAACGCGTCCGCGGGCGCCTCCAACAACCCCTTGAAACGAGGTCGCATCAAGAACCCGCCAACCGCGCGCCACGGCGACTACCCGGCAGACCAGGAAACAGGGAGGTGAGCATTCGACACGAGTCGTGGGCGGCCAAGCGCATCGCGTCGGACAACGCTTGGCCTGGTCGAACTGAACAGCGCATTCACACTCGGGCGCCACGACTTGGTAGTGAGTATTGACCTGGCCACCGCGACCTGTCCCTCTGACGCGCCAGAGAGCTCGGCGAATCGGTCCAGACCTTCGCCGGCCAGTTGCAAGGGACGGAGATTCACGATGGTCGCAGTTTCAAAGCCGCTCACGATCCAGCGTCGGATGGGCTCCTCGAAGGTCGACATGAATGTGCCGATGGCATCCCGATCCAACGCCGCCGGGTCGATTAGGAGCTCATCGCCTGGGACTAGCCACCCGACGTACTCAAGTTGGGACAGATCCGCGCGGCCGATCGACGGATGAGCGTTGCGCATCGAGATCCAGGACTGATCGGGCTCCACTGCGAAGAGATCCTCGCGCCGGTGCTTGTAGAGATCGGCAGCGAAGACCCGCAGCATCCCCCATTTCGGTTTGCCCTTGTCGGTCCAGCGATAGATCCGGGCGTGGTGGATCGAGTCCCCGAGCTGTGCCCAACCCTCGCGGACCAGCAACGCCGCCTTGCGCTGGATCTCTTCCTTCGAGGCATCTCCGAAGAAGCTGATCTCGTCGTCCGGGGCAAGGTGACTGCCGTGGAGGCGAAGCCGACGCTCCGGGTTCTCCGGCAATCCTTCGACTGGATCGAAGCCGCGATCGCGGGTCAGCGCGTGCCACAGCGCAGGAGTCGACGCCGCATCGATCTCATCTCGCGTGCACGCCGCGGAGACGAGCCGTCTCACGAGGGGGCGCACCGTGTCCTCATGAACGCGACCGTCGCCGAGCCGAAGTCGCAGGTTCTCCATGACGACAACCCTGTCATCGGCGAACGCCTCGCCCAGAAGCTCGGCCAGCTTTCCCATGGATGCCCGCCACTCGACGAATCGCGCCTTCGCGGCCGCACTGTTGCCGGAATAGGTCTTCCAGTCATCCTGCTTCTCTCGCGGCTCGTAGTCACGTGACGATCGCAGGCTGTTGCGCTCGGCCAACGTTCGAGCGACAGACGCATCCAGGAGCGTCACCACGGCCGCGTCTACCGCGTGGTGACGTCGGTCGAGGCGAGTCTTTCCGCCACCGCCGATGAACGGGATCTTGTCGGCGATGCCGGCCGCCTGACGAGCACCAGCAGTCACCGCACCCTGGTAGACCGACACCTCGGTGCCCGACCCGAAGTGCGCGGCGACTCGACCGCGCAACTCATTGGCCATCCAGGCCACCGACTCCATCGACCGGCCGTCGATCTCCGGGTCGGCTTCCGTCCGCTCCAAGCGCTCCTTCACGTCAGCGACGAAAGGCGACCAAGTACGTGGACTGAGGCCCTTGTCCTTGGTCCAGAAACGCAGCCGCGCAACGGCCTCTTCCACCGTCACCTCTGGGCGCCTACTCCGAGTCGCCCACACGCCGAAAGGGACGTTGCCCTTGGAGCGGTTGCAGGAGATGCAGACGGCAGCAAGGTTCGAGCGCGTGTTGGTCGATCCGACCCCCTTGCGCGGAACGATGTGGTCCAGCTCGGAGTTCTTGAACGTGATCGTATCTCCGCAGTACAGGCACTGTCCTTTCTGCCGGGTGATCGCGTCGTATCGCCGTACGTCGGCCATCGTGGTGCGGCCGCCATCATTCTCACCGGCCTTTATTCGCTGACGCTGGAGCTCATTGGCCTCCATGCGACGCTGCATCTCCTTGTCGCGGCTGTCGACCGTCGCTGCGCTCACGAACGCCTCGCGGACGTGCTCGAGCGTCACCTGAGCCGGGACGCCCCACTCAGCCTCCGCTGCCTCCGTGAAGCGGCCGACGATCTTGAGCACTCGGTCGACAGCCGGGTTTCCAACGGGCGCGTTGATGGGCTCGGCCGGCGGGGTCCAGTCCTCAGGCACATCGAAGAGTGCTCGACGCGCTACATAGAGGTCGCCATCGTGACCGAGCAGGAAGTCGATGATCTGCCGCATGGTGCCCAGCGAGTACGCCGCCCGGCCCGCCGGAAGGTCCAGGCTGTCGAGCGAGCCCAGCGCTTCCTCGTCAAGCCCGAAGATGACCTCACGCGCCGACGAACCGGCCGGGCTCTTGTCATCCTCGAACCCATCCGCCAGGAGCAGGATCAAAGCGTCCCGAGCGTCGCGATCTGCCGCATCCCACCACACCCGGAGCGGAGAGAGCGGCTTCTTGACCTCCCGCATCCGGGCATTGGTGACCATGGTCGGAGGTCGCTGAGGCAAGCGCTCCTGCCCGTCATGCAGCACGGCGGTGCCAGTAAGCGCACCGCGGGCCAGGTCGACAACCTTGGCGATGTCGGACCACGTCGGCTGGTCCCTCGGCTTCAGGTTCACGAGGTGTTCGTAGGCGCGCGTGCGCTCAACCAAGGTGAGCGGACGGACGCCATTCCCATCCTTCGCTCTGACGTTGGCGAGAGTCGTCAGTATGGTGAACCGCTGGAACGTATCCGTCGCCTTGGGAGCTCGCAGCTCACCGTTCAGTGGGTCCTTGCCGATCCGCTTGATCCACGATCCTCTCGGCGACTCGGCCTGGAACGTGACATCGATGATCTCCCGGAGCCGCTCGTTGGACAGTCCCTGCGTCCGCGCCCAGGCATGGATCTCGTTGGCGTTGTCCTGCTGCATCAGTTTGCCGCCGAGATAGCTGTCCGATGTGCGATCGTCACGGCGCTTCGCCGTCTTTCCCATCCGAAGCGCACGCCGGTTGTTGTGGTCGATCGCGGCGATCGCCAACTCCGCGACGGTCACGTCGTCAGCGAACGTCCGGCCGACTGCCTCCTCAACACGAGCTCTGTAGGCCACGAACTGTTCGCTTGGAGCCCCTGCGCGGTAGAAGGCATTGGCAGAGTGGTAGGGGTTGCGCCACCCACGATGACGGGCAAGGTGACGGAGCGCGCATACCAGTGTCTGGCCCAACTCGCGCTCATCGACGATCTCATTCGCCGACAGTCGAGCCCGCGCCCGCCATGGTGAATAAGGGTCGGAACTCCGACTGGGCTCGGACCAGCCCCACTCCTTGAACTTGTCCTCAAGATACTGCAATCGCCGGCGCCGGCGCCGCACCAGACGTCGCGTGCGCCGCGCCATCCCCGACGCAGCAAGCCTAGTCGTGTTGGTCTTCGGCTCTAGTACGCCGGAGTCGTGGAGATGGGAGATGGCGACCAGGATCTCCGTCGGTCGACCCAAGGCGTCGTACTCGATGGCAGCAAGACCCACCGAATGGGTGCCGACATCGATGCCGATCCTGTAGCAGCGCGGATCGCGCGGCGCGGTCTTAGCCATGCTCGAAGACTGGCAGAGACCCCCGACGTTCGCCGGAAAACTTCGCATGTACTCGGCAAGAGCCACCGCGGCAGGACCTCAGCGCGAACTTGGCCGGGACCGATGAACATCAACCGGCCAAACGCCCCCGCAGGTCAACGGGCGGCATTCCGAGTCTCCCGGGATGCGGGCTAGACATGCTTGGACGGGAAAGGCCCTCCGAACTGCGTTCTACAGATCGGAGGGCCTCGTCGTCGGCGACCCCGACGGGACTCGAACCCGCGGCCTCCGCCGTGACAGGGCGGCGCGCTAACCAACTGCGCTACGGGGCCAGGTGCCTCCATGCGGAAGCGGTGGAACTCTAGCCGACACACCACTCGGTTACACAATCGGCGGTGTCTCGCACCCCCAACGGGATTCGAACCCGTGCTACCGCCGTGAAAGGGCGGGGTCCTGGGCCGCTAGACGATGGGGGCCGGACGTGCACCGAGAAGCATAGGGTCCGGCCGACGGGCGCTCCAAAGCCGGCCGGGAGGGGCGGACGCGGTTTTCGTGGGCCGGTGAGGGCTCCTGTAGGGTGTGCGTCGCTCGGGCAGGTAGCTCAGTTGGTACGAGCGTCCGCCTGAAAAGTGGAAGGTCGGCGGTTCGACCCCGCCCCTGCCCACCGAGCACGATTCGGCCTCTGGTCTGCGGCTGCGCAGATCGGGGGCCGTTTCTCTCTGCGACTCTCTCTGTGACGGGAGGCTCGCTGGCAGGGCAGAAGACCATACCCGAGGCCACGCCCCCCTCGCGCCGTGCGGAATGTCGCCGAGCGACGACTTTCGGATTTGTCGTAGAGCGACTACATTTGGATCTGTCGCAGCGCGACGACATTGCCATCCAAAGGGAGACCACCGTGAAGGCCACCACCGTCCGCGATCTGGGCGCCCACGTGCGCTCCGCTCGCCGCGCCCAGGGGATGACCCAGGCCGGGCTCGCCGAGCGACTCAACGTCAGTCGCGACTGGGTCGTGCGGCTCGAACAGGGCCACCCTCGCTTGGAGGCTCAGCGCGTCCTCGACGCCCTCGTCGTGCTCGGCCTCAACCTCGACGTGACCGCCCCGGCGGCGGCGCCCCGAAGGACCGGGAAGCCTCCGGAGGCGGTGAGGGCCGCGAAGACCGCCCGGGCGAAGTCAGGTGCCTCCACCTCGAAGAGGCCCGGAGCCGCTCGCGCATCGAAGAACGCATCGCCGAAGAAGGACCCCTTCGACGTCGTCTTCCGGGGTCGCTGATGGCCCGCGTGCGGGAACTGCGCGTCTACCTCGACGGGATCCCGATCGGCACCGCGACGCAGACCCCTCAGGGCGCGCTCTCCTTCGTCTACGACGAGGACTACCGCCTCGACCCGGAGGCGACGCCCTTGTCGTTGTCGATGCCGCTGGCGCGGGCCGAGCACGGCACCAAGGCGGTGCGGGCGTACCTGGACGGCCTCCTGCCCGACAGCCCATCGGCTCGCCAGCGGTGGGCGCGCCAGTACAACGTGTCGCCCGGCAACCCGTTCGCGCTCCTGCTGCACGTCGGCCGCGACGCCGCCGGCGCCGTCCAGGTCCTTCCACCGGAGGTTGCGGCCGGCGACACCCTGGCGCGCGACGGCGACATCGAGTGGCTCACGGACGACGACTTCGCGGCCATGGCACACGACCTTGCCGAGAACGGCGAGAGCTGGGACCCGGGCCGCTTCGGCGGCCGCTGGAGCCTCGCGGGCGCTCAACCGAAGATGGCGCTGCACCGCGACCCCGACACGAGCCGGTGGGGCATCCCGCGTGACGCGACGCCGACCACCCACATCATCAAGCCCGCGATCGAGGGCTTCGCCCAGCACCACATCAACGAAGCGCTGTGCCTGCGCGCCGCGCACGAAGCCGGACTCTCGGCCGCAGAGGTGGGCCTCGTCGAGGTGGCAGACGTCCAGGCGGTGATCTCGCACCGCTACGACCGCTACCAGGAGGACGACGGGTACTGGGTGCGGGTCCACCAAGAAGACCTGTGCCAGGCGCTCGCGGTCCACCCGGAGCGGAAGTACCAGAGCGACGGAGGTCCCGGCGTAGGCGACGTCGCCGACCTCCTGGCCAGGCTGCCCATCGGCGACCGTGAGATCAGCGCGGAGCGGTTCTTCAAGTGCCTGGCCTTCAACGTCCTCGTCGGAGGCACCGATGCCCACGCGAAGAACTACTCCCTGATCCTCTCCGGGCCGCGGGCGCAGCTCGCTCCGTTGTACGACGTCGCCTCGGCAGCGCCGTACCAGCAGCACGAGCGCCTGTCCACGCCGATGAAGGTCGGGGATCACTGGAAGATGCTCGACGTCACCACGGGGGATTGGGCCAAGGTCGGCCGCCGCCTCGGGATCCATGCGGATCGGGCCGTCGCCTGGATCGAGGAGCTCCGCCGGGACCTCCCCGCCGCCTTCGCTCGAGCCGCGGGGTCCCTGCCCGACGACGCCGGAGCCGAAGCCGAACGGATGGCGAGCCGGATCGTCGAGCACGTCGAGGGGACATGGAAGCCCGACCTGACCAGGAACCCTTCGCAGGTGCTGGCCGGGACCTCGACTCCGGGGACGCGCGGCACCGGCACTCACTGAAGTCGCGCTCCGACGAACACCGGCGACCGCCGCTGCCTGGTCAGGCGCCCGGGTCAGGCGCCCGGGTCAGGCGCCCGGGTCAGGCGCCCGGGTCAGGCGCCCGGGTCAGGCGCCCGGGTCAGGCAGAGCGCTCCCGCGGCACCTCGAGGCGGGGTACGCCGCCGAGGCCGAGCCGGTAGCGGACGTGGTCGGCGTACTGCTCGAGGGTGCGGTAGAGCGTCTGGTGGGCGGACCAGGGCAGCGGCTCGGCGCCGTCGTACCAGCTCTCGCCGAAGGAGATCCACACCGGCGTCCACGCGACGGCGTCGTCCCAGGCGCCGCGCTCGGCCATCAGCATCCGGCGCCTGACCTGGAAGGCGCGGCGGGGTCCGTCCGCGCAGGTCGGCGCGGTCGCGATCGGCCAGAGCCGCAGGTCGAGGGACATCAGGTGCACCTCCAGCTGGGGCAGCACGCCGGGATCGACCAGGACGGTCGCGACGTTCTCGTGGGGCGCGCGCTCCATGCGCGCACGCTCCCCGCTCAGGTGGGGACACGTCAAGGAGCATCTGGGGTCAGAGCGCGCGGACGCGCAGGCAGCCCCGTCAGGACGGGCCGAACGCGAGCAGCGCCAGGACCGCGGCGACGACGGCCGCGACGTCGACGACCGCGTCCCCGGTCGGAGGGCGCGGCGGGCCGGTGAGCTCGGCGATCCGGTCGACGAACGGGTCGCGCTCGGGGCGGGTGCCTCCGCAGAGGTTGGCCTCCAGGGTCCGGCCGGCCGTCGACGCGAACACGACGTACGCCTGCCCGACCCGCATGCCCTCGAGACCGCAGGAGGCGCCCCAGCGGGCCGAGGTCACCTCGGCGGTCGTCGCGACGTCTCCCTCGAGCACCCGGTCGACGTCGAAGCGGTAGGTCACGGGATCGGTCGAGGAGACGACGCCGTCCTCGTCGGGCGGCGGCACGTCGGTCGCGGTGAGCGTGCCCGTGAACACGGTGTCGGCGTACTGGAGGAGCTGCCTCTCCCCCGAGATCGCACACGAGCAGGCGACGGACGATGTCGGGGTCAGGACCACGAGACCGAGGGCGGCGAGGAGGCCGGCGAGGGCGAGCCGGAGTGACGTCACGGCGGTACGACGCCGGCGCGACCCGACCGGTTCCGGCCCAACTCCCGGCCACCCTCGTGCGCCAGCTCCCGGCGGCGGGGTAGGAATGGAGCCATGAGCGCGGACGACGGCGACCTCGCCGCTCGCCTGTTCGCCCTGATCCCCGACGGGCTCTGGGTGTTCGACGACGAGGGCAGGACCACCTGGGCGAACGCCCGGATGGCCGAGATCCTCGGCCGCGCCCCGGAGGAGATGGCCGGGCTGTCGGTGTTCGACACCCTCGACGAGCAGGGCCGGGCCGACTTCCGGCGGGGGCTCGACGCGATGGTCGTCTCGGGCGAGCCGGGGGAGAACCTCGACTCCTACTTCGTCCGCCCGGACGGTACGGCGGTGTGGGGTCGCGTCAGCTACGCGCCGGTGATCGAGGGCGGCCGGCGTACCGGCTGGCTGCACCGGATCACCCCGGACACCGAGCGCAAGGAGCTGCTCGACGCGCTCGCGATCCGCGAGCACCAGCTCGCCACCGCCCAGCGGATCGCCCACATCGGCAGCTGGTCGTGGGACGTCGTCGACGACCGGATCGTCTGGTCCGACGAGCTCTGCTCGATCTTCGGGGTGCCGCAGGGCGTGCTCGTGACGTACGCCGACTACCTCGAGCACCTCCACCCCGACGATCGGCAGCTGGCGCGCGGCGTCATCGAGGACGCCGCCGAGCTGGGCACGGAGTACTCCTTCGACCACCGCATCGTCCGCCCCGACGGGGAGGTCCGCTGGATCCGCGGCCGGGGCATGATCGAGCGCGGCCCGGACGGTGCGCCCGTCCGGATGAGCGGCACGTCCCAGGACATCACCGAGATCCGCAACGCCGACGACCAGGCCCTCGACGCCAACCGGCGGCTCTACCTCCTCCAGCAGATGGCGATGGCCGCCAACCGCGCTGCCGGGCTCCGCGAGGCCCTGGTGATGGCCGGCGCCGGCGTACCGGAGCACACGACGTGGGCCGCGACCTGCGCCTACCTCTACGACGTCGAGGGCGAGCCCGAGGTCCTCGATCTGCGGGCCCCGGGGGTGAGCGTCGAGCACGACCGCGCGCTCGCGGAGGAGGCCCGCGACTCCGGCCGGGTCACGGTCGGTACGCCGTCCGAGCGGTCGGCCACGCACAGCCTGGTCGCGATGCCGGTGCACCTCGGCGGCGAGGTGGTCTGCGTCGTCGAGCTGATCGCCGATGAGGTGCCGCCGGACGAGAACTCCCACCAGCTGATGGCCCAGATCGCCCACCAGCTCGGTGTCGTCGCCGAACGCGAGCAGAGCGCGGCCCAGCTCGCGGAGGCGCGCGACGACGCGATGGAGGCGTCGCGGCTGAAGTCGGAGTTCCTGGCGACGATGAGCCACGAGATCCGCACGCCGATGAACGGCGTCATCGGCCTCACCGACCTGCTGCTGCGCACCAGCCTCGACGACCACCAGCGCAAGCTCGCGGAGAACCTCCAAGGCGCCGGCCTGACCCTGCTCGGGATCATCAACGACATCCTCGACCTGTCCAAGATCGAGGCCGGGAAGCTCGAGCTCGAGGCGGCCGACTTCGACGTCCGCGAGGTCCTCGACCAGGTCGCGGGCGTGCTCGGCGGGCCGGCCCACGAGAAGGGGCTCGAGCTGATCGTCGGCTGCGCGCCCGACGTACCGCACCTCGTGAGCGGCGACTCGGTGCGGTTCGGCCAGGTCGTGACCAACCTCGGCTCGAACGCCGTGAAGTTCACCGACAGCGGCGAGGTCGCGATCCAGGCCCGCCTGGACGCGCGGACGGCGACCGGCGCCGTGCTGCGCGTCGACGTCACCGACACCGGCGTCGGCATCGCGGCCGAGGAGAGCGAGCGGCTCTTCGACGCGTTCACGCAGGCCGACCCGTCCACGACGCGGCGGCACGGCGGCACCGGCCTCGGGCTCGCGATCTCGCGCCAGCTCGTCGACGCGCTCGGCGGCGAGATCTGGGTGACCAGCGAGCCGGGCAGGGGCAGCACGTTCTCCTTCACCGCCCGCTTCGCCTACGCCGACGGGGGTGGCGCGCCGACCGCGGGCCGGCGCGAGCTGCGCGGCCGCCGGGTGCTGGTCGTCGACGACAGCGCCACGAGCCGGGCGGTCCTCGGCGAGCAGCTCGAGCACTGGGCGATGCGGCCGGTCGCCGTGGCGGACGCCCGGGAGGGGCTGGCCACGCTGCGCGAGGCGGCCCGCTCGGGACAGCCGTTCGAGGTCGCGGTGCTCGACCTCGTCATGCCCGGCACTGACGGGCTCGAGCTGGCCCGCCGGATCCGCCGCGACCCGGCGCTCGCCGACGTCGCGCTCCTGCTGCTGCGCCCCGACCAGTCGGTCACCCGGGAGGAGGCCGAGGCCGCCGGGGTGCACGCGTCGCTGAGCAAGCCGGTGCGCCACGCCGAGCTGCGCGACGCGCTGCTGGCGCTGGTCGGCGCCGACGCCACGGGCCCCGAGCCGCGGCAGCGGAACAGGCCCGGGCTCGGCGTGCACGTGCTCGTCGTCGAGGACAACCGGGTCAACCAGCTGGTGGCGACCGGGATCCTGGAGAGCCTCGGCTGCACGGTCGACGTGGCGGACGACGGGATCGCGGCGGTCAACCTGCTGAGCCGCCCCCACGACTACGCCGTCGTGCTCATGGACTGCCGGATGCCGCGGCTCGACGGCTTCGACGCAACCCGGCGGGTACGCCGGCACGAGCCGATCGGCCGCCGGGTCCCGATCATCGCGATGACCGCATCCGCGCTGGAGGGCGAGCGGGAGCGCTGCCTGGCCGCCGGCATGGACGACTACCTCCCCAAGCCGGTCGACGCGGCCGAGCTGGAGCGGGTGCTGCGCGAGTGGGTGCAGCCGGCGGGTGGTCCGCCCTCGCCCGCACCCGAGCCCGTGTCCGAGCCGGCCGACGACGTCCTGGACATCGAGCGGACCGAGATGCTCGACGGGCTGGTCAAGGACGGCGTGAGCTTCTTCCAGCGCACGGCGACCTCGTTCATCAACCGGATCCCGGCCCAGCTCGTGGCGATCCGGGAGGCGATGGACCGCGACAACGCCAACTCGCTGCTGACCTCCGCGCACCTGGTGAAGGGCAGCGCGCTCAACCTCGGGCTCCCCCGCGTCGCCCGGTCGGCCCAGGCGCTGGAGTCGCTCGGCATCGCCGGGACCACCGAGGGCTCCGAGCCGCTGCTGGCCGAGCTCCATGCCGAGGTCGAGCTCGCCGTCGAGGCGCTCGAGCGTGCCACCGCCGAGCCCCGCTGACCTCCGCTTCGAGGTCGCCGGCCGCCGGCGACCGGTCGGCCTCGTCGTGCCCGGCTCCTCCCTGGCCGAGACGGTCGCGCCGTACGTCGCCGCGACCGGGCCGGGCGACCTGGCGCTGTCGTCGGGCCGCGACCGGCTGGTCGCGCGGTACGACGGGAGTGCGGCCTGGCTCGAGGTGACCGCGGGCGGCACGACGACGCGGCACCGGTCGCGGCGGTTCGCCCGGGCCGGCGGGCCGGTGCGCGAGGTCGGGCTCGCGCTGACCGGGACGCACCTGACCGTGCTCACCCGGGGACCCGGGCCGTGGCTCGCCCGCGGGCGGGTCGACCTGCGCGACCGGGTCGACACCCACGCCGAGGGCTGGCTCGCGGGGCTGACCGCGGACGCGCCCGTCACCGGGCGGTTCGGACAGCTCGGGCTGCGCGACCTGCGGGTCGTCGACGGCGCGCCGGACGGCCGGATCGTGCTGTCCGCGACCAGCGCCGGGCCGGGGTTCTTCGACACCGCGCACACCTCGCTGTGGGAGCTCGATCCGCGCGCGCTGACGCTGACCCACCTCTCCGACGTCTTCTTCCGTCGCCCCGACCGGCCCGGCGCGTACGGCGACCACGCGACCCACGTCCTCCGCGAGGGCGGCCGGTGGCTGGTGGCGACCAGCACCTGGGGCGACTTCGACGAGCGGCGGCGGCCGGTCGCGGCGACGATCGCGTCGACGGACGCGGACCTGCTGTCCGGCGTACACCTCCTCGACACGGCGCCGCTCGCGCTGCCGACCGACGGGCTGCGGTCGGTCGGGGTGTGGGACCCGCACCTGGCCCGCACCGAGGACGGGTGGCTGGTCGGCTACGTGAGCGCGACCCGCTACTTCCGCTTCCACCCGGTGCTCGCGGCCGGTCCGTCGCTGGACGCGCTGACGCTGCGCGCCGCGGGAGGAGGCACCCAGACCGAGGGCACCACGCTCGCGCGGCTCGCCGGGGAGTGGCGGGTGCTCGTGAGCGACGGCGCGGCCCGGCGGTACCCCGTGCTCGACCTCGATCTCCGCGAGACCGGCCGGCTCGCCGCGCCGTACCCCTCGAACATCCCGTGGCCGACGCTGGTCCGCGACGGCGACTCGTGGCTGCTGGTGACCTTCGACGGGCGGCGCAGCGGCGGCCCGCTCCCGGGATACGGGACGCACGGGGACGTGCTGTTCCTGCGCCCGGCCGCGGGTCCTATCGTGTGAAGCAGGGCACGGCGCCACCCCTGTCGTGCCCTCCGCCGCCACACCACCCCGTGGCCGACCACAGAGAGCAGGACCATCCATGTCCGACGCCATGACCGATGTCTTCGACCTGGGCTCCGAGCACGAGCAGGTCGTCTTCGCGAACGACCCCGCCACCGGCCTCAAGGCCGTGATCGCGATCCACTCGACCGCCCTCGGTCCCGCCCTCGGCGGCACCCGCTTCCACCCCTACGCCTCTACCGCCGACGCGGTGCGCGACGTCCTCAACCTCTCCCGCGCCATGTCCTACAAGGCCGCGCTCGCCGGGCTCGACCTCGGCGGCGGCAAGGCGGTCGTCATCGGCGACCCGGCGACCCAGAAGTCGGAGGCGCTGCTGCGCGCCTACGGCCGGCACGTGCAGTCGCTCGGCGGCCGCTACCTCACCGCCTGCGACGTCGGCACGGACTCGGTGGACATGGACCACATCGCGCGCGAGTGCTCGTTCGTCACCGGCCGCACCGTCGCGCACGGCGGGGCGGGCGACAGCTCGGTGCTCACGGCGTACGGCGTGTTCCAGGGCATGCGCGCGGCCGCGACCGTCGCCTGGGGCGGCCCGTCGCTGGAGGGCCGGGTCGTCGGCGTCGCCGGGGTCGGCAAGGTCGGCCACCACCTGGTCCGGCACCTGGTCGAGGCCGGCGCGTCCGTGATCGTGACGGACGTGGACCCGGCCGCGGTCGAGCTGGTGCGCTCGGAGCTCCCGTCCGTGCGGGTCGCGCCGGCGACCGCGGCGCTGGTCGCCTCGGAGCTCGACGTCTACGCCCCGTGCGCGCTCGGCGGCGCGCTCACCGACGAGGTCGTCGAGGTGCTCGCCGCCCGCATCGTGTGCGGCGCGGCCAACAACCAGATCGCGCACCCGGGCGTCGAGAAGACGCTCGAGGAGCGCGGCATCCGCTACGCGCCCGACTACTGCGTGAACGCCGGCGGGCTCATCCAGGTCGCCGACGAGCTCGAGGGCTTCTCGTTCGACCGGGCGCGACAGCGCGCCACCGGCATCTTCGACACGACGCTCCGCGTCTTCGAGCTCGCGGCCGCCGACGGCATACCGCCGGCGATCGCCGCCGACCGGCTCGCCGAGCGGCGGATGCGGGAGGTCGGCCGGCTGCGCGGGGTGTGGCTGCCGGGGGGCTGACGGCTCGTGCGCGCGGCGCGAGGACGAGCGTCAGTCGCGACGGGAGTCGGAGTAGTCCGACCACTTGTCGAGCTCGTCCGGCTCGAGCTGGCCGGTGTCGTCCTTGTTGGTCTGCCCGTGCAGCTCGTTGGCCAGGGCCCCGAAGTCCGTCTCGTGAGTGCGGTACTTCAGGTCGCGGGCGACCTTCGTCTGCTTGGCTTTCGCTCGGCCGCGCCCCATAGGGTCAGCCCCCTCGCACACTCGGCCGGGGCTCATGGCTCCCGGGCTGTCTCAAAGAGTTGTCGTGCGGCCAACGCTACCTGTTGGGCGGCTGTTCCCGCACATCGGATCGCGGAAGATCACCAACCGGGATGCCGATTCACCAGGTCGACCGCGCCGCCGCGCTCTCCGGCGGGGACCACCTCGCCCGCGACCCACGCGCGGACGCCGTGCTCCGACAGTACGCCGACGGCCGCGTCGGCGTCGTCGGGGTGGGTCAGCGCCACCATGCCGACGCCGCAGTTCAGGGTCGCCTCGAGGTCGGGCTGGGAGATCCCGCCGACCCGGCGGACCAGGTCGAAGACCGGCTGCGGGGTCCAGGTCGCGCGGTCGACGGTGGCGGCGAGCTCGACGGGGAGCACCCGCTCGAGGTTCGCGGCGAGGCCGCCGCCGGTGACGTGCGACATCGCGTGCGTGCGGGTGCGGTCGGCGAGCGCGAGGCAGGCCTTGGCGTAGATCCGGGTCGGCTCGAGGAGCTCCTCGCCGAGGGCGCGGCCGAGCTCGTCGACGTGCCGGTCCAGCGACCAGCCGGCGGTCGTCAGCAGCACCTGCCGGACCAGGGAGTAGCCGTTGGAGTGCAGCCCGGCGGACTCCATCGCGATCACGACGTCGCCCGGGCGGACCCGGCCGGGGCCGAGCAGCCGGTCGGCGTCGACGACGCCCGTGGTCGAGCCGGCGACGTCGTACTCGTCCTCGCCGAGCAGGCCGGGGTGCTCCGCGGTCTCGCCGCCGAGCAGCGCGCAGCCGGCGACGACGCACGCCTCGGCGATGCCCTTGACGATCGCCGCGATCCGCTCGGGCACGACCCGGCCGGTGGCGATGTAGTCGGTGAGGAACAGCGGCTCGGCGCCGCAGACCACCAGGTCGTCGACGAGCATGCCGACCAGGTCGAAGCCGATCGTGTCGTGCCGGTCCATCGCCTGCGCGACCGCGACCTTGGTGCCGACGCCGTCGGCCGAGGTGGCGAGCAGCGGGCGGTCGTACTCCTTCAGGGCGGAGGCGTCGAAGAGGCCGGCGAAGCCGCCGATGCCGCCGATCATCTCCGGACGCCGGGCCTTGTCGATCCAGACCTTCATCAGCTCGACGGCCTTGTCGCCGGCCTCGATGGAGACGCCGGCGGCGGCGTACGCGTTGGCAGGGCGAGGTTCGGACACGGAGCTCCTACGGGTTGTTGAGGACGGGCAGCGCCTTGTCGTACGCCGGCGCCCGGATCGAGGACTCCAGCAGGTGCTTGCCGAGCAGGCTCTCGTCGGGGAGCGCGATCGGGTACTCGCCGGTGAAGCAGGCCCGGCAGAGCCGGTCCGGCCCCTGTCCGGTCGCCTCGACCATCCCCTCGAGGGAGATGTAGCCGAGGCTGTCGGCGCCCACGCTCGCCGCGATCTCGTCGACGTCGAGGCCGTTGGCGATCAGCTCGGCGCGGGTGGCGAAGTCGATGCCGTAGAAGCACGGCCACTTCACCGGCGGGCTGGAGATCCGCACGTGCACCTCGAGCGCGCCGGCCTCGCGGAGCATCCGCACCTGGGCGCGCTGGGTGTTGCCACGGACGATCGAGTCGTCGACGACCACGACCCGCTTGCCGCGGATCATGTGCTCCAGCGCGTTCAGCTTGAGCCGGATGCCGAGCTGGCGCAGCGTCTGGCTGGGCTGGATGAAGGTGCGGCCGACGTAGGCGTTCTTGACGAAGCCCTGGCCGAACGGGATGCCGCTCTCGGCGGCGTACCCCGACGCGGCGGGGGTGCCGGACTCGGGGACCGGCATGACCAGGTCGGCCTCGACCGGGAACTCCCGGGCCAGCCGGCGGCCCATCTCGACCCGCGCCTCGTGGACGTTGCGGGCACTGATGGTGGCGTCGGGGCGGGCGAGGTAGACGTACTCGAACACGCAGCCCTTGGGGTCCGGCTCGGCGAACCGGTGCGAGCGCAGGCCGTTCTCGTCGATGACGATCATCTCGCCGGGCTCGACCTCGCGGACGATGCTGGCACCGACGGTGGCCAGCGCCGCATCCTCGGAGGCGACCACCCAGCCGCGCTCGAGCCGGCCGAGGACCAGCGGCCGGATCCCCTGCGGGTCGCGAGCGGCGTACAGCGTGTCCTCGTTCATCCACACGAAGCAGAAGGCGCCGCGCAGCTGCGGGAGGACCTCCAGCGCGCGCTGCTCGAGCGAGGTGTCCGGGTGGTGGGCGAGCAGCGCGGTGACCAGGCCGGTGTCGTTGGTCGAGTCCTCGACCGGCCGGGTGTGCAGCTCGAGCTCGTCGTCGGGGCCGGGCAGGTCGACGACCATCTGGTTGAGCTCGTGGGTGTTGATCAGGTTGCCGTTGTGCCCGAGCGCGATCGAGCCGTCGGCGGTCGGGCGGAACGTCGGCTGGGCGTTCTGCCAGGTGCTCGCGCCGGTCGTGGAGTAGCGGCTGTGCCCGATCGCGAGGTGTCCCTTGAGCGACTCGAGCGTCGTCTCGTCGAAGACCTGCGAAACCAGGCCCATGTCCTTGTAGACCAGGATCTGGCGGCCGTTGCTCACCGCGATGCCGGCCGACTCCTGGCCGCGGTGCTGGAGCGCGTAGAGCCCGAAGTAGGTCAGCTTCGCGACGTCCTCGCCGGGGGCCCAAACGCCGAAGACGCCGCAGGCGTCCTGGGGCCCCTGCTCGTGGGGATCGAGGGCCGCGGTCAACCGACCGTCGCCACCCTTGCGGGGGCTGCTCTGGAACGGCACGGCCCGAAGTCTACGGGCCCGCGCCGGGCCCGTCCCACCTCACCCGGCCGGGCGAACGGTTCGGGTCCGGCACCGTGTCCCCGACGTACCATGAGGCCCGGACCCCACCCAGACGAGGATGCGATGTCGCAGAGCGCAGCAGGCCTGGCGACGACCAGCCGTCCGACCGGCTGGTCGGACGCGGCGTCGCGAGACGCGCTCCAGCTGATCGCCGAGGGCGTCACGAAGGTGGCCGGGTTCGGGATCGCCGCGATCAGCGTCGTGCGGGGCGACGGCAGGCTCGAGGTGATGGCGGTCGCGGGCAGCGACGAGGCCCGCGGGGTGCTCGAGGGGCGCCGTACGCCGGTCGACCAGCTGTCGCGGGAGATCGAGAAGGCCGACGACTGGGGGCTGTTCCGCTTCGTGCCCCACGAGCGGCTCGACGCCGCCGCCGGCGAGCAGTGGGGTTGGGTCCCCGACATCGACCCCATCGACGACGCCCCCGACGCGTGGCACCCGCTCGACCTGCTGATCGCGCCGCTCCTCGACCACGAGGGCACGCTGCGCGGCACGCTCGCGATCGACGTCCCGGTCGACGGCCGCCGCCCGGGCGAGGGGCAGCGCGCCGTACTGAACGTGTACGCCGAGCAGGCCCGCCAGGCGGTCATCGTGGCCCTCGAGCGCGAGCAGCTCGCGGACAAGGTGCGGATGGCCGAGGCCGCGCGCCGCATCGTCCGCCGGGCCACCGCCCGGCTCAGCCTCGACCAGATCGTCGAGGACTGCACCGAGGCGCTGGTCGAGGGCTTCAACGCCGCCGGCATGTGGCTGCAGACCTTCGACCACGACGGCCACGGCGCGATCCACAGCGCCGCCGGCAACCGGATCGAGCTCAGCCCGGCGCTGGTCGCGATCGCCGAGGCCGCGGCCCAGCTCGCGTGGGAGCAGCAGCAGCCGGCGGTGGTCGCCCCCGGCCTGCCGTTCGGGTCAACGATCACCGAGGAGCAGGGCCGGCTGATCCTGGCGTTCCTCGAGGAGATCGGCGTCGAGTCGCTGCTGTTCACCCCGCTCGGCGCCGGGCCGGAGTGCCTCGGCAACCTGGTCCTCACGCGCCTCGCCGGTGCCCCGGAGTGGACCGAGGCCGAGGCGACCACCGCGCTCGACATCGGCCACGACCTGGGCCGCGCGATCCTCAACGCCCGCACCTTCGAGCGCGAGCACCAGTTGGTCGAGGAGCTCCAGGCGCTCGACACCTACAAGGGCCAGCTGATCGCGACGGTCGCGCACGAGCTGAAGAACCCGCTCACCTCGGTGCTGGGCCACCTGGAGATGCTGGAGTCGTCGCCGGACTTCTCCGGCACCACGAGGAGCTCGCTCAACGCGATGGACCGCGGCGCCCGCCGGATGGTCCGGGTGATCGACGACCTCCTGCTGCTGTCGAAGGTCGGCGACGTGGAGAACCCGGTCATCCCGACGCCGGTCGACCTGCGCAGGCTGGTCGACGACGCGCTCGACCTGGTCACGGTGACCGCCACCCGGAAGGGCGTGACCGTGCGCGCCGACGTACCCGACGAGGAGGTCCTCGCGCTCGGCGACGCGACGGAGCTGGACCGGGTGTGCGCGAACCTGGTCAGCAACGCGGTGAAGTACACGCGCAGCGGCGGTGCCGTGGACATCTGCGTGACCCGCACCGGCGCCGAGGCCGTGCTGATGGTCACCGACGAGGGCATCGGCATCTCGGAGTCGGACCGGGCGAGGCTCGGGACCGAGTTCTTCCGCTCCACCAACCCGGAGGCCGTCGCGGAGCCCGGCACCGGGCTGGGCCTGGCCATCGTCAGCAGGGTCGTGGCCCGGCACGGCGGCCGGCTCGAGATCGAGTCCGAGCTCGGCGCGGGGAGCACGTTCCGGGTGTTCCTGCCGGCGGCCTGACTGCCGCTCGGCTCAGCCCCGGCCGAGGTTGCGCAGCAGCAGCGCCTCGGCGAGCACGACCCGCTCGAACTCGGCGAGGTGCAGGCCCTCGTTGGCGCCGTGCGCGCGGGTGTCGGGATCCTCGACGCCGGTGACGAGGACGCTCGCCTCCGGGAACGCCTCGAGGAACTCGGCGATGAACGGGATCGACCCGCCGACGCCCATGTCGACCGGCTCGGTGCCGTCCCAGGCCTCGGCGAAGGCGGCGCGGGCGGCGTCGTACGCCGGTCCGGTGGCGTCGACCCGGGTGGCCTCGCCGGTGTCGACGACCGTGTGGGTCAGCGTCGCGCCCCACGGCACGTTGGCCTCGAGGTGGCGGATCAGGCACGCGGTCGCGTTGGCGGTGGTGTCGCCGGGCGCGATCCGCATCGAGATGCGCGCGCGGGCGGCCGGGACGAGGGTGTTGCTGGCACCGGCGACCTTGGGGGCGTCGAGGCCGGTGATGCTCAGCGCGGGCCTGGTCCACAGGCGCTCGACCGTGGACCCGTCGCCGATCCACTCGACGCCGGGGGCGGCGCCGGACTCGGCGCGCAGCCGCTCCTCGGGGTACTCGACGTCGGCGGCCGGGCCCGAGTGCAGGCCGGCCACGGCGACGTTGCCGGCGTCGTCGTGGAGCGTGCCGAGCAGCCGGGCCAGCGTCATCAGCGCGTCGGGCACGAGCCCGCCCCACATGCCGGAGTGCACGGCGTGGGTGAGGGTGCGGACCTCGACGTCGACGCGGACCAGGCCCCGCAGGCTGGTGGTCAGCGCAGGCACGCCGATGTCCCAGTTGCCGGAGTCGGCGATCACGATGACGTCGGCCTGCAGCCGCTCCTGGTGGGCCGTCAGCAGCGCGGGCAGGGTCTCGGAGCCGATCTCCTCCTCGCCCTCGACGAACATGGTGACGCTGACGGGCAGGTCGTCGCCGTACACGCGCAGCGCACCGAGGTGGGCGGCGATGCCGGCCTTGTCGTCGGCGGCCCCGCGGGCGTAGAGGCGGTCGCCGCGCTCGGTCGGCTCGAAGGGCGGCGAGTCCCAGTCGGCGTGGTCGTTCTCGGGCTGGACGTCGTGGTGGGCGTAGAGCAGCACGGTCGGCGCGCCCGCGGGGCCGGCCTTGTGGGCGATCACCGCGGGCAGCCCGCCGTCGATGCCGACGACGTCGACGGAGTCGAAGCTCTCCGCGCGGAACAGCGCGGCCACCGCCTCGGCGCTGCGGCGCACCTCGCCGGCGCGCTCCGGGTCGGCGCTGACCGACTCGATGCGGACCAGGTCCTCGAGATCCTTGCGGACGCTGGGGAGGACGGCCCGGACCCTGGCTCGGATGTCGCTCATGGGCCTCAACCTATGTGAGCGGGAGGTACGGCGAGAGGTCGGCCCGCTCGCCGCTGGCGCGGACGCTCGCCGACTGCTCGGCGTCGGCCCAGGCCAGCTCGCCGGTCGCGAGCGCGATCCAGGTGGCGGCGTCCATCTCCACCACCGCCGGGGGCGTGCCGCGGGTGTGGCGGACGCCGGGGACGACCTGGACGGCGGCGTACGGCGGGACGCGGACCTCGACCGAGTGGCCGGGCGCGCGCCGCTCGAGGACGGCGAGGAAGTGCTTGGTGAGCAGCCGCAGGTCGCCGCTCGCGAGGGCGTCGGCGACCTCGTCGGGAGAGGCGATCCGGAGGCGGGCGGGCATCAGCTCTTCTCGTCCTTCTCCGCGCGCTCGGGGTAGGGCTGGATCAGGGTGAGGATCGAGTACGTCGCCCGGTCGTCGTCCTCCGGCCGGCTGGTGGCGCGCCAGCGGTCGATCACCTCGCCGAACTCCTGGGCGAGCTGCTGGGCCTCGTCCTTGGTGAGCCGCAGCGCCCACTCCGAGATCGAGTTCTCTCCCCGCCGGTTGCGGTCGCGGGCGAACGCCCGGTCCACGAGGTGGCGGCCCCACGTGACCGCGCTGCGGCGGAAGACCTCGTAGGCCGCCTCACCGCCCGGCTGGCTGACCATGTCCTCGGTGCGGAACGAGATGCCGTCGGCGTCGGCGAGCCGCCAGACCCGGTCGCGCCGGTCGCGGGCCTCGTCGGGCGCGTCCTCGACCAGGCCGTACTTGGCCAGCTGGCGCAGGTGGAAGCTGGCCTGGTTGGCGGGGACGTCGATCAGCCGCGCGATGTCGGCGGCCCGCAGCGGGCCGGCGGCGAAGAGCTCGGAGAGGATCCGGTTGCGGGTCGGGTGGGCGATCGCGCGGAGGATGCGCGGGTCGTCGTACGTCGCCATGAGATGAGCCTAGCGAAGCTCGCACGCACTATTGCGCAACACTAGTTGCGCAACTTAGGGTGCGGATATGCCGACGTACCGCTCCCTCGCCCGCAACCGCGACTTCACGGCCCTCTGGATCGGTCAGACGGTCTCGGAGATCGGCAGCCGGATGACGCTGTTCGTCTTCCCGCTGATCACCTACCTGCTCACCGGGTCGGCGCTGCTCGCGGCGGCGGCCGAGGCGGTGCACCTGCTCGGCCTGGCCGGCGCGCTGCTGCCCGCCGGCGTGCTGGCCGACCGGCGCGATCGGCGCCGGATCATGCGGATCGCCAGCGGCGCCGGCGTGCTGGCCTACGGCTCGCTCGCGGTCGCCGGGATCGCGGGGTCGCTGACCGTGCCCCACCTCCTCGTGGTCGCCCTGCTGACCGGCGTCGGCGCCGGCGTGTTCATGCCGGCCGAGATCTCGGCCGTGCGCACGGTCGTCTCCGCCGAGGAGCTGCCGACCGCGCTCAGCCAGAACCAGGCGCGGCTGCACGTCGCCGCGCTCGTCTCGGCGCCGCTGGGCGGCGTGCTGTTCGCGGTCACGAAGTGGCTGCCGTTCGCCTTCGACGCGGCGACGTTCGCCGTCTCCTGGCTGCTGCTCGGCCGGATCCGGACCGACCTCTCCCCCGCGCCGTACTCGGGCCCTCGGCGGCGCCCGGTCCGCGAGCTCGCCGAGGGCGTGAAGTTCGTGTGGGCGCGGCCGTTCCTCCGGGTGCTGATGGTGTACGGCGCACTGGCCAATCTGGCCGTGAACGCGCTGTTCTTCGCCGCGGTGCTGCGGCTGATCGAGGGCGGTTTCGACGCGTGGCAGATCGGCCTGGTCGAGGCGGTCGCCGGCCTCGCCGGGATCGTCGGCGCGGTGCTCGCGCCGTGGCTGATCGAGCGGGTCGCGACCGGCCGGCTCACCGTCGTGATCGCCTGGTCGTTCCTGCCGCTGGTCGTGCCGATGGCGCTGTGGAGCGAGCCGCTCGTCGTCGCGGCCGCGCTCGGTCTCGGGATGCTGCTCAACCCGGCCGGCAACGCGGGCATCTCGGCGTACCGGATCGCGGTCACGCCGCCCGAGCTGATCGGCCGGGTGCAGTCGACCGCGCAGTTCGCCTCGATCTCCGCGATGCCGTTCGCGCCGCTGCTCGCCGGCGCGCTGCTCTCGTCGATCGGCGGCCCGGCCACGATCCTCGCGCTCGGCGGCCTCATCGCGCTGGTCGCCTGCGTCCCGACCTTCTCCCGGTCGGTGCGCGCCGTGCCGAAGCCGGCGCAGTGGGAGCGCTACGAGCCGGCAGCGCTCGCGGCCTGAGCGAACCGGGTGGTGGCCGAGGCAACCAGCTCGCGCAGCTCGGGCGGGCTCTCGAGGGTGAAGTCGGCGTCGAGATGGGAGAGCACCAGCGCGGCCGCAATCACCGCCGTGGTCGGGCTGGTCGATGAACCGGTCGAGCTAGCGCCTGACCGCCCGCAGGATCGCGTCCTTCACCGCGTGGGTGACGCCGTCGCGGGTCTCGCTGCGCTCCCGGTCCTCGACCTCGACGTCGAAGAGCGCGGGGTCGACGGCCGGGCGCAGGTCCTCGCCGGTGAACAGCACGCCCGGCGCCGACCAGCGCAGGCCCGTGGCGGCGTCGTCCTGGTGGTGGCCGACGACGAGCAGGGTGCCGCCGGGCGCGACGGCCGCGGCCATCTGCCGGGTCGCCTCGAGCATGCCCTCGTCGAGCAGGTGCAGGAAGTGCGAGGTGACCAGGTCCCACTGCTCGCCGTCGGAGGTCCAGGTGCGCAGGTCCGCGTGCCGCCACTCGATCCGGTCCGCGACGCGGCGCTCCTCCGCGTGCCGGGCGGCGCGGGCGAGGCCGGTCTCGGCGAAGTCGATCGCGGTCACCTGCCAGCCGCGCTCGGCCAGCCAGATCGCGTCGCCGCCCTCGCCGCAGCCGAGGTCGAGCGCACGGCCCGGCGTCAGACCGGTGGCGTCCGCGGCGAGCACGGCGTTCGGCCGGCCGCTCCAGATCCGGCCGTCGCCGGCGTACCGCTCGTCCCAGGCGGGCTGCTCGAAGCTCTCGGGGGTCAGTTCGTGACTGTGGCTCATGCGTCCAGTGTGGGAGGGTCGTACGCCGATCGACAACGTCCGTTGCCGATCTGGCAAACGCCTCGCGCGACGGGCGAGCTCACCCAGGTCGGCCCGCGGCTCGCGGCGCTGCGCCAGCAGCGGGGCGCTCGCGGCGCTGCGCCAGCAGCGGGGCGCTGTGCGACCTCGCCGTTGAGTTGGGCCTTCCTCCCGAACTCTGGCCCAACTCAGCGGCGAACGAGGCCCATCTCGACGAAGCGCTAGATCCCGTCGAGGATCGCCAGGATCCGAGCCCACGCGTTCGACTCCGGGTCGATGACGGTGAAGTGGTCGCCGTCGACCACGACGAGCTCCGCGTCGCCGGCGGCGACGTAGGCCCGCGACTGGCCGATCGGGACGATGTCGTCGTCGCGGCCGTGCACGCACCAGACGGGTACGTCGAGCGGCAGCATGCGGATCGGGTCGACATTGTCGTCCGCGGGGCCGGGCGGGTGTCCGAGGAAGCGCTCGACGGCGCCGCCGCCAAGGTTCTCCTCATACGCCGCCCGCAGGTCCAGCACGCCGGCCTGGCTGATCACGTGGGTGAGCCCGCCGCCGGCCGCGGCCCAGGTCGCGAGGTGGCCGCCGGCCGAGTGGCCGATGCCGGCGACGGTGTCCGCGGCCACCGGCAGCGCGTCGATCGCGGCCCGGACGTCGGCGAGCGTGTCGGCGGCGCCCGTGCCGCGGCGGTACTCGATCGCCCACGTCGCCCAGCCTTTGGCCACCAAGCTGGGGACGAGGGGCTGGGCGTACTCGATGCCGTACTGCGGCCTCCAGAACCCGCCGTGCACCAGCACCGCGACCCCGCGCGGGTCACCCTCGGGGAGGGTCAGCTCGGCGTACTGATCCGGGTGGTCGCCGTACGTGTGGCGGCCGCCGCTCACAGGCATCTCCTCGGGTCCCTCGTCTCGCGCGCACGCCGCGACCACGGCAGCGGCAGCGGGCAGTACGAGGAGCGTACGGCGTCGCACGGTGGTGATTCGGTGCGACGAGACCGCCAGATGGGTCCCGCCAACCCCACCGGTCAGGCATCTCCTGACGTTGTCAGGGGTTGCAACGGCTGACAACGTCAGGGATCCCCGGTCAGCCGGGGATCCCGACACTCCTCAACCCAGCGCACCCGGAAGCGTGGCGGCCCACGCCTCGCGGAGCTCGGGGAGCGGGATCTCGAACTGGCCGTCGACCGACAGCACGTCGCCCCCGGTCACGCCGAGGGGCGTGAGAGCGACGCCGTGCCGCTCCGCCAGCGAGACCAGGCGCTCCGCGTCGCCGTCGGGGACGGTGACGAGCACGCGGGCCGTGGATTCGCTGAACAACGCCACGAACGGGTCGCCCGGCACCGACACCGAGACCCCGACGCCGTGGCGGAGCGTGGTCTCGACCAGCGCCTGCGCCAGGCCGCCGTCGGAGAGGTCGTGCGCGGAGGTGACCAGTCCGACCGCCTCGCGCAGCAGCTCGGCGAGCGACCGCTCGGCCGCGAGGTCGACGCGAGGCGGCAGCCCGCCGAGGTGGCCGTGCACGACGTGCGCCCACTCCGAGCCGGACAGCTCCTCGCGGGTCTCGCCGAGCAGGAGGACGCGCTCGCCGGCGGACGACCAGGCCGACGGCGTACGGCGGGTGACGTCCTCGATCACGCCCAGCACCGCGACCACCGGCGTCGGCAGGATGGCGGTCTCGCCGGTCTGGTTGTAGAGGCTGACGTTGCCGCCGGTGACCGGGATGCCCAGCTCGGCGCAGCCGTCCTTGAGCCCGCGGCAGGCCTCGGCGAACTGCCACATCACCGCCGGGTCCTCCGGCGAGCCGAAGTTGAGGCAGTCGGAGATCGCCAGCGGGGTAGCGCCGCCGGTCGCGACGTTGCGGTAGGACTCGGCGAGGGCGAGCTGCGCGCCGGCGTACGGATCCAGCAACGCATACCGCCCGTTGCAGTCGGTCGACACCGCGACGCCGAGGTTGGTCTCCTCGTCGACCCGGACCATGCCGCTGTCGCTCGGCTGGGCGAGCACGGTGTTGCCACGGACGTAGCGGTCGTACTGGTCGGTGATCCACGACTTGTCGCAGAGGTTCGGGCTCGCCGCCAGCCGCAGCACCGTGGACCGGAGGTCGGACCCCGACGACGGGCGCGGCAGCGACTCGGCCGCGTCGGCCTGGAGGTCGTCCTGCCAGTCCGGTCGGGCGAAGGGGCGATGGTAGGTCGGGCCGTCGTGCGCCACCGACCGCGGGGGTACGTCGACGACGCGCTCGCCGTGCCAGTCGATCTCGAGCCGGCCGCTGTCGGTGACCTCGCCGATCACGACCGCCTCGACGTCCCACTTCGCGCAGATCGCCAGGAACGCGTCGACGTCGCCGGGCTCGACGACCGCCATCATCCGCTCCTGCGACTCGCTCATCAGGATCTCCTCGGGAGCCAGCGTGGAGTCGCGCAGCGGCACCCGGTCGAGCTCGACGTGCATGCCGCCGTCGCCGGCGGACGCCAGCTCGGAGGTGGCGCAGGAGAGGCCGGCGCCGCCGAGGTCCTGGATGCCGGCGACCAGGCCGGCGGCGAAGATCTCGAGGGTGCACTCGATGAGGAGCTTCTCCATGAACGGGTCGCCGACCTGCACGCTGGGCCGCTTCGCCGGGCCGCTGGGCCCGTCCGAACCGGCGTCGAAGGTCTCCGACGCCAGCACCGAGACACCGCCGATGCCGTCGCCACCGGTGCGGGCGCCGTACAGGATCACCCGGTTGCCGGCGCCGGACGCCTTCGCGAGGTGCAGGTCCTCGTGCCGCAGGACGCCGACGCAGAGCGCGTTGACGAGCGGGTTGCCGAGGTAGGTCTCGTCGAAGACCGCCTCGCCGCCGATGTTGGGCAGGCCCAGGCAGTTGCCGTAGCCGCCGACGCCCGCCACGATCCCGGGCAGCACCCGGTGGGTGTCGTCGGCGTCGAGCGGCCCGAACCGCAGCGGGTCCATGACCGCGACCGGCCGAGCGCCCATCGCGAGGATGTCGCGGACGATGCCGCCGACGCCGGTCGCGGCGCCCTGGTAGGGCTCGACGTACGACGGGTGGTTGTGGCTCTCGACCTTGAAGGTGACCGCGTAGCCCTGGCCGATGTCGATCACGCCGGCGTTCTCGCCGATGCCGGCCAGCATCTTGCCGACCGGGGTCTCCTGGCTCAGCTCGGAGAACTGCCTGAGGTGCACCTTGGAGCTCTTGTAGGAGCAGTGCTCGCTCCACATGACCGAGTACATCGCCAGCTCGCTCGACGTGGGCCGGCGGCCGAGGATCTCGCGGATCCGCTGGTACTCGTCGGCCTTGAGGCCGAGGTCGGCCCACGGCTGCTCTCGGGTGGGGTCCTCGGCGGCGAGGGCGACGGTGTCGAGCACGGCAGCAATCTACCGGCGCGGCACCGGCGTCACTTCAGCAGCCCGTCGGCGACGACCTCGATCAACGGACGTACGGCGCCCGGCTCGAGGTCGCCCTGGTCGGCCACCGTGGCGACGCCGCCGATGAGCCGGCAGACCTGGATCGGCTCGACGTCCTCGCGCAGCGCGCCGTCCTCGCGGAGCCGGTCGAGGACCCGCCCGTTGGCGTCGGCGAGCACCTGGCACTTGGTCCGGATCGGGGAGTCGGGGTCGCCCATCGCGGAGGTGAGCTTGGCCGGGCCGCCCTTGTGCTGGGAGATCAGCGCGACGTACTCCTGGAACCAGTTCACGAGCAGGTCGCGGTCGGAGCCCTCGTGGGCGAGCGCCTTGTCGGCGGTCTCGGTCACCCGGTCGACCCAGGACTGCATGATCGCGTCGAGCAGGTTCTCCCGCTTCGGGAAGTGCCGGTAGAGCGTGCCCGGCCCGACGCCGGCGCGCTTGGCGACCTCGTCCAGCGAGGCGTCGTACCCCTGCTCGCGGAACACCTCGCGCGCGACCTCGACGATGCGGTCGTAGTTGCGCCTCGCATCGGCACGCACCGGATGTTCACCTCGCACGGGGTTGCTAAACGGAGATAGTCTCCGTATTGTTCTGGATGGAAGCGGAGTCATCCTCCGGATCTACTGTACCTCGGCCCACCAGGCCAGAACAGGACCACCACCCATGTCGTCTCGCACCACTCTCCCCACCGAGCTCCCCGCGGACGCGGGCCGCGCGGCCACCGGCATCGCGATCGTCCTGGTCGCCCAGCTGATGATCGTGCTCGACGCGACGGTCGTGAACGTCGCCCTGCCCCGCATCGACGCCGACCTGGGCTTCGGCCCGGCGTCGCTGTCGTGGGTCCTCAACGCCTACACGCTCGCCTTCGGCGGGCTGCTCCTGCTCGGCGGTCGCCTCGGCGACGTCTTCGGGCGCCTCAAGGTCTTCGAGGCGGGCCTGGCCGTCTTCACCCTGGGCTCCGCCCTCGGCGGCCTCGCCCAGACCCCCGGCCAGCTCGTCGCCGCGCGCACCTTCCAGGGCGTCGGCGCCGCGCTCGCCGCCCCCAGCGTCCTCGCGCTGCTCACCACGAGCGCACCCGACGAGGCGGCCCGCAACCGGGCGCTCGCCCTCTTCGGCGCCGTCTCGTCCGGTGGCGCGTCGATCGGCCTGATCCTCGGCGGTCTGCTGACCGACGTCGGCTCGTGGCGCTGGACGCTGTTCATCAACGTCCCGATCGGGCTCGCCGTCATCGTGCTCGCGCCCCGCTTCGTCTCGGAGACCCCGCGACGCCCGGGTCGCTTCGACGTCGTCGGCGCGCTGGCCGCCACCGGCGGTGCGGTCGCCCTGGTCTGGACCCTCATCGGTACGCCGGAGCACGGCTGGGCCTCGGCCCGGACCCTGACCGGGCTCGTCGTCGGCATCGCCCTGCTCGGGCTGCTGGCCCGCACCGAGGTGCGTCACCCGCACCCGCTGGTGCAGCCGCGCCTGGTGCGGAACCGCAACCGGGTCGGCGCACTCGCCGCGATGGCTCTGCTGATGGGCGCGAACCTGTCGATGTTCTTCCTGGTCGTGCAGTACGTCCAGGGCGTGCTCGGCTTCGGCCCGCTGCTGGCCGGGGTCGCGTTCCTGCCGTTCAGCCTGGGCATCTTCGCCACCTCGCGCGTCGCGCCGGCGCTGCTGGGCCGCTTCGGTCCGCGCCGGATGATGCTCGTGGGCAGCGCGACGCTCGCGGTCGCCTACGCCTGGCTCAGCACCATCGGCACCGGCGACACCTACCTCGCCGCCGTACTCGGCCCGATGACGTTGGCGGGCATCGCCTCGGCGCTGATCTTCATGCCGGTCACCGTGACGGTGCTCTCGGGCGTCGAGCCCGAGCACGCCGGGTCGGCCTCGGGCCTGCTGCAGACCACCCAGCAGCTCGGCGGCGCGGTCGGCGTGGCCGTGATCGTGTCGGTCTACGCCGCCGGCGCGGAGCCCGGGCAGCTGGTCCCGGGCATGAGCGCCGCCTTCCTCACCTCGGCGACGTTCGCAGCACTCGCGCTGCTCGTCACCGGACTGGTCATCAGGTCTCCCCGCCCAGCCCCCACGCTGGACGAGGCCTCGAGTGCGGTGGCGGCCGAGGCCGCCTGACCCGGTCCCGGGGCCGAGTCGGCGCAGTCTCAGCTGAGACTGCGCCGACTCGGCGTCAGACGGCGACGGGCGCGGGCGTCCAGGCGTAGCCGTCCCACCACCAGTGGCCGTCGGTGCTCACCAACGGGACACCCGCGACCGGGTCGGCGTGGAAGTGGGGCACCAGGCCCAGGAAGGGCTGGACGCTCCAGTCGTCGTTCTCGCTCATGATCGTCTCCCCCACTGCGATCGGTAGGGAGCCAGCTTGCTCCCGATCGGCACCGCCGGGGCGGAGTTGAGGAAACCTTGCGGCGTACGCCGAATTACACGGCTGTAGTTATTGCGGATGCCTGTTACTCGTGTGATTTCTGAGGTTACAGTGACTCGGCCCGGGCACGTCCCCGCCCCGACACACTGGAGTCCGCATGCTTCGCCGCACCCTCGCCGCCCTCGTCGGCGGCGTCGTCGCTGCCGTGGGCCTCGCGGCGCTCTCTCCCTCCCCCGGCACCTCCTCCGCCGGCGTACGCCTGGCTGCGGCCGCCACCGGCAACGTCGTCACGCCGGGCGACTTCACCGGCTACGGCTTCGACCAGTGCGTGGCGCCCGAGCAGCGGAAGATGGACGCCTGGCTGCAGAGCTCGCCGTTCCTCGCGGTCGGCATCTACATCTCCGGCGACTCCCGGGGGTGCCGGGAGCAGCCCAACCTGACCCCCACCTGGATCCGCAAGCAGTTGGCCCGCGGCTGGCGGCTGCTGCCGATCACCCTCGGCCCGCAGGCCTCGTGCCAGCCGCGGTACCCGCGCTACGGCGACGACGAGACGATCATCCCCAAGCCCGGCAAAAGCAAGCGCTACCCGAAGGCCCGCCAGCAGGGCAGCGCCGAGGCCGCCAAGACCGTGGCCGCGGCGTCCGCACTCGGCATCGTCGCGGGCAGCACGCTCTGGTACGACCTCGAGGGCTTCGACCTGCGCAACACGCGCTGCCGCGAGTCCGCGCTGGCGTTCCTCAGCGCCTGGACGACGCAGATCCGCTCGCTCGGCTACGTCTCCGGGGTCTACTCCAGCGCCGGCTCCGGGATCAAGATGCTCGACGACGCCCGCTACAACCGGCGCCAGGGCGTGACCCTCCCCGACATGATCTGGGTCGCCCGCTGGGACGGCCGGGCGAACGTCGAGACCGAGGCGGCGTACCTGCGCTCCGACGGCTGGCGCGGCGCGCGAGTGAAGCAGTACCAGGGCGGCCACGACGAGACCTGGGGCGGCGTCACCATCAACATCGACCGCAACTACCTCGACGTCGGGCGCGGCTCGTTCGCCGACCCCGAGACGCACTGCGGCGGGGTGAAGATCGGGTACGGCGTCTACCCGGCGCTCGCGCCCGCGACCGCCGGGGCCGTAGCGCCGCGCGCCAAGGTGAAGGCGCTGCAGTGCCTGCTCCAGGAGCGCGGCCTCTACTCCGGCGCGATCGACGGCACCTACGGCAAGCGCACGATCGCGGCCGCCAACGCCTACCAGGAGTCCCGCGGACTCCCCGTCTCCGAGAGGTGGACCAGGCGGCACTGGGTCTCGCTGCTCACCGCCGGCGCGCGGCCGGTGCTGAAGTTCGGCTCCGCCGGCCCGGAGGTACGCCGCGTGCAGCGCGCGCTGAACGCGGTGACCGACCGCGCCACCCCCCTCAGGGCCACCGGCGTCTTCAACGTGGTCACCGGTGACGCCCTCCGAGCGTGGCAGCGCAGGGTCGGGCTCCCGGCGAGCGGGGTCGTGGGCACCGACGACTGGAAGGCGCTGGCCGCCGGCAGGCTGCGGAAGTGAGGTAGTCCCTGACGGTTCGGCCGGTGGAACACGGCGTGTCGCCGACCAAACGTCAGGGACTATCCCAGCAATCAGCCGGCGGGCGGGCCGACCAGCAGGGCGACACCGGTGAGGACGGCGACCGCGACCAGGCCGGCGAGGACACCGCGGAGCGGGTTGCGGATCAGCCAGGCGGCGAGCCGCTCGACCACACCGGCCGGCTCGGTGGCCCGCAGCCGCCAGGTGTCGCCGAGGATGCCCCGGCGCTCGGCGTACCGGTCGAAGAGGACGGTGCAGAACGGCGGGATCGAGGCGAGCAGGCCGACCAGCAGCCGGCCCGTCGACCAGCGCTGGTCGACGGCGACCAGGATCGTGGTCAGCACATAGGCGATGAACACCACGCCGTGTGCCATGCCGAAGACGCGGACGCCGAGGTCGGTCGTCTCGGTGACGTACTTGAGGAACATGCCGATGAGCAGCAGGGCCCAGGTCACCGCCTCGGCGATCGCGACGCGGCGGAAGAGATGCAACGGAGTCATGCGAAGGAGCTCTCCAGGAGGCTGGTGAAGAAGCCGAGGCCGTCGGTGCCGGCGCCGGTCAGGGGCTCGACCGCGTGCTCGGGGTGCGGCATCAGGCCGACCACGTTGCCGCGGTCGTTGGCGATGCCGGCGATGTCGCGCAGCGAGCCGTTCGGGTTGCCCTCGAGGTAGCGGGCGACCACGCGCCCCTCGCCCTCGAGCCGGTCGAGCGTGGCCTCGTCGGCGACGAACCCGCCCTCGCCGTTCTTGAGGACGATGGTGACCTCGGCGCCCTCGTCGTACGCCGATGTCCAGGGTGTCGAGGTGTTCTCGATGCGCAGCCGCTGGTCGCGGCAGACGAACCTGCGGTGGTCGTTGCGGATCAGCGCGCCCGGCAGCAGGTGGGACTCGCAGAGGATCTGGAAGCCGTTGCAGATGCCGAGGACCGGCATCCCCTTGTTCGCCGCCTCGATCACCTCGGCCATGACCGGGGAGAAGCGGGAGATCGCGCCGCAGCGCAGGTAGTCGCCGTAGGAGAAGCCGCCGGGCAGGATCACGGCGTCGACTCCGCGCAGGTCGTGGTCGCCGTGCCAGAGCGGGACCGCCTCGTGGCCGCCGATGACGACCGCGCGCTGCGCGTCGACGTCGTCCAGCGAGCCCGGGAAGGTGACGACCCCGACCTTCACGCCGTCTGCTCCACCCGGACCGTGTAGCTCTCGATGACCGGGTTGGAGAGCAGCGTCTCGGCCATCTGCTCGACCTCGGCGAGTACGGCGCCGGTGACCTCGCCCTCGACGGTCAGCTCGAAGCGCTTCCCCTGGCGGACGTCGGTGACGCCCGAGAACCCCAGCCGCGGCAGGGCTCCGTGCACCGCCTTGCCCTGGGGGTCGAGGATCTCCGGCTTGGGCATGACGTCGACGACTACGCGAGGCACGTGGCTCAGTGTAGGAGCCTGCGGCAGACTGGAGGGCATGAGCCTGCCCACAGGATTCCCGGGGACCAACCCGCTGCGCCTGGAGTTCCCCCAATCGCTGGCCGTGTACGACGACTACGCGGCCGCCCAGAAGTCGGTCGACTTCCTCTCCGACAACAAGTTCCCCGTCGAGCACCTGATGATCGTCGGCACCGACCTCAAGCGGGTCGAGCGGATCACCGGGCGGCTCAACGCCGGCCGGGTCGCCGTCGGCGGCGTACTGTCCGGCCTCTGGCTGGGGCTGTTCGTCGGCCTGATCTTCTCCTTCTTCGTCGACGAGAACGTCCTCGCGATGATCGTCTCGACGATGGTGCTCGGCGCGGTCTTCGGCGTCGTGTGGGCGCTGCTCGGCTACGCCCTCACCCGCGGCCAGCGCGACTTCTCCTCGGTCACCCAGGTCGTGGCAACGCGCTACGAGGTGCTGGTCGAGCACAAGGTCGCCGGCCAGGCCCGCGAGCTGCTCGCGCAGCTGCCCGGCGCGCTGCCGGACCCGTTCGCCTGAGTCGGCGGCGGGTTCGAGGGCGGCGCGGGCCGGGTAGCGGTGGCGATCACTGCCGGCGGGACCTCGGTGGGGCAGCCGGGAGATCCGCGAACCCGATCCGCTCGGAACGAGCGATGGTGTTGAAGGCGGTGACCGCCGGCGGCGTGAACGAGTAGCTGTCCGATGGTCTCACCAGAACCACTTCGTCGCCGAGGATGGCGCCGGTGTCCGGATCGACGAGGAGGAGCTGCTGGCTGTAGCCGTCGATCGCCGGTGCGCTGAGGACCAGCGCTTCGCGGTCCAGCCGGTCGTGGGTGGTGCCGAGCAGGGTGATGCCGGGCTCGCCGGCCAGCACCTCCAAGATGGCTGAGAGCAGCCGGGGTGGGAGGACGTAGGAGCTGGTGAGCGCGGTGACCTGGCCCAGGAGCGCACCGCCGGCGGTCTCTCTCAGGGTGGTGGGGTCGAAGCCGTCGAGGAGCGCGTCTCGGAGTGCCGTGGGCTCGGTGGGCAGGCTCTCGGCGTAGTCGGCACCCGGGTCGGGACTTGCGAAGGACTCGTCTGTCAGTGACGGACCTCCGGTCTCGATCGGAGTCGTGATGCGACCGTCCTGGTCGAGCGGCTCCCCCCTCCGCTCGATGCTCCGGAACGTGTCATCGGGCAGGAAGTAGCTCGCGCGCTGCACCGACCGCAGGACGGACCGAACCGGACCGCCTCCGATCTCGATGGCCGACTCGGAGAGCCAGGAGTCGACCACCACCTGCTGGACCGGCTGGGCGGCGTCGTAAGGAAGCCTCAGTGCCGTGGCGGCGAGCTCGCGCAGCGTGTCGCCCGCCGGTTCGCCGGAGGCCGGCAGCGACCCGGGCTGGACTCCGCTGAGTCTGAGAAGCGGGGGCGTGCCGGCTTCGGCGACGTACCCACGTCCTCCGGGCTGGACCACGACGACGAACACCGCCACCAGCACCGAGACTGTGGCCAGGACGGGCAGCGCGATCCGCCAGGTCCTTCGGCTGGAAGCGGCAGAGGTGAGGCGTCGAAGGAGGGGCGGCTTGCGTCGGGGCAGCGCCAGGATGCGCGTCAGCTCCAGCGCCACGCGGGCGTCGTCGCCCGGGAGAGGCGAGGCGTCCTGGACACGGATCCCGTGGGCGATCAGCTCTTGACGGAACCGCTCGTCGTCCTCGTCGACGTCAGTGCGTCTCGTCACCATCCACCTCCTGTCGCCAGAGTCGTCGGGCTTTCGCCTTCACCCGCTGGATCCGCGCGGACACCGCGGAGGGCTTGACGCCGAGGATCGGAGCGATCTCGGCGGGCTTGTACCCGTTGGCGTGGAGGCCAAGCAGTTGTCGCTCTTCGGCTCGCAGGTCGTTGGTCCATTCCGGCCAGTCGGGTTCGGCGATCTCCTCGGCAACGTCCGGCATCTCTGGTTGCAGCGCACGATCGGCGACAAGGGCGTGCTCTCGTCTGCGTTGGGCCAGCTCACCACGAAGGTGGTGGCTGATATGTCCACGCAGGATCGCGAAGGCGAGCCTGCGCAGCCGGTAGAACGAGTGGTCGTCCGTGGGTGCGGGCTCTGCGCGGCTCCAGATGTCCTCGAGTGTCCTCGAGGCCAGGTCCTCTGCGACCGACGGGTCGTGGAACTGCCGCACGTAGCGAACGAGTTGCGGGTAGACGGTCAGGAAGAACTCCTCGAACTCCTCTTGCCCCAAGATGTACCTCCCCTCCGCCAGGCCCAGAGTAGGCCGGGCGGAGGGATCGCTAGGAGCGCATGGTTGTCATGGGCGATCGCGGACTCGGTGAGGACGAGGACGCCGATGCGGCGACGCTTCCAGCCCATCGCGGAGCGAAGACCGAGTTCGCGCCGCCGCTGGTAGACGGCCATCATCAAGGTGTTGGCGACGGTGATCATGCCGACCAGGCCCATGAAGCCACCGAGGGCCGCGCCGATGCGGCGCAGGTCGGACCCGACCTTGCCGAGCAGGATCTTCCCATCGGGCGGTGTCACGTCCTCCAGCGTCAGCTCGCGATAGGGGTCGAGTCCGGCGACCATGTTGTCGCCGACCGCGCCCGCCGATCCCGGGCGCACATGGGCGATGACTCGAACGTTCTCTCCGGCGCCGCCCAGGGTGGCGACAGCAGTCCTGCGCGAGATCAGGACACCGGAGGACGCGTAGCCGAAGGCGTCGTCGTTGGCGACGACTCCCACCACCTGGAACGAGATGTCGCGGACCAGCACCTGGGTGTCGTCGAGATCCTCGCCTGTGGTGAGGCCGAGGTATCGCGCGAGACTCTCGCCGATCCAGGCGACGGCGACCAGCACCGGGCGACTGCTTCGCGCCGTGCCGTCCGCCCCCGAAACGGTCTCCGCGCCGGACCAGATGGAGAACTCACCCGCGTCAAGCACCGGCTCCAACGCGCACCTCCAGCGTGCGCGCTGTCCGGCCCTGCCACACGGTGACCCAGGTGCGACCTTCCCCGTCGGTCACGATCGCGCCTTCGGGCACCGCCACCACACCAGCACGTGAGCCTTCCGCGACGGCCGTCGTCGGTGGCGGTAGGTCAGGGATCGCGCGCTGGGCTCGCGCCTGCTCCGGAGTCGTCGCCGTCGCCAGCAGCACCGCCAGCAGCACCAACGAGACCGCCACGCCACCGAGCACGACTACCGCGAACCGGCGCCCCTGCCACGCACTGTCCGACCTGTTCAGGGCACGTATCCGATCGCCACGATCTCGCGTGCGAACTGCTCCAGCAACTCGCGATTCCGCTCGATCATCGCCGGCCGCTCGGCTTCCAACAGCTCCTGGGTGCGCCCGAAGTACGCCCTCCCGCACCTCGCGTAGAGCCTCGGCATCCGGCGCTCGCGCTCGCGAGTTGTCACCTTGCCACCGGCGTACGCCTTGTCCAACTGCGCGAGGAACGTCGGGGCCGGATCCGTGCTCGATACCACGATCCCGGTGCCCTTCGTGCCCTCGCGCAGACACTGCGCGAAAGGCCCCTTCAACGCCACCACGCTCGGATCCTGCTCCACCGTCGCGACCACGTCATCCCACGGCGCGCGCAGATCCACCCAGTCGTTGCGGGAGGGCACCTTCTCAAAGAGGTTGCCCTTCGACTTGGCATCACAGCCCGGCCGGAAGCCCGGCGGCGCCGGAAGATTGCCTTTCCGATCCACCCTGGGATTCTTCTCGGTGAAACCCTTGGCCCGGATCAGGTCCAGGTCGGGGAAGACGTCCTGATCGTAACGCTCCCACGTCCGGTCGATCGACAACCGCAACGTGGACCCACACGCGGCGAAGATGAAGTCGGTGACGAAGTTGTTGACCCGCATCATCCGCCGCACACTCGCTCCCGGAGCAGGGAACGCAGCGGCTGCGACATCGTCCAGCACCTGCGGGTCGACGTCGCCACCGACCCTCGACGACTGGCTCTGTCCCGCAGACGGCTCACCCTGTTCGCTGCCGGGTCCGCCGCCGGTGTCGGACGTGCACCCCGACACCAGCAGCGACCCGGCCACCAAGCCCGACAGGAGCAGCCTCGACATCCCGCTCACCCGAGCGGGATCAACCATGCCTGGCATCCGGTGTCCTCCGGCCCCTGGTCGCCGGGCCCAGTGCCACAGCATCACCCTTATCTGCCAACTGGCGATCGAAATCGAACGGTGGCGGCCCGAAGACTTCTGGTGCGCACGCCCGGAGGTGCGACAGGGTCGGGTCGCATCTCCCGTCTCTCACCCCGCGCATGATGCGGTCGAGGCGCGAGGAGCGAGGAGCGGCGAGCCCGCTCCGGTGGTGGTTTCGAGACAGGCGCCAGCGCGCCTTCCTCAACCACCGTGCCGGGCTCACGGCTGCGCCGCTCAGCTCAGCTCACGCTTGAGGATCTTGCCGGTCGAGGTCATCGGGAGGGCGTCGACGAACTCGACGATGCGCGGGTACTTGTAGGCCGCCATCTGCTCCCGGCCCCAGGCGACCAGCTCGTCCTCGGTGATCTCGGCGCCGGGGTTCCGGATCACGACGGCCTTGATCTCCTCACCGTGGCTCTCGTGCGGGACCCCGATGACCGCGGCCAGCGAGACCGCCTCGTGCGACATCAGGACCTCCTCGATCTCGCGCGGGTACACGTTGTAGCCACCGCGGATGATCATGTCCTTGGACCGGTCGACGATGTAGTACCAGCCGTCCTCGTCGCGACGGCCCAGGTCGCCGGAGCGGAACCAGCCGTCGCGGATCGCCTCGGCGGTCGCGTCCGGGCGGCCGTAGTAGCCCTTCATCACGTTGTGGCCCCGGATCGCGATCTCGCCGATCGAGCCGGCGCCCGCGACGTCGTTCCAACCGCCACTGGCGGGGTCGATCAGCCTCATCTCGACGCCCGGGATCGGCGTGCCGATGGAGCCGACCCGCACCGGCTCGCCGAGCCGCGAGAACGACGCCACCGGCGAGGTCTCGCTCAGGCCGTAGCCCTCGAGGATCGTGACACCGAACCTCCGCTCGAACTCCTTGTGCACCTCGACCGGCAGCGCCGAACCGCCGGCGACCGCGATCCGCAGGCTGTCCGCCAGGGCCGAGATGTCGGTGCCGTCCGCGAGCGCGCCGAGCAGTCCCCAGTACATCGTCGGTACGCCGGCGAAGAACGTGATGCCCTCCTCGAGCATCAGCCGCAGCGCCTCGTGCGCCTCGAAGCGCGGCTGGAGGACCACGGTGCCGGCGTACGCAAATGCGCCGTTCTGGCAGACCGTCTGGCCGAAGGAGTGGAAGAGCGGCAGCACGCAGAGGTAGGTGTCCGGACGGTCGGCGCTCGCGCCGAAGAGCGCCTCGCCGGCGAGGGCGTTGTCGCGCATGTTGCGGTGCCGCAGCTCGGCGCCCTTGGGCTGCCCGGTGGTGCCGGAGGTGTAGAGGATGACCGCGGTGTCGTCCTCGTCGGTGGCGACCGACTCGAAGGTGCCCGGCTGCCCGGCCATCGCCTGCGCCATCGTCTCGACGCCCTCGATCGGCGAGGCGTCGCCGAGACCGGCGGTGATCACGAAGAAGTGCTCGCACCCCTCGGCGTCCCGGAACCCGGCGTACCCCGCCTCGCCCATCGGCAGCTCCGGCGTGCCCTGGAAGCAGAAGTACGCCTTCGCGTCGGAGTCGCCGAGGTGGTAGGCGACCTCGCGGCCCTTGAGCAGCACGTTGAGCGGGACGACGGTCGCGCCGGCCTTGAGGATGCCGAAGTAGACGACGGTGAAGTACGGCAGGTTCGGGCAGGTGAGCGCCACCTTGTCGCCGGGCCGGATGCCGCGCGCGACCAGCAGGTGGGCGACCATGTTGGCGAACGAGTCGACCTCGGCGTACGAGAGCCGGGTGCTCTCCCCGTCAGGACGGGCGAGCACGACCGCGGCCCGGTCGGGACAGCGCGCCGCACTGTCCTCGAGGAGGCTGGCCAGGTTGTACGTCGTCATGGCGCCAATCTAGCGGCGGCGTGGCGGAGACTGCGCCGCGACGACTACCAACGCTCTCCGGTGAGCCGCTCGAACGCCTCGAGGTAGCGGGCGCGGGTGCGCTCGACCACCTCGGACGGCAGCGGCGGCGGGGGCTCTCCGGACGAGCGGTCCCAGCCGGACTCCGGCGAGAGCGCCCAGTTGCGCACGATCTGCTTGTCGTAGGAGGGCTGCGTCTGCCCCGGCGTCCACTCCTCGGCCGGCCAGAAGCGGGACGAGTCGGGGGTGAGGACCTCGTCGGCCAGCACGGTGGTGCCGTCGGGGCGGGCGCCGAACTCGAGCTTGGTGTCGGCCAGGATGATGCCGCGCTCGCGGGCGATCGACTCGGCCCGGCCGTAGACGGTGAGCGTGATCTCCCGCAGCTCCGCGGCGCGCTCGGCGCCGACGGTCGAGACGACGACGGCGTACGAGACGTTCTCGTCGTGCTCGCCGAGCTCGGCCTTGGTGGCCGGGGTGAAGAGCGGCTCGGGCAGGCGGCTGCCGTCCTCGAGGCCGGCGGGCAGCGCAATGCCGCAGACCTCCCCGGTCGCGCGGTAGTCGAGCAGGCCGGAGCCGGTGAGGTAGCCGCGCGCGACGCACTCGACCGGGTACATCGCGAGCCGCTCGCAGCGCACCGCGCGACCTCGTACGGCGTCGGGCACGTCGGTCGAGATCACGTGGTGGGGCACCAGGTCGGCGAGTCGCTCGAACCACCAGAGCGACATCCGGGTCAGGATCGCGCCCTTGTCCGGGATGGTCGTGTCGAGCACGAAGTCGAAGATCGAGATCCGGTCGCTGGCGACCATGAGCAGGTCGCCGTTCGGCAGCTCGTACAGGTCGCGCACCTTGCCCGAGTGCAGATGGGTGGCGCCGTCGATCGCGGGCGCGGTCGGGAGGTTCACATCGGCCACGAGGCAACTCTAGGGGTGGTGGTTTCGAGACGGTTGCTGCGCAACCTCCTCAACCACCGGGGCCGCCGCCGGGGGCCCGCGGTGCGCGGGCACGTCGGCGTTTGGCACAGTGAGGCCCATGCCGGAGTCTGCTGACGAGCTGTACGCCCGCGTGACCGCCGCCGCCGGGGAGGGCGGGCGCCTGCCCGCTCCCGGCATGAGCGCATGGGACGTCTTCCCGTGGGAGGTCGCCGACGGCGCCGTCGTACCGAAGGTGCTCGGGGCACCCGGCGAGGAGGAGCCCCGGGAGGGCGAGGCCGGCCGGTCCTGCTTCGCCTGCGACGGGTTCCCGCCGGAGCGGATCGTGTGGGAGGACGAGCGCTGGGTGCTGCTCGCCGAGGCGGAGCCGACCGGCCTCCCGCTGGTGCTGGTGCTGTGGACCCGCGAGCACCTCGACGTCGGCGACTTCGACGACGAGCACGCCGGCGAGCTCGGCCGGATCGCCAACCGGCTGGTGCGGATCGTCGAGGCGATGCCCGGCATCGGCCGCTGCCACGTCAACCGTTGGGGCGACGGCTCGGCGCACTCCCACGTCTGGTTCTTCGCGCGCCCGCAGGGCTTCTCCCAGATCAGGGGCTCCTACGCCGTCGAGTGGGACGACATCCTCCCGCCGGTCCCCGAGGACGTCCGTCGCGCCGACCTGCACACGGTCGCGACCAAGCTCGCCAACTGGGGCGGGCACGCCCGCGCCTGACGGCGCGCCTCCGGCCGGTCAGGGGGAGGGGCTCGGCGACTCGGTGTTCTCGCCCTTGCCGGCGCCCCTGCTGTTGTCCGCGACGAACGCGGCGAACTCCTTGGGGTCGCTCAGGCCCTGGGGGCCGGTGGGCTGGTAGCGCACGTCGTTGACGAGCACGGTCGGGGTGCCGAAGCCACCGCTCGAGGGGTTCGCGAGCTTCGGGTCCGACGTGACGGCGTCGGTGCGGGTCTGGATCCAGTCGGCGTAGCGGTCGTCCTTCACGCACTCGCTGAGATCGGACGACGGATCGATCCCGGCGTTGGACCAGAGGTCGAGGATCTCCTGGTTGGTGTAGCCCGGGCCGCCCTCGGTCGGCTGGTTCTGGTACATCGTGGTGAGCATCGTGAAGAACGACTCGGGCTGCAGGGCGGCCATGCAGGAGGCCGCGCTCGCGGCGCGGACGGAGTAGTCGCCGAGGATCGCGACGGGCTGCACCTCGAGGGTCGCGTCGCCGGACGCGACCATCTGCTCGATCTGCTTGCCGTTGCCGTCCTCGAACGCCTTGCAGAACTCGCAGCTGAAGTCGATGTAGGTGACGATGTTCGCCGGCGCGTCGAACTGCGAGGTGTCGGTGGGCACCGGGTCGGACCCGGAGGGCGCCCCGTCGGTCTCCACGATCTGGGCCTCGCCGTCGACGGCCGTGAAGACGGCGCCGCCGGAGATCATGTTGGCCGGTCCGGTCTGGTCGCTCGGGCGGGTGCCCTGGTAGACGCCGAAGCCGACCCCGAGGAACAGGACGAGCACGCCGATGGTGACTCCGATGCGGAGGAGGAGCCGGTTGCGCTTCGCGCGCTCCTGCTTCCGCTTCAGCTCGAGGCGGACCCGCTCGCGGTTGGCTCGGTTCGCGGCCTGCTTCTGCCGTTTGGTCGTACGCACCCCGGCACCTTAACCAGCAGACCTGAGCGGTGTCTTAAGAGTCCGGCCTCAGCCTGTCCTTCAGCCGACCTTCAGAGGCGGAACAGCGCGTTCAGCTCGACCTGGGCCAGCAGGACGACCAGGCCGTAGCAGATCAGCGTGATCGGGACGACCCAGCCGCGCAGCGCCGTACCGAACCGGACCCCGCCGCGGCCGTAGGCGCCCTCGGCCAGGGCGTGCGCGGTGACCGCCCAGAACGTCGGGATCGTCACGGTCCACACGACCATGCAGTACGGGCACAGCGTGCCGAGCGAGAAGATGCTCTGCGCGATCAGCCAGATCACGAACGCCAGGCCGGCGGTGACGCCGGCGTGGAAGGCGATCCAGTACCACCGCGCGTAGCGGGCGCCGGCGAGGAGCCCGGCGCCGACGACGATCGGGGCGACGAAGCCGGTCACGCCGAGGACCGGGTTCGGGAACCCGAACACCGCGCCCTGCCACGAGCCGAGGTTCTTCCCGCACTGCACCAGCACGCTGAAGTCGCACGCCAGGTCGGCGCCGGGGTTCTCGAGGACCTCGAACTTCTCGACGGTCAGGCTGAACGCGGCCCACCAGCCGATCGCGCCGGCGACGATCAGGAAGATCGCGAGGGCGAGCGGTGGCGCTGGTCGGGCGGCGGACTCCTCGGTCATGCGGCCATTGTCGCAAGGCGGGTCAACGTCCGGGGCCGGATGGTCAGAGGATGGCGCCCGGGGAGTACGCCGCCGCCTCGGGGTGCCGCGCGGTCACCTCGGCCACCCGGCGGACGACCGTCTCGACCTGGGCCACCGCGGCGCCGGTGAACGTGATCGGCTCGGCGACCAGGGTGGCGAGCTGGTCGGCGGTGAGGCCGAGGCGCCCGTCGGCGGCGAGCCGGGCGAAGACGTCGTTCTCGGCCTGGCCCCGGCGCAGGTCGAGGGCGGTGCCGACCGCGGCCTCCTTGATCGCCTCGTGGGCGGCCTCGCGGCCGACGCCGTTGCGGACCGCAGCCATCAGGACCTTGGTGGTGGCGAGGAACGGCAGGTAGCGGTCGAGCTCGCGCTGGATGACCGCGGGGAACGCGCCGAACTCGTCGAGGATCGTCAGGAACGTCTCGAACAGCCCGTCGGCGGCGAAGAACGCGTCCGGCAGCGCGACCCGGCGGACCACGGAGTCGGAGACGTCGCCCTCGTTCCACTGGTCGCCGGCGAGCTCGCTCACCATGGACAGGTGGCCGCGGAGCACGACCGCGAGGCCGTTGACCCGCTCGGCGGAGCGGCTGTTCATCTTGTGCGGCATCGCCGAGGAGCCGACCTGGCCCTCCCGGAAGCCCTCGGTCACCAGCTCGTTGCCGGCCATCAGCCGGACCGTCGTCGCGAGGTTGGACGGGCCCGAGACGAGTTGCACGAGGGCGGAGACGACGTCGAGGTCCAGGGACCGCGGGTAGACCTGGCCGACACTGGTGAGCACCCGCTCGAAGCCGAGGTGGTGGGCGACGCGCTCCTCGAGCCGCTCCAGCCTCGCGGCGTCGCCGTCGAGGAGGTCGAGCATGTCCTGCGCCGTACCCATCGGGCCCTTGATGCCCCGCAGCGGGTAGCGGGCGAGGAGGTCCTCGACCCGGTCGAGCGCGATCAGCATCTCGTCGGCGACGGTCGCGAACCGCTTGCCGAGCGTGGTCGCCTGGGCGGCGACGTTGTGGGAGCGGCCGGCCATCACGGTCGCCTCGTGCTCGGCGGCGAGCCGGGCGAGGCGGGCGAGGGCGGCGACCGCGTGGTCGCGGACGAGCAACAGCGACCGGCGTACCTGGAGCTGCTCGACGTTCTCGGTGAGGTCGCGGCTGGTCATGCCCTTGTGGATGTGCTCGTGGCCGGCGAGCGCGTTGAGCTCCTCGATCCGCGCCTTCACATCGTGGCGGGTCACCCGCTCGCGCGCGGCGATCGACTCGAGGTCGACGCCCTGCTCACCCCGGGCGACGACCTCGCGGTAGGCGTCGACGACGCCGTCCGGCACCTCGATCCCGAGGTCGCGCTGGGCCTCGAGGACGGCGACCCAGAGCTGCCGCTCGAGCACGACCTTGTGCTCCGGCGACCAGATCCGCGCGAGGTCGGCCGAGGCGTAGCGGGCGGCCAGGACGTTGGGGACGCTCACGACAGGTCATCCTCCCACGCCGTTGAGTTGGGCCTCGTTCGCGGTTCAGTTGGGCCTGGTTCCCGAGCAAGTGCGAACACGGCCCAACTCACAGGGGAACGAGGCCCAACTCAACGGAGGGAGGCGCCCTCGACGACGCCGAGCGGCTCGGCCGCGATGTCGCCGCGGCGCTGGAGGCCGGCGAAGGAGATCAGGTCGGCGGCGGCGTAGGCGCGGGCGCGGGCGTCGGCGACGTCGGAGCCCAGGGCGCGTACGGCGAGCACCCGGCCGCCCGCGGTCACCAGGTCCGGCCCGGCGGTCGAGCCCTCCGGCCCGGCGGTCGAGCCCTCCGGCCCGGCGGTCGAGCCCGTCGAGACCAGCGCGGTGCCGGCGTGGATGACGTCGACGCCCTCGTGCGCACCCGCCGCGGGGACGCCGGTGATGACGTCGCCCGTCGAGGACGACTCGGGGTAGCCGGCCGAGGCCAGGACCACGGTCACGGCGGCGCCGTCGCGGAAGGCCGGCGGCGGCACCTCGTGCAGCCGCCCGTGCGCGGCCGCCGCGAGCAGCTCGCCGAGCGGCGACTCCAGGACCGCGAGCACCGGCTGGACGTCCGGGTCGCCGAACCGGACGTTGAACTCGATCACCCGCGGACCGGCCGCGGTCAGCGCCAGCCCGACGTAGAGACAGCCGGCGAACGGCGTACCGCGCCCCGACATCTCGGCCAGCGTCGGCCGGACCACCTGGGCGAGCACCACGTCGGCCAGGTCGGGCCGCGCCCAGGTGAGCGGCGTGTAGGAGCCCATGCCACCGGTGTTCGGCCCGCGGCCGCCGTCGTGGATCCGCTTGAAGTCCTGCGCCGGCTGGAGCGCGTAGGCCGTCGACCCGTCGCAGATCGCGAACAGCGAGACCTCCGGCCCGTCGAGGAACTCCTCGACCACGACCCGCCCGCAGGCGCCGGCGTGCGCGAGCGCCTCGTCGCGGTCGCGGGTCACCACCACGCCCTTGCCGGCGGCGAGCGCGTCGTCCTTCACGACGTACGGCGCACCGAACGCGTCGAGGGCCGCCGCGACCTCCGCGGGCGACTCGCAGGTACGGGCGCGCGCGGTCGGGACGCCGGCCGCCGACATCACGTCCTTGGCGAACGCCTTCGACCCCTCGAGCCGCGCCGCTTGCATCGACGGCCCGAAGACCGCGATGCCGCGCTCGCGCACGGCGTCCGCGACGCCCGCGACCAGCGGCGCCTCGGGTCCGACCACGACCAGGTCCGCGCCGATCGCGACGGCGAGGCCGGCGACCGACGCACCCGACATCGGGTCGACGTCGTGGAGGGTGGCGACCGCGGCCATGCCGGGGTTGCCCGGCGCGGCGTGCACCTCGTGCATGCCGGGGTCGCGGGAGAGGGCGATCGCGAGCGCGTGCTCGCGGCCGCCGGTGCCGATGACGAGGGTCCTCACGGGCCGCCACCCTAACGGGCCCCGGCGGGGGTCAGGAGCGGCCGGCCGGCGACCCGGCCCGGGCGGTCCCGCGCCGGCCCCGCCGGGACTCCGCCACCGGCGGCAGCCGGCGCGGCGTGGCCACCGCGACGTCGTACCGGCGCCGGGCCCGGGCCACGGCGTGGCCCACCTCGCGGACCAGCGCGCCGATCGCGGCGCGCGCCAGCGTCCAGCTCACGCACAGGCCCGTGGAGGTCTTCCACTTCAGCTCGTCCTCGCCCACGAGGTTCTCGGTGCTCGCCCACCAGGACTCCTCCTGGAGCTCGCGCAGCCGCTGCCGCCGCTGCTCCTCGGGGAGCCCGTCGAGCCCGCGGATCTCGGCGACCAGCCGCACCGCGGCCTCCAGGTGGGCGTCGACCGCGGCGTAGGTGCGCTCGTCGACCAGCCCCGTCTCGTGCTTGAGGGCGTTGAGGCGGCGGCCGACCTCGTAGGTGGTCGCCACCATCTGCTCCCGGGTCATCTCGTCGGTCTCGAACGCGAGCATGTCCAGCCAGGTCGGGCCGAGCAGCGCCTGTCGATGGTCCTCCAGCGTGCGCAGGCGCGGGCGGTAGCCGAAGGACTCGGGGTCCTCGAAGACCCGGCTGCCCGGGTCGAGGAACGGCCCCATCGGCGCCACGTAGAACTGCAGCCGCGGGTCGCGGTCGAAGGTCTCGACCAGGCCGCGGCAGTAGTCGACGGTCCCCAGCGCGTTCTCCGGCGACTGCCCCGGCAGCCCGACCATGAAGAACAGGTCGAGCTTGCCGCAGCCGGCGTCCAGTGCCGCGCGCAGCGTGCGCTCCACGGCCGCGTCGGAGACGGCGTACTTGCCGTTGACCCGCCGCAGCGCGGGGTCGTGGGACTCGATGGTGATCTGCAGGCTCCAGGAGCTGGTCGCGTCGGCCACCATCTCGAAGAACGCCGCGTCGGCGGGCCAGAAGGTCTCGATCACCAGCTCGTTGGGGATCCGGGCAGCCCGGAACAGCTCGAAGAAGCGCCGGGCCCGGGCCAGCCCGCCCACACGCGGGTCGTGGACCATGAAGATCGGCGCCCGGGAGAACGACGCGATCCGCCGCGCGTCCTCCACCAGCTTCTCCGGCGAGCGCATCGCCGGCGCGCAGCGCTCGACGACCCGGGCGTAGCCCGAGCCGGACCCGCCGCACAGCGTGCACTCCATCGGGCAGCCACGGGAGTTCAGCAGCATGGTCGAGGGGTAGCGCAGCCACTCCAGGTAGGGCAGGAAGTCGGCGAAGCTGCCGTACTTGAACACCGCGTGCAGCAGGTAGTCGTAGGCCGGCACGTCGGTCCAGTCGAGGTCGGCCGGGACGAAGGTCAGCGGGTTGTGCACGACCGTCCCGTCCGGGCGCCGCCAGGAGAGGTTCTCGACCCGCTCCAGGGGCGTGCCGTCGCGCAGCGCCGCGAGCAGCTGGCGGCAGGGCTCCTCGGCCGAGTCGCCGCGGAGCACGAAGTCGACCGCCGGGTGCTCGGCGAGGATCTCGGCGGAGAAGTAGCTGGCCGACAGGCCGCCGAGCACCACCTTCGCGTCCGGGTGCACCTGCTTGACCAGCGCGGCCAGGCCGAGCGCCCCGTGGGCGTGCGGCAGCCAGTGCAGGTCGATCCCGAACACCGGGGCGCGCAGGGCCGCGATCCGGCGTACCGCGTCGAAGCCGGGCTGACGCAGCATCCGGTAGGCGAGGTTGACCAGGCGGACGTTGTAGTTGTTGGCCTCCAGGTACGCCGCGATGCTGGTCAGGCCGACGGGGTACATCTCGAACACGGTGGTCGACGGGATCACGTCGGCCAGCGGGCCGTGCAGGATGACCTCCTCCCGGAAGTCCCACACCGACGGCGCGTGCAGCAGCGCGAGGTCGAGCCCGAACATCCGGCCGAGTCCGCCTCTCGCGGTCCGACCGCCCGCCGTGCCTGCGTCCACGTCCACGTCCGCCTCCTCCAGCTCCGGCTCCAGCTCCCACGCTAGGCACGGCGGGCGCCGCGCGCCGCGGCCAGAGGTAACCGCCGGCAGGGCCGGGAGTCACCAGTTCCGCCCGGGCCGGGGTCAGCAGATCCGCGGCAGCTGCTCCCCGATCGGCAGGTCGACCACCCGCCGGCTGCCGAGCGCGGTGCGGGCGACCACCAGGCCGCGGTGGTCCTCGACGCAGCGGCCGATCACCCGGGCGCCGCGCCCGTGCTCGTGCTCGCGCATCGCGGCCAGCACGGTCTCGGCGTCGGCCGCCGGCACGAACGCCAGCAGCTTGCCCTCGTTGGCGACGTAGAGCGGGTCGAGGCCCAGCAGGCCGCACGCGTCGCGCACCCCGGCGGGGATGGGCAGGTCGGGCTCGGCGAGCTCGATGCCCATGTCGGCGGCCCGGGCGATCTCGTTGAGCGAGGCGGCGACCCCGCCGCGCGTGGGGTCGCGCAGCGTGTGCACCGCGGCGCCCGAGGCGAGCATCGCGGCGACGAGGCCGTGCAGGGGCGCGCTGTCGGTGGCCACCTCGGTGCCGAACTCCAGCCCCTCGCGGCAGCTCATCACCGCGATCCCGTGGACGCCGATGTCGCCGCTGACGATGACCGCGTCGCCCGCGGCGGCCCGCTCGGGGCGGATGTCGACGCCCGGGTCGAGCAGCCCCACCCCGGCGGTGTTGACGTAGACGCCGTCACCGCTGCCCTGGTCGACCACCTTCGTGTCGCCGGTGACCAGGGCGACGCCGGCGGCTCGGGCGGCCTCCCCGACCGCCTGCGCGACCAGGCCGACCTCGGCCAGCGAGGTGCCCTCCTCGAGGATGAACGCGGTCGAGAGCACCAGCGGCCGGGCGCCCATCATCGCGAGGTCGTTCACGGTGCCGTTGACGGCCAGGTCGCCGATCGAGCCGCCGGGGAAGAACATCGGGCGGACGACGTAGGAGTCGGTCGAGAACGCGATCCGCGACCCGCCCAGGTCGACGACCGCGGCGTCGGCGAGGCCGGCCCGTGCGGCGTCCCCGAACGCCGGGAGGAAGAGGTGCTCGATCAGCTCCGCCGACATCGCGCCGCCGCCCCCGTGGCCCATCACCACGACCGGCGAGTCGCGCAGCGGGGCCGGGCACACCCAGGCGTCCAGGTCGATGCTCGCGCCGCTCGCCGGCACCCGGTCGCGCTCAGCCACGAGCCGCTCCCGTCGCCTCGAGCCGGCGGTAGAGGTAGTACGCCGCGCAGGCGCCCTCGGAGGAGACCATGGTCGCCCCCAGCGGCGTACGCGGCGTGCACTCGCGGCCGAACGCGGCGCACTCGTGCGGCTTGAGCTGGCCCTGGAGCACCTCGCCGGCGCGACACAGCGACGACTCGGCGACCCGGATCCCCCCGACGGAGAAGCGCTCCTCGGCGTCGAACTCGGCGTAGCGGGCCGACAGCCGCCAGCCGCTGCCCGGGATCGTGCCGATCCCGCGCCAAGTGCGGTCGGTGACCTCGAAGACGTCCGCGAGCATCGCCATCGCCGGCCGGTTGCCCGCCGCGGCCACGGCCCGCTCGTAGGCGTTCTCCACCTCGTGGCGGCCCTGCTCGAGCTGGACGACGGTACGCCGGATGCCCTCGAGGATGTCGAGCGGCTCGAAGCCGGTGACCACGATCGGCACCCGGTAGCGCTCGGCGAGGGCGGGGTACTCGCCGGTGCCCATCACGCTGCACACGTGGCCGGCCGCGAGGAAGCCCTGGACCCGGCAGGTCGGCGACTCCATGATCGCGGCGATCGCCGGCGGCACCAGCACGTGGGAGACGAGCAGGGAGAAGTTGCCGATGCCCAGGCGGCGGGCCTGGAAGACCGTCATCGCGTTCGCCGGCGCGGTGGTCTCGAAGCCGATCCCGAAGAACACCACCTCGCGGTCCGGGTTCTCCCGGGCGATCCGCAGCGCGTCCATGGGCGAGTAGACGACGCGCACGTCGCCGCCCTCACCCTTGACCCGGAACAGGTCCCGCTCGCTGCCGGGCACGCGCAGCATGTCGCCGAACGAGCAGAAGATCACGCCCGGGCGCGCGGCGATCTCCAGAGCCTTGTCGATGATCTCCAGGGGGGTGACGCAGACCGGGCAGCCGGGGCCGTGGATCATCTCGACCTGGTCGGCGAGCAGCTGGTCGATGCCGTGCCGCACGATCGAGTGGGTCTGGCCGCCGCAGACCTCCATGATCGACCAGCGTCGCGTCGCGACCGCCTTGACCTGGTCGACCAGGCGCAGCGCCAGCGCCGGGTCGGCGAACTCGTCGAGGTACTTCATCGGGGGTCTCCTCCACTCGCGTGCGGATCGGGGTCCTCGAGCTGGCGCGCCGCCAGCTCGAACCCGTCGCCGAACTCCTCCTCCAGCACGCCGAGCCGCTCGAACTCCCGGAGGGTGTCGAGCGCGGACTGCTCGTCGAGCCGCTGGATCGCGAAGCCGACGTGGACGATGACGTACTCCCCCACCTCGGCCTCCGGGACGTAGGCGAGGCAGACCTCCTTGGTCACCCCGCCGAAGTCGACCTGGGCCATCGGCATCTGGTCGGCCTGGTCGATGCGGACGACCCGGCCGGGCACGGCTAGACACATGCGGCTCCTCCTCCGTGTGCTGCGATCATCGCCTGTCCGAGGGCGAGTCCGCCGTCGTTCGCGGGCAGTCGCTCGGCGGCCAGCACCTCGAACCCGGCGGCGTCGAGCAGCCGGCGGGCGGCGCGGAGCAGGACGACGTTCTGGAACACGCCGCCGCCGAGGGCGACCGTCTCGATCCCGGACGCGGCGCGCTCGGCCACGCAGACGTCGCGCACCAGCTCGGCGACCCCCCGGTGGAAGCGGGCGGCGATCTCGACGAGCTCCGCTCCGTCGCGCAGGTCGGCCACCACCGCGCGGATCACCGGCGCCGCGTCGACCGGGCCCGGCCCGGCCTCGAACCGGTAGCCGGCGGAGGCGTCGTGGCCGCGAGCGAGCGCCTCCAGCTCGACGGCGGCCTGCCCCTCGTACTCGACGAGCTGGCAGGCGCCGAGGAGCGAGGACACGGCGTCGAACAGCCGCCCCATGCTGGAGGTCGGCGTGGTGCCCAGCCCGGTGCGGAGCTGATGGCGGAGCACCCCGCGCTCGGCCTCCGGGCAGGCGGCCACGCAGGGCAGGTCGGCCGCCCACTCGACGCCCGCGGCGGCGAGGTGGGCCAGCGCCATCCGGTAGGGGCGCGCGACGCTGGCGTCGCCACCGGGCTGCCCGACCTCCGCGAGATGGGCGATCCGCCGGAAGCCGCCGTAGTCGGCGACCAGGAACTCCCCGCCCCAGCTCGCCGCGTGGCCGTCGGGCCCGGGCGCGCCGTACCCGGTGCCGTCGAAGGCGACGCCGATCACCTGCCGGGCGGCGTCGACGCCGTGCTCGGCCAGCACCGCGGCGACATGCGCGTGGTGGTGCTGGACGGCGACCACCGGGAGGCCGGCGGCCCGGGCGTGCCGGTGCGCCCAGCCGGTCGAGCGGTAGCCCGGATGGGCGTCGACCACCAGGCTCCACGGCCGGACGCCGGTCAGCAGCCGCAGCCGCTCCTGCGCGCGGTCGAAGGCGGCGAGGGTGGCCAGGTCGTCCATGTCGCCGACGTGCTGGCTGAGCCAGGCGTAGCGGCCCTCGGCGACGCAGCAGGTGCTCTTGAGGTCGGCGCCCACCGCGAGCACCGGCTCTACCGAGCGCGGCAGCGCCACCGGCAGCGGCGCCCAGCCGCGCGAGCGCCGGATCGCCGTCTCGACGCCGTCGACCACGCGGACCACCGAGTCGTCGCAGGGCTGCTCGATGCGGCGGTCGTGGCGCAGCCACAGGTCGGCCAGGCCGGAGAGTACGTCGAGGGCGGCGTCGTCGTCGGTCACGATCGGCTCGCCGCCGAGGTTGCCCGAGGTCATCACGAGCAGCCGAGGGCCCGGTTCGTCCCCGGGCAGGCCGAGCAGCAGGGTGTGCACCGGCGTGTAGGGCAGCATCACGCCGAGGTCGGGGCTGCCGGGGGCGACCGACGGCGCCACCGGCGCGTCGCGGCGCCGGTCGAGCAGCACGATCGGGCGCTGCGGGCCGGTGAGCGCCGCGGCGGTGGCGGCGTCGACGTGGCCGAGGGTCCGGGCGGTCGCGAGGTCGGGAACCATCAGCGCGAAGGGCTTGGGCCCGCGCGCCTTGCGGCGGCGCAGCCGCGCGACGGCGGCTTCGTCCGCGGCGTCGCAGACCAGGTGGTAGCCGCCGAGGCCCTTGACCGCGACGATCCGCCCGGCGGCGAGCGCGGCGCGGGCCGCGCGTACGGCGTCCTCCCCTCGCGCTGGTCCGGCCTCCGGCCCGACCAGCTCGAGCACCGGACCGCAGTCGTGGCACCCGATCGGCTGGGCGTGGAACCGGCGGTCGGCCGGGTCGTCGTACTCCCGGCGGCAGGCCGGGCACATCTCGAAGTCGGCCATGGTCGTGCGCGCCCGGTCGTAGGGCAGCCCGGTGACGATCGTGAACCGCGGCCCGCAGTTGGTGCAGGTGACGAACGGGTGCCGGTGGCGGCGGTCGCCGGGGTCGGCCAGCTCGCGCAGGCAGTCGGCGCAGGTGGCGACGTCGGGCGAGGCGAGCGTGCGCGCCCGGCCCGCCGAGGAGGATGCCGCGATGGTGAAGCCGGTCCCGCCCCGCAGCGGCAGGTCCTCGGCCTCGACGGCGGCCACGGCGGCGAGCGGCGGCGCGGCGTCGGACAGCCGCCGGCCCAGCTCCTCGACCGCCGCGGCCGGCCCCTCGACCTCGACGGTCACGCCGTCGCTGCCGTTGGCGACCGTGCCGGTGAGGCCGAGGTCGGTGGCGGCGACGTAGACGAACGGGCGGAACCCGACGCCCTGGACGACGCCGCGCACGACGTACCGACGGCGGATCCGCGCCGCGCCCGGCTCGCGGGCCGGGGCGGCGACCCGGTGGCTCATGTCCGTGCCCCCTGCCGGCGGCGCAGCCAGCCGGTCCACTCCGCGATCCCGGCGCCGGTGGTGGCCGAGACGCTGAGCGCCTCGAGGCCGGGGTTGACCTCGCGGGCGCGGCGTACGCAGTCGTCGACGTCGAAGTCGACGTAGGGCAGCAGGTCGACCTTGTTGATGACGAGGAGGTCGGCCGCGGCGAACATGGCGGGGTACTTGGTGGGCTTGTCGGCGCCCTCGGTCACCGAGATCACCACGATCCGGGCGTCCTCGCCGAGGTCGAAGAGCGCCGGGCAGACCAGGTTGCCGACGTTCTCGACGAAGACCAGGGCGCCGGGCCCGGGGTCGAGCCGGCCGAGCGCGTCGGCCAGCATCGCCGCGTCGAGGTGGCAGCCGGCTCCGGTGTTGACCTGGACGACCGGGACGCCGGTGGCGTGGATCCGCTCGGCGTCGAGGCGGGTCTCCTGGTCCCCCTCCACGACGGCCAGGGGCAGCTCGCCGGCCAGCTCGCGCAGGGTGCGCACGAGCAGGGTGGTCTTGCCCGATCCGGGCGAGCTCATCAGGTTGAGCACGGTGCGGCCCTGCTCGGCCGCGCGGCGGCGGTTGGCCGCCGCGAGCGCGTCGTTCTTGGCGAGCACGTCGATCTCGAGCCGCTCCAGCGTCGGCGCGGGGTGCTCGTGGGTGTGGTCATGGTCGTGGTGATGGTCGTGCTCGGCGCCGAGCACTCCCGAGACGCGCACGCCGGCGCCGTCGGCGCAGCCGCAGGTGGCACACATGTCAGATCACCTCGATCGAGTCGATCAGCAGCTGGCGCCCGGGGCGGGCGTCCAGCACCAGCTCGGCCCCCGCCAGCGGGGTGTCCGCGCAGGCCAGGTCGAAGCAGAACTCCAGGGCGTGCGGCAGCACCCCGGACCGCTCGCCGACGACGAGCCGGATCCGGGTGACCCGCCGGCCGGCGGCGTGCTCGGCGACGGTCTCGACGACGCTGCGCATCACGGCGAGCTCGTGCACGGCCCGCTCCCGTCCGCCTCGGCTCGCCCGAGGACGCCGAGCTCGGCGAACGCCGCCAGCGACTCCCGCGCGGACTCCTCGTCGAGCAGGGTGACCGCGAACCCCGCCTGCACGAGGACCCAGTCGCCGACCCGGGCCTCGGGCAGGTAGGCGAGGTGGCACTCGCGGGTGGCGCCCTGCGCGTCCAGCGTCGCGCGGGCGAGCACCCCGTGACCGGCGACGGCCACGATCCGGCTGGGCACCCCGAGGCACATCGCTCAGCCCTCCCCGCTGCCGGAGCCCGCGCCGTCGGTCCCGGCCCCGCCCAGTCGCCAGCTCGCCAGCGGCCGCCGGTCGGCGTCGACGACGTCGAGCGTGACGGCGAGCGAGCCGGGCGGCAGCGCGGTGCAGGGCAGGCACGGGTCGGCCGCGCGGATGGCGGCCTCGATCGCGGACCCGGTCTCCGGCGGGGGCTGCCGGCGCACGTCGACCGGCCCCAGGATCCGGGTGAGCAGGGCGGACAGCCAGCGCTCGTTCTGCGAGGTGGGCGTGGTGATCCGCGCCTGCGCGAGCAGGCCGTCGGCGCCGGCGACGTAGTGGTGGACCAGCAGCCCGCGGGCACCGTCGACCCACCCGGTCCCGGCGCCCTCCGCGAGGGCGCCGGGCGCGACGGCACTCGCCCCCGCGACCAGCTCGGGGCGGTCGAGGAGGTCGCCGACCGCCTCGACCGCGTGCAGCGCGGCGACGGCGCGGGCGCCCCCGGGGGTCGCGCCGGAGGCGAGCCAGCGCAGCCGGGCGGCCTCCGCGTCCGGCGCCGGCAGCCCGTCGGGGGCGCGCAGCTGCGCCACGGGCCCGACCCGGTAGCCGCCCCGGGCGGGCCGGGTCTCGGCGACCGCGTCCGCCCACTCCGGCGCCGTCCGGTCCGAGACGTCCACGGCACCGGAGGCGGCCCGCGCCCGCAGCCGCTCGCCGCACAGGTCGAGCAGGCCCTCGGCGTCCACGAGCGCGACGTCGTGCCCGTCGTACCCGTCGTCGGTGGCGGGGCCGGGCCGGCGCAGCGCCAGCTCGACCAGCTCGCTCGCGGCGGCGCGCGCGGCGTCGAGCCCGAGCACCAACGCGTCGCGCGTGCCGGCGTCGACCGGTGCGACCACGCCGCCGGGGACGGCGCACCGCGGGAAGTGCCCGGAGCCCCCGGCCGCGGCGAGCACCCGCGTGCCGAAGCCGCGCAGGGCGACCGCCCGGTCGGCGTCGACCTCGACCAGCCGCTCCGCGTGGGCCTGCAGTACGGCGCCGTGGTGCAGCAGCCGCCGGACGGCGTCGGCGGTGGCCGGCATGCCGGACACCCCGAGCAGCGCCTCGAGCGCGCGGATGCCGGCGAGGTGGTGGGCGGCGGGGCAGATGCCGCACACCCGCTCGACCAGGCGGGGCACGTCGGCGACCGGACGGCCACGCAGGAGGGGCTCCACGCGGGGCAGCGCCCCGAGGTCGAAGACGACCTCGGCGAGCCGGCCGGCCGGGTCCAGCCGGGCCTCGACCCGGGTCGCGGCGGGGTCGACGACCTGGCCGAGGCGCAGCGTGCGGGCGCTCACCGGCCGGTTCCCGTCGGTGCCGGCGTCCGGGCAGGCGTCGATGTCAGGATGGCCGGGTGCACGAGCTGTCCCTGCTCACCGGCGTCGTCGACGCCGTCGAGCGAGCGCGCGCCGCGGCCGGGGCCGACCGGGTGCTGACGGTCGCGCTGCAGGTGGGGACGCTCAGCGGCGCGGTGCCGGAGGCGCTGCTCGCGGCGTGGCCGCTGGCCGTCGCCGGCTCCGGCGTCGAGGGGGCCGAGCTGTCCCTGGAGGAGGTGCGCGCCGCCGTGTGGTGCCCGGCGTGCGCCGGCGAGGTGGAGATCGACGAGTTCTACGCGCTGCGCTGCCCCGCGTGCGACACCCCCACCGGGACGCTGGCGCGCGGCCGGGAGCTGACGGTCGCCTATGTCGACCTGGACGTGCCCGGTCATCGGTGACCAGTCTCCACGGGCCGCGGGTCCTCTGCGCGCCAGTCGGCCAGCACCCGCCGGGCCAGCGCCTCGGCCGCGGGCAGGGCGCCCGCCACGACCGGGCTGAGGCCGAGCCCGAAGTCGACCACCTCCGGCACCACCCCCACCACGGTCAGCCGGCGCGGCTCCGAGCCCAGCAGCCGGCAGCCGGCGAGCACGTCGAGCAGGTCGACCTGATGGGGCGAGAGCTTGCCGGTGAGCAGTCGCGGGAGCTGGTCGCCGTCGAGGTGCACGACGGTGCCCGGCGCTACCGGGTCGGGTGCCGTCGAGCCGGCGACCGCGTCGAGCACCAGCAGCGAGTGGGCGTCGCTGACCAGGGGCAGCAGCGACATCCCCGCCGTACCGCCGTCGACGAACTCCACGTCCAGGTCGCCCGGCGCCATCAGCCGCTCCAGGAGCGCGAGGCCGACGCCGTCGTCGCGCATGATCGGGTTGCCGACGCCGAGGACGGTGATCGAGGGGGTCGAGGTCATCGCACCGCCCACCTCACAGGTTCGGGTCGTCGACGGGATGGGAGCCCTTCCGCAGCCAGACCCCGCCGCTGATGATCGAGGACAGGCCGCCGTGCCGCTCGAGGGTGTCGGCGCGGACGGCGAGGTAGATGTGCAGGACCACGAAGATCCAGAACACCAGCATGATCACGTAGTGCAGCTGGCGCACCAGCGGCTCGCCGAGCAGGCCGACCGGCCACTGCAGGAGGCTCCACAGCCAGAAGTCGGTGTGGTAGAGCCCGTACAGGCCGAACCCGGTCACCACCTCGACCAGCGCCAGGACGTAGATGCCGGTGTAGGTGAGCTGCTGCAGCGGGTTGTGCGCGATGTAGGTGGGCGCGTTCTCGGGGTGCACCAGCAGGTACGCCGAGATCGTCCGGCCCATGTTGCGCACGTCCTGCCGGCTCTTGAGCGGCCACAGCGCCGGCCAGCGCACGAACCGGTTCCGCGAGAAGAGCAGCAGGTAGAGCCGCCACAGGCCGAGGGTCACCCAGCCGTAGGCGACCGCGAAGTGCACGAACCGCACCCAGCCCATGAAGAAGCCCGCGCCGCCGCGACTGCCGTCGAAGAACGGGTTGGCGATGTAGTAGCCGGTGACCGTCAGCAGGGTGATCGCCACGACGTTGAGCCAGTGCAGCCAGCGCAGCGTCGCCGGCCAGACGGGCACCCGGACCCACTCGGCCGGACGGCTCGAGACGTCGGCGCGGAACCCCTTGGCGCGCGCGGTCCGCACCGGCACGAACCCGTGCACCTCGAACCTCCCGGCGCCGGCCGCGGACACCGGGGCCGTGGCCACCGCGAGCGGGCGGTAGCCGCGCCGGCCGACGTACGACGCGTTGTTCATCAGCAGCAGCCGCCGGTCCGGGCTCAGCCGGGCGGCGCCGGCCACCGCGCGCAGGTCGCCGCGCATCACGTCGAGCTCCTCGACGTCGGTGCCGTCGGGGAGGCGGAGACCGCGCACCCGGGTCACGCTGTAGCGCCGCTCCGGCGTGGCCGGCTCGAACGAGACCGTCTCCACCGGCGGCATCGGCCGCTCGTCGTAGAACGCCCGGGTCTCCTGGAGCAGCGCGAGGTCGACCGGGTCGGCGGAGTCCGCCGGCGCGGCCGCCGCCGCGAGCGCGACGAGCCGGGCCGAGCTGGTCGGGCCCAGCGAGGCCGGGGTGCCGATCTGGATGCGGCCCAGCCGGATCCGGCCCGGCCCGCGCGAGTGCGGCGGCTCGGCGAGCGCGCCGACGGCGCCCTCCCCCGGCTCCATCAGGGGGTCACCACCCTCTGCAGCTCGGCGCCGGAGGGGTCCAGGACGTGCACGGCGCAGGACATGCAGGGGTCGAAGGAGTGGATGGTGCGCAGCGGCTCCAGTGGCTGGTCGGGCCGCACCAGCGGGTGGGCGCCCTCGGCCAGGGAGTACTCGTAGGGCCCGGGCCGGCCGGCCGCGTCGCGTCCGCCGCCGAGCCAGGTCGTGGGCACCACCGCCTGGTAGCGCGCGACCTTGCCGTCCTCGACGGTGCACCAGTGGGTGAGGTTGCCGCGGGCGACCTCGAGCACGGAGTAGCCGGAGACGGCCTCGTCGGGCCAGCTGTCCGGCTCCCACTTGTCCGGGTTGAACACGTCGGTCCGCCCGCGCGCGATGTTGGCGGTGAACGTCGCGTAGGTGCTGTCGACCATCAGCTCGCTCGCGGTCACCGCCTCGATGGCGCGGCACAGGATCCGGCCGGCGGTGGAGTTGAGCTGGGCGCGCCGGATCCGGAGCCTGCCGAGCGCCTCGTCGACCAGCTCCACGGTGCGCTCGTGCCCCTGGGCGTAGGCGAGCAGGACGCGCGCGACGGGGCCGACCTGCACGGCGCGGCCGTCGTAGCGCGGCGCCTTGGACCAGGTGTACCTGTCCTGGTCGCCGAGCCAGGTCCACGGCAGCTCGGGTCCGGTGTAGTCGACGGTGGTCTCCCCCCGCGCCGGCGGCAGGCCGGCGTCGTCGCCGTCCTGGTAGGTGTACCAGGCCGAGGCGACGTACTCCTCGATCAGCCCCGGGTCGAAGGGGCGCACGGTGTCGTAGTCGCCGTCGAGCAGCACGCCCGCCGCGATCGGGCTCATGGAGGGCCGGGTGCGGGCGGCGGCCGGGTCTCCGGCGTACGTCGCGCCGACCATCCCGGCGGCCAGGAAGTCCGGCTGGCCGGCGCCGATGTCGAACCACTCCCGGTAGGCGCCCATGATCGCGAGGACGTCCGGGTAGTAGCAGTCGCGCACGAAGGTGCGGGTCTCCTCCAGCCAGGCGGCGACCTGGTCGAGCGTGACCTGGTTGATCGTGGCCTGGTTGTCGAGGTTGATCGAGCAGGCCATGCCCCCGACCAGGAAGTTGGGGTGCGGGTTCTTGCCGCCGAAGACGGTGCCGATCCGGATCATCGAGCGCTGGAACTCCAGGGCGTCGAGGTAGTGGGCGACCGCCATCAGGTTGGCCGCCGGCGGGAGCTTGTAGCCGGGGTGGTCCCAGTAGCCGTTGGTGAAGATGCTGAGCTGCCCGCTGGCGAGCACGCCCTCGACGGTCTGCTTGACCTCGCGCATCCGGTCCACCGAGTTGCCCGACCAGCGCGAGCCGACGCCGCTGGCGAAGGCGACCGCGGCGTTCGGGTCCGCGGTCGCGGCCGAGGGGACATTGACCCAGTCCAGCGCCTGCAGGTGGTAGAAGTGGATCACGTGGTCCTGCACCGTCTGGCTGCCCAGCACCAGGTCGCGGATCAGCTCGGCCTGGACCGGCGGGCGGTAGTCGAGGGCGTCCTCGACGGCCACGATCGAGGCCACGGCGTGCACGGCGGTGCAGACGCCGCAGATGCGTTGGGCGAAGGCCCAGGCGTCGCGCGGGTCGCGGCCCTGCAGGATGATCTCGATCCCGCGGAACTGGGTGACCTCGGACCAGGCGTCGGAGATGACGCCGTCCGCGACCTCCATCTCCATGCGCAGATGGCCCTCGATCCGGGTCAACGGGTCGATCACGACACGCTCGGTGGCCATCAGCGCTCGTCCTCCTCGGTGCGGGTGTCGGTGCGGGTGTCGGTGCGGGCGTCGGCGTCCGGCTCGGCGTCCTCGCGCAGGGCCGGCGTCGGCAGCCAGACCCGGTCGGTGTCGCCGAACGCCGCCAGCGGCTCCTCCTGCCGCTCGGCCCGGCGCTGGACCCAGCGCTGTCCGGCGGTGGCCGCGGCGTGCACCGCCACCCCGCCGACCGTGGCCCCGAGCAGGGCCAGGCCGATCTTGTTGGCCGTGGTCTCGACCCCGATGCCCGGGATCTTCACGTCGGGGAGCGCCTGGTAGAACGGCGTGAACCGGTCGAAGAAGTCGCGCTCGGTGCACCCGATGCAGGGGTGGCCGGCGCCGATGGGCCAGCTGGTGCCGAGGTTCCACTGCATGATCGGGCAGGGGCTGAAGGTCGCGGGGCCCTTGCAGCCGACGTCCCACAGGCACCAGCCCTCGCGGGCCGCGTCGTCGTCGAAGGAGCGCACGAACTGGCCGGCGTCGAAGCGCGCGCGGCGGGGACAGGCGTCGTGGATCCGGGTGCCGTAGGCGAACAGCGGGCGACCCTCGCCGTCGGTGTCCGGCAGCGAGTCGTGGGTCAGCAGGTAGGTGATGGCGGCGGTGATCACCTCGCCGATCGGCGGGCAGCCGGCGACGTTGAGCACCGGCTTGTCGGTGATGATCTCCTCCACCCCGACCGCATCGGTCGGATTCGGGTTCGAGGCCTGCACGGATCCCCAGACGGCGCACGCCCCCACGGCCAGGATCGCGGTGGCGTTCTCCGCCGAGTCGCGCAGCACCTTCTCGGCCGACTCGCCGCCGATGACGGTGAAGGCGCCGCCGGCGCCCCGGGGGATCGAGCCGTTCACGACGAGCACGTGCGGCTGCTCGTTGACCGTCTCGAGCGCCTGGTTCGCCGCGTCGCCCGAGGGCGCCATCAGCAGCTCGACGTAGTCGACGGAGAGCAGGCTGAGCACGATGTCCTCGACGGTGGTCCCGCCCGAGCGCAGCGCGCTCTCGAGGCAGCCGGTGCACTCCTGGAGCTGCAGCCAGGCGACCTTCGGCTTGGTGATCGCCAGCAGCCTCTCGGCGATCTGCTCCGCGCTCGGAGCCGCCGACGCCGGGTCGGCGACCACGCCCAGCACCGGGCTGCCGACGGCGAAGATCGCCGCCATCTTGCTGCAGAACCCCAGGAAGTCGCGGCGGCTGACGCCGACGCGGGCCAGGTTGTCGGCCAGGGTGCCGTCCTGCCAGACCGGGGAACCGGGCATCTGCTCACCGCCTTCGCGCGACGGTCCGAAAGCTCCGGGCACCGCGCCCGGTCCGTCACGATCTCAACGTATCGAGCCTGGCGCCGCACGCACCGGGCTCCGGTCCCGGGAGACCGGGCCGAAGGTCCCTTCCCGGACCGGTCGGATCAGGTCGGATCAGGCCGTGGTCAGATCAGGTCGTGTCGGACGACGGTCGCCGCGCGGGAGGGGCCGACACCGACCGCGGAGATGCGGGCGCCGGACATGGCCTCGACCGCCTCGACGTACCGCCGCGCGTTGGCCGGCAGCTCCTCGAACGTGCGGGCATCGGAGATGTCCTCCCACCAGCCGTCGAGGTACTCGTAGATCGGTACGGCGTGGTGGAAGTCGCTCTGGTTGACCGGCATCTCGTCGTGGCGGGTGCCGTCGACGTCGTAGGCGACGCAGACCGGCACCCGCTCCAGGCCGGTGAGCACGTCGAGCTTGGTGAGCACGAAGTCGGTGACGCCGTTGACCCGGGCGGCGTAGCGGGCGATGACGGCGTCGTACCAGCCGCAGCGGCGCGGGCGCCCGGTCGTGGTGCCGTACTCGGCGCCGACCTTGCGCAGGTGCTCTCCGGCATCGTCGTGCAGCTCGGTCGGGAACGGGCCCTCGCCGACGCGGGTGGTGTAGGCCTTGACGATGCCGATGATCCGGTCGAGCCGGGTCGGCGGGATGCCGGAGCCGGTGCAGGCGCCGCCGGAGGTCGCCGACGACGAGGTCACGAACGGGTACGTCCCGTGGTCGACGTCGAGCAGGGTGGCCTGGCCGGCCTCGAGCAGCACGGTCTCGCCGCGGTCGAGCGCCTGGTTGAGCAGCAGGCCGGTGTCGCAGACCATCGGGCGCAGCCGGTCGGCGTAGGCGCGCAGCTCCTCGACGGTCTCGTCGACGGTGGCCGGACGGCGGTTGTAGACCTTGGTGAGCACCTGGCCCTTGAGCTCGAGGACGCCCTCCACCTTCTGGGTCAGGATCTTCTCGTCGAAGATGTCCTGGATCCGGATGCCGACGCGGTTCATCTTGTCGGCGTACGTCGGACCGATGCCGCGTCCGGTGGTCCCGATCCGCCGCGAGCCCAGGAAACGCTCGGTGACCTTGTCGAGGGTGCGGTTGTAGTCCGCGATCACGTGCGCATTCGCGCTGATCCGCAGGCGGCTGACGTCGACGCCGCGCGCGACCAGGCCGTCGAGCTCCTCGACGAGCACCGCGAGGTCGACGACCACGCCGTTGCCGATGACCGGGGTGCAGCCGGGGGTGAGGATGCCGCTGGGCAGCAGGTGCAGCGCGTACTTCTCGCTGGCCCCGTCCGGTCCGTCGATGACGACCGTGTGGCCGGCATTGTTGCCGCCGTTGAACTTCACGACGTAGTCGACGCGCGAGCCGAGGACGTCGGTCGCCTTGCCCTTGCCCTCGTCGCCCCACTGGGCGCCGATGATGGCGATGGCTGGCATGGGCGGGCCTCCTGCAAAAGGGAGAAGCCCCGGCACAACAGCACCGGAGCTCTTGCGGCGTCACGCTACCAAAGGGCGCCCTTCGGGGTGGGTTTCGGGCCGGGCGCGCTCGGATAGTGTCCGCGAGGTGGACCCCCTCCTCGTGATCACGAACGCCGAGGCCGGCACCGCGGACGAGGAGGGCCTGGCGGCCGCGCTCGCCGTGCTCCGGGAGCGGGCGTCGGTCGAGGTCGCGTCGACCTCGCGTCCGGGCGAGCTGGACGGCGTACTGCACCGCGCGGGCTCGCGGCGGATCGTGGTCGCCGGGGGCGACGGCAGCCTGCACGCGGTGATCTCCGCGCTGCACCGCCGCCAGGAGCTCGAGAGCGCCGTGCTCGGGCTGCTGCCGCTCGGCACCGGCAACGACTTCGCCCGCGGTGTCGACATCCCGCTCGACATCGAGGAGGCCGCACGCGTCGTGCGCGACGGCGTACCGACGCCGATGGACCTGGTCGTCGACGAGGTCGGCGAGGTGGTCGTCAACGGCGTGCACGTCGGCGTCGGCGCGGAGGCGAGCCGGCGCGCGGCCGGCCTGAAGAGGCGGGTCGGCAGGCTCGGCTACCCGGTCGGCGCGCTGCTGACCGCAGTCGACCCGCCGACGGTGCGGCTGCGCGTCGAGATCGACGGGGAGGTCGTCTGCGACCTCGACGACCCGGTGCTCCAGGTCGCGGTCGGCAACGGCCCGTCGGTCGGCGGCGGCACCCGCCTCACCCCCGAGGCCGACCCGCGCGACGGCCGGGTCGACGTGCTGATCTCGCGATCGACCGGCCCGATCGCGCGGCTGCTCTACGCCGTGCGGCTCGGGTTCGCGACCCACCACCGCCGCGAGGACGTCACCTACCGCCGCGGCCGCACCGTGTCGGTGTCCGGCGGCCCGTTCTGGTGCAGCGCGGACGGCGAGGTCTACGGGCCCGAGCGGCGCCGCACCTGGCGCGTGGAGCCGGCGGCCTACCGGATGGTGCTGCCCTGACGAGGGCGTCCCGCCGCTGCCAGGCTTTCGGTACACGGGATGCAACGGCTGCTGGCCACCGCGGACTGGGACGTCGACGCGGTCCGCGACGACGTCCGCGACTACGTGGTCGAGCATCTCGCGCTGGTCTCTACTGAGCCCAATCTGGCGCGGAGCTACGAGTCACGCGCTGCCCACGTCGTCACCGTCCGATGTCGGGTTTCCCTCGAGGCACTCCCGCCGTGGCACAAGGACGCGGATGTCTTCAGCGAGTTTGTCGACTATCCCGTGCGTGCCTAACCGTCTGCACGCTCATCGAGTGCCGCCTGAAGCGTGGTCAGATGCTCGTTGATGATGTCGCGGACCAGATCGGGGTTGACTCGGAAGTACTCGTGGATCACCACGTTGCGGAGTCCCACGATCGAGGGCCACGGGACCTCGGAGTGCATCGCCTTCAGTTCGGCAGGCAGTGCTCTCACCGCCTCCCCGATCACAGCGAGGTTGCGAAGCACCGCGTCGTACGCCATCGAGCCGAACTCAGGTGAGTCGAGATGATCGCGGTAGATCAGGCAACGTGCGATCGCGGCCCGGACGTCTTCGACACGCTCGTCGTCGGATCGACTCACACAGCCACCGCATCGGACAATGCGCCGAGCGACACCTCGCGCCGCAGCAGACTCTCCGCCACGACGTCGACCCTGACACCAAGAAGGGCAGACAACTCCTCCGAGAGCCCGGCCACGCGGAGGAGCTCGTTGCCGGCACCAGGAGCGAGATCGACGATCAGGTCGAGGTCACTGTCCAGCCGAGCCTCGCCGCGAGCAACAGACCCGAACAGCCGGGCGTTCGTCGCGCCGTACCTGGCCAGGATCTCCGACACATCACGACTCCGCGCAGCAAGCGCGGCACGGAGTCTCAGCGAGGCCGGAGTCGGCGTGTTCATGGGTCCAGAGTAACGATACGGTCGACCGAACGACGAAGGTCGACTTCCGAACCGGAAGTCGACCTTGTCTACAGACTCACTTTGGTGGAACCAGCTGCGACGGGCTACTATGCCTCCGGCTTGAGGTGCGGGAAGAGGATCGTCTCCCGGATGCCCGCCCCGGTGAACAGCATGATCAGCCGGTCGATGCCCAGGCCCAGGCCGCCCATCGGCGGGGCGCCGTACTCCAGCGCCCGCAGGAAGTCCTCGTCGAGCTGCATCGCCTCGGGGTCGCCGCCGGCGGCCTGCCGCGACTGCTCGGTGAGCACGTCGCGCTGGACGACCGGGTCGACCAGCTCGCTGAACGCGGTGCCGCGCTCGACGCCGCCGACGATCAGGTCCCACGCCTCGATCAGGCGCGGGTCGTCGCGGTGCGGGCGGGCCAGCGGCTGCGCGGACGGCGGGTAGTCGCAGACGAACGTCGGCTGCAGCAGCCGCGGCTCGACCAGCTCGCCGAGCAGCTCGAGCACGAGCTTCTCGGCGTCCCAGGAGTCGTCGTACTCCAGGTCGTGCTCGGCCATGAGCGCGCGGAGGGTGGCCGCGTCGGTGTCCGGCGTGACCTCGCGGCCGACCGCCTCGCTGACGCCGGTGTAGACGGGCAGCCAGCGCCACTCGCCGTCCAGGTCGACGGTGCCGGCCGGCGTCTCCAGCTGCCGGCCTCCGGTGGCGTCGGCCGCCGCGAGGACCATGTCCCTCATCAGGTCGGCCATCGTGTGCTGGTCGCCGTAGGCCTGGTAGACCTCGAGCATCGTGAACTCCGGGCTGTGCGTGGAGTCGGCGCCCTCGTTGCGGAAGATCCGGCCGATCTCGAAGACCCGGTCGACGCCGCCGACGACGGCCTTCTTCAGGTTCAGCTCCAGCGCGATGCGGAGCACCATCTCCTGGTCGAAGGCGTTGATGTGCGTGCGGAACGGCCGCGCCCTCGCGCCGCCGTGGACGAGCTGGAGCACCGGCGTCTCGATCTCCAGGTAGCCCTGGTCCTCGAGCGTCCGGCGTACGGCGCGCACGATGGCGGCGCGGGCGCGGACCATGTCGCGGGCCTCCTGACGCACGATCAGGTCGGCGTACCGCTGGCGGACCCGCGACTCCTCGGAGAGCTCCTTGTGCAGCACCGGCATCGGGCGCAGCGCCTTGCTCGCCATCTCCCAGCGGGTGGCCATGACCGAGAGCTCGCCGCGCTTGGACGCGATCACCCGGCCCTCGACGAAGACGTGGTCGCCCAGGTCGACGGTGTGCTTCCAGTCGGCCAGCGACTCCTCGCCGACCTCGGCCAGGCTGAGCATCACCTGGAGGCGGGTGCCGCTCTGCCCATGTGTCTGGCCATCCTGGAGCGTGGCGAAGCAGAGCTTGCCGGTGTTGCGGACGAACACCACGCGGCCGGCGACCCCGACGACGTCGCCGGTCTCCTCGCCGGCCTCGAGGTGGCCCCACGTCTCGCGGACCTCGGCCAGCGTGTGGGTGCGCGGCACCGTGACCGGGTAGGCCTGGCGGCCCTGCTCCAGCAGCCGCGCCCGCTTCTCCCGGCGGACCAGCATCTGGTCGTTCAGGTCGAGGTCCGGCTGATCGGGCGTGTCGGTCACCGGGCAAGGCTACCGACGGGCTCAGCCCTCGCCGTCGTCGCCCAGCAGCTCGGTCCAACCGGTCGGGCTGGAGTCGCGGAGGAACGCCGAGCACCGCTCCCACTCGGCGTCCTCGCCGATCGCGCGGGCCGCGAGGGCGAGCAGCGCCAGGCAGGTGAGGAAGCCGCGGTTGGGCTCGTGCTCCCACGGCACCGGGCCGTGGCCCTTCCAGCCGCTGCGGCGCAGCAGGTCGAGGCTGCGGTGGTAGCCGACCCGCGCGTAGGCGTAGATCGTGACCGGGTCCTCGTCGGCGTCGGCAGCCAGTGTCGCGAGGGTGGCCCAGGCCAGCGGCGACTCGGGGTGGCGGCGTACGACGTCGAGCGCGTCGGCGTCCGGCACCAGGTCGGCCGCGGCCGGGTCCTCGGGGAGGTGGGTGGGCGGGGGTCCCGCCATCAGGTCCTGACCGGTGAGGGAGCTCATGGCGCAATTGTCCACGCCCGGGTGTTAGGTGGGGACGTGACCCAGCGAGCGTCCGTCCCCGCGACCGACCCGACCGGCGGCAGGGAGCCGTGGCCGGCGCTCTTCGCGCTGTGCATCGGCTTCTTCATGATCCTGGTCGACACGACCATCGTGTCGGTCGCGACGCCGGCGATCATCGAGGACCTCCGGGCCGACGTGAACGACGTGGTCTGGGTGACCAGCGCCTACCTGCTCGCCTACGCCGTGCCGGTGCTCATCACCGGCCGCCTCGGCGACCGGTTCGGGCCCAAGAACGTCTATCTGATCGGCCTCACCGTCTTCACGCTCGCGTCGCTGTGGTGCGGCCTGACCGGCAGCATCGAGGGGCTGATCGCGGCGCGGGTCGTGCAGGGCCTCGGCGCCGCGATGATCACGCCGCAGACGATGGCGATCATCACCCGGATCTTCCCGGCCGACCGCCGCGGCGCGGCGATGTCGCTGTGGGGCGCGACCGCGGGCGTGGCCACGCTGGTCGGCCCGATCCTCGGCGGCGTGCTCGTCGACGGCCTCGGCTGGGAGTGGATCTTCTTCATCAACGTGCCGGTCGGCGTCGTCGGCTTCGCGCTGGCCTGGCGGCTGGTGCCGGCGCTGCCGACGCACTCGCACCGGTTCGACTGGCCGGGCGTCGCGCTCAGCGGGGTCGGCATGTTCCTGCTGGTCTTCGGCATCCAGGAGGGCCACCAGTTCGACTGGAGCACCGGCATCTGGGCGATGATCGTGGCCGGCCTCGCGGTGTCCGCCCTGTTCGTGCTCTGGCAGGCGCGCAACCGCGCCGAGCCGCTGGTGCCGCTCGGCGTCTTCCGCGACCGCAACTTCTCGCTGGCGAACGTCGCGATCTCGGTGATGGGCTTCTCCATCACCGGGCTGTCGATCCCGGTGATGATCTGGGCGCAGGTCGTGCGCGGCCTCAGCCCGACCCGGGCCGCGCTGCTGCTCGTGCCGATGGCGGTCATGACGATCACGCTGGCCAGGCCGGTGGGCCGGCTGACCGACCGGCTGCACCCGCGGCTGCTGACCGCGTCCGGCTTCACCGCGCTGTTCGCCGGGCTGCTCTCGCTGAGCTTCGCGATGACCCCGGACACCTCGATCTGGTGGACCGTGCCGCCGATGGCCGTCTTCGGCGTCGGCAACGCGCTCGTCTGGTCGCCCAACAGCGCCACCGCCACCCGCAACCTGCCGCTCCGGCTGGCCGGCGCCGGGGCGGGCGTCTACAACGCCACCCGCCAGGTCGGCGCCGTGCTCGGCTCCGCCGCGATCGCGGTGCTCATCGACGCCCGCCTCGCCGCCGAGGGGCTGCCGGCGTTCCAGGGCGAGGGCGGTTCCGGGTCCGTGTCACTGCCCCCGGACGTGGCCCGGTCCTTCAGCGACGCCATGTCCACCGCCGTACTCCTGCCGGTGGGGGCGTTCGTCATCGGCTTCGTCGCCGTGCTGTTCTTCGAACGGCCCCGGCATGCTGGGTTCTCGGGTGTCGCTGCTCCTGCGGCGGGGGCGGACTGACGCGGTGGCGGAATCCCCGGCTGACCGGGGAAGCCTGACGTTGTCAGGGGTTGCAACGCCTGACAACGTCAGGGATCCCCGGCTGACCGGGGATCCATCCCGGGGAGCCGGATCAGCCGATCGACCGCCCAGCAGACCGCAGGTTCTCGCAGGCCTCGACGACGCGGGCGGCCATGCCGGCCTCGGCGGCCTTGCCCCAGGCGCGGGGGTCGTAGGCCTTCTTGTTGCCGACCTCGCCGTCGACCTTGAGGACGCCGTCGTAGTTGGTGAACATGTGCGCGGCGACCGGGCGGGTGAAGGCGTACTGGGTGTCGGTGTCGACGTTCATCTTCACCACGCCGTAGTCGACGGCCGCGCCGATCTCCTCGGGCGTGGAGCCGGAGCCGCCGTGGAAGACCAGGTGGAACGGCTTCGCGCCGGCCTCGAGGCCGAACTCGGCGACCACCGCGGCCTGCGCCTCCTGCAGCACCTCCGGGCGGAGCTTGACGTTGCCCGGCTTGTACACGCCGTGCACGTTGCCGAAGGTCAGCGCGGTCATGTAGTAGCCGCGGTCGCCGTAGCCGAGCGCCCGCGCGGTCGCGACGGCGTCCTCGGGGGTGGAGTAGAGCTTCTCGTTGATGGCGTTCTCGACGCCGTCCTCCTCGCCGCCGACCACGCCGACCTCGATCTCGAGGATGACCTTGGCCCTGAGGCAGCGGTCGAGCAGCTCCTCGGCGATGGCCAGGTTCTCGTCGAGGGGTACGGCGGAGCCGTCCCACATGTGCGACTGGAACAGCGGCGCCTCGCCGCGCGCGACCCGCTCCTCCGAGAGCGCCAGCAGCGGCCGGACGAAGCCGTCGAGCCTGTCCTGGGGGCAGTGGTCGGTGTGCAGCGCGATGTTGACCGGGTAGCTCCTGGCGACCTCGGCGGCGTACGCCGCGAAGGCGACCGAGCCGGACACCATGTCCTTGACCGAGGGGCCGGAGAGGTACTCGGCGCCGCCGGTGGACACCTGGACGATGCCGTCCGAGCCGGCGTCCGCGAAGCCCTTGAGCGCCGCATTGAGGGTCTGCGAGGACGACACGTTGATGGCCGGGAACGCGAACTGGCCCGCCTTCGCGGTGTCCAGCATCTCGGCGTACTTCTCGGGGGTCACGATGGGCATGTCAGGACTCCTCGGCTGCGCGGGGCGATAGCGGGGCGATACGGGCGGGCGGCTGACTCCGACCCTAGCGAGTGCCCCCGAGCATGACGACGCGACGGCGCCTCGACCCGGATGAAAGCTTCCTCATCCGCGCTTCATGGACACCTCACGCACGCGGGACAGCCTCGTGGGCACACGGCCCCCCGACAAGGCGGGGGCCACGACAACCGGAGGTAATCATGGCCCGCTCCAAGATCTTCTCGTCCCTCGAGCCCGCCGCGGCCCGGCGTCGCCGGCGCCACTCACGTGGCCACCGCCCCAACCACGGGCGCACCCGGACGCGCACGCGCACGCGCGACTGACCCGCGGCGGGCGGCGGCGAGGGCCACGGCCCTCGCCGCCGCCCGCGCCGTCGCCCACCCCAGCACCCGGCCCCAACACCGGTCCAGCACCGAGGAGCCCGATGTCCCGCCTGATCGCGCTGCTGCGCCCCCCGCCCGACGACTCCGGGCTGGTCGAGGCCGCGCCCCCGATGACGATCGTCGGCGTCCTGCGCCGCTTCGGCCCGCGGCTGCGCGGGCTGCGCCGCTGGCTGGCGTTCGGCCTGCTGCTCCTGGCCGCGGCGCCGCTGATCGAGGTCGCCGAGGTGATGCTCTTCCAGCGGCTGGTCGACGACGTGCTCGTGCCCGCCGACCTCGGCCCGCTGCTCACGATCGCGCTGCTCTACATCGGGCTCAACCTGGCCGGCGCCCTCGTCTCCGGCGCGGACGACTACCTCACCACCTGGATCTCGCAGCGCTTCCTCTTCGACCTGCGCTCCGACGTCTTCGGGCACACGCTCTCGCTGCCGCTGCCCTCGCTGGACCGGCGCCGCCTGGGCGACGTGATGTCGCGGCTCACCTCCGACGTGGCCGCGGTCGAGTCGTTCATGATCGGCAACCTCGCCTCGGGCATCGGCAACCTCGTGCGCCTGATCGTGTACGTCGGCGCACTGGTGTGGCTGGACTGGCTGCTCGCCCTCGCGGCGCTGGCGGTGGTGCCGCTGCTCGGCTGGGTGACCAGCCGGTTCGCCCGGTTCGTCCGCGCGGTGTCGCGCGAGCGGCGCCGCCGATCGGGCTCGCTCAGCGCGGTGGCCGAGGAGAACCTCGCCAACGCCGCGCTGGTGCAGGCCTACGGCCGGGAGGGGGACGCGCTCGCGAAGTACCAGCGTGAGAACCGGGCCATCGTCGGCGCCGAGCTCGCCGGCAGCCGGATCCGCGCGGTGTTCCTGCCCGCCGTCGACCTCGCCGAGCTCGTCGGCGTCCTGGCCGTGGTCGGCCTCGGCACCTGGGCGCTCTCGCAGGACCGGCTCACCGTCGGGGGCCTGCTCGCCTTCCTCGCGCTGCTCGCGCAGTGCTACGGACCCCTGCGCTCGCTGGCCGACCTGGTCCCCGCGCTCTTCTCCGCCTCGGCCGGCGTCGAGCGGATCGTCGACCTGCTCGACCAGGAGCGGCCGACCGACCGTCCCGGCGCCCGGCCGCTGGCGCCGACCGCCGGCGCCGTCGAGCTGCGCGGCGTCTCGGTGCGCTACCCCGACGCCGCCCGCGACGCGCTCACCGACGTCGACCTGCGCGTGGCGCCCGGGGAGTGCGTCGCGCTGCTCGGCCCCAGCGGCGCCGGCAAGACGACCGTCGCGCGCCTGCTCACCCGCCACCTCGACCCCGACCACGGCCGGGTCGCCATCGACGGCGTCGACCTGCGCGACGCGACGCTCGCCTCGGTGCGCGAGGCCGTCACCGTCGTGCTCCAGGAGCAGTTGCTCCTCGACGAGACCGTGCACGACAACATCGCCTTCGCCCGGCCGGACGCCGACCGGGCGGACGTCGTGGCAGCGGCCCGGGCGGCCGACGCCGACGAGTTCGTACGCCGCCTCCCCGACGGCTACGACACCCGGATCGGCCAGCGCGGCCGGTCCCTCTCCGGAGGCCAGCGGCAGCGGCTCGCGATGGCCCGCGCGCTGCTGCGCGACGCCCCGGTGCTGGTGCTCGACGAGCCGACCACGGGCCTGGACCCCGACACCGCCCGCCGGGTGATGTCGGCCCTCGTCGCGGCCGCCGGGCGACGTACCGTCCTGGTGATCACGCACGACCCCGCGGTGCTCGACGTCATCGACCGGGTCGTGCGCCTCGACCACGGTCGGATCGTCGGAGAGCCGGTGCCGGCGTGAGCGCGCCGGCCGTGGTCGCTCCCGGCCGCGAGCTGCTGCCCGGGTACGTCGCCGTGCGGCTGCTCAGCCGCGGCCACCGGCTGGACACCTACGACGCCTGGAGCGAGGAGCGGGGGTGCCGCTGCGTCGTGAAGACGGTCCGCCCCGACCGCCTCGGCGAGGAGCGGATCCGCGCGGCCGCGCTCACCGAGGGCCGGATCCTCCTCGGCATCGCCCACCCCCACCTGGTCCGCTGCTACGAGGTCGTCGAGGACCCGGTGCCCGCGGTCGTGCTCGAGACCCTCACCGGTCAGACGCTGGACGCGCTCGTCGACCGGCGCCCCCTGCACCCCGACGACGCCGCCGAGCTCGGGCTGCAGCTCTCCTCCGCGCTGGCGCATGTGCACTCCCACGGCTGGCTGCACCTCGACGTGAAGCCGGAGAACGTCGTCGTGCAGGCCGGCCGCGCGGTGCTGCTCGACCTGAGCCTGGCCCAGCGGCCCGGGCCGGGCGCGCCGGGCGCGGGGACCGAGGAGTACCTCGCGCCCGAGCAGCACGACGCCCTCGACCTCGGGCCGGCGACCGACGTCTGGGGCCTGGGCCAGACCCTGGTCGAGAGCCTGACCCGTGAGATCGCGCAGCCGGGCTGGCCGGACGGATCGCCGGCACTGCCCCGGGTCGCGCCCGCCTTCCGCCGGCGCCGCCTCGACCCGGCGTACCGCTCGCTGCTGGAGGCGTGCCTGGCCCCCGACCCCGCCCTGCGGCCGACGCTCGCCGAGGTGGGCGACGTGCTCAGCCGCGCCAGGCGTCCTCGCCGCTGAGGTCGGCGTGCTGCCGCACCCAGGCGTGCATCGCGATCGCGGCGGCCGCCGACGCGTTGATCGAGCGGGTCGACCCGAACTGCGCGATCGAGAACGTCGCGTCGCACGCCTCCCTCGCGGCCTCCGACAGGCCGGGGCCCTCCTGCCCGAAGAGGAGGCAGGCCCGGCGCGGCAGCGACGCGGTCTCCAGGTGCAGCGAGCCGGGCAGGTTGTCGACGCCGAGCAGGACGACGTCGCCTCCAGGAAGCGAGTGCAGGTACGCCGCCAGGTCGGCGACGCTCGGATGGTGCCGGACGTGCTGGTAGCGGTCGGTGACCATCGCGCCGCGGCGGTTCCACCGGCGGTTGCCGACGATGTGCACCTCGGCGGCGAGGAACGCGTTCGCGGTCCGCACGATCGTGCCGATGTTGAAGTCGTGCTGCCAGTTCTCGATGGCGACGTGGAAGCAGTGGCGGCGGGCGTCCAGGTCGGCGACGATCGCCTCGACGGTCCAGTACCGGTACCGGTCGACGACGTTGCGTCGGTCGCCCTCGGCGAGCAGCGCGGCGTCGTACTGCTCGCCGTCGGGCCACGGCCCCTCCCACGGCCCGACGCCCACCTCGGGCGGGCCGTGCGGCATCGGGTCGTACGGCGCCCGGTCCTCCTGCCTGTCCACGGGCGAAACGGTAGGCGATGCGTCACGTGCGGTTCACCGCCGGCGGGTACCGTGATCGGGTGATCGCCGGCCTCACCCAGCCCCTCCTGCTCGGCATGGACTGGATGGACCCCAACTGGCTGCTCGACCAGTTCGGCGGCGCCTTCTACTGGGTGAGCCTGCTGATCATCTTCATCGAGTGCGGCCTGCTCTTCCCGTTCCTGCCGGGCGACACCCTGCTCTTCGCCCTCGGGCTGTTCCTGAACTCCGGGCGGATCGACGTGTTCGGCACCGCGCCGGTGGTCGAGCTGCTGATCGCGTTCGTGCTGCTCACGGCCGCGGCGTTCCTCGGCAACGTGGTCGGCTACGAGATCGGCCGCGCGATCGGGCCACGGCTCTACGAGCGCGACGGCCGGCTGTTCAAGAAGAAGTACTTCGACCAGACCCACGCGTTCTTCGACAAGCACGGCAACAAGGCGCTGGTCGTCGGCCGGTTCGTGCCGTTCGTGCGCACCTTCATCACGGTCGTCGCCGGCGTCACCCGGATGGACCGGCGCCGGTACCTCACCTGGAGCCTCGTCGGCGCCGTGCTCTGGGTCGGCAGCATCCTGCTGCTCGGCTTCACCCTGGGCCAGGCGTTCCCGGGCCTCGGCGAGAACATCGACAAGGCGATCCTGGTCATCCTCGCGTTCACCGTGGTGCCGATCGCGTGGGAGCTGTGGCAGCGCCGCCGGCACAAGGCGCAGCGTCGCGCGGCCGAGCGGCAGCGCCACGCGGCGGCCGAGGCGACCGGGCCGGCCGAGCGCGACGTCACCGTGATGACGACGCAGCCCTCCGACGGCGCCTGACCCGGAGGACCAGCCAGCGCCCCACGAAGAGCACCACCGCGGCGATGACGACCCACTGGAACCAGCCGACGACGCCCTCGACCCGGTACCACTGCTCGCCGAGCTGGTAGCCCGCCAGGACGAAGACGGTGTTCCAGATGGCGCTGCCGAGCGTGGTGAGGACGAGGAACTGCCCCAGCGGCATGGCCGCGACGCCGGCCGGCACCGAGATCAGGCTGCGGAAGAGCGGGACCATCCGGCCGAAGAAGACCGCCTTGCGGCCGTGCCGGGCGAACCACTCCTCGGTGCGGACGAAGTCGACGTCCTCGACCAACGGCAGCCGCTGCCAGATCGCGAAGACCCGGTCCCGGCCGAGCAGCCGGCCCAGCGCGTAGAGCACCAGAGCGCCGACGACCGAGCCGACCGTGGTCCACACCAGGGCGGAGGCGAGGGAGAGGTCGCCGCGGCTGGCGGTGAAGCCCGCCAGGGGGAGGATGACCTCGCTCGGCAGCGGCGGGAAGAGGTTCTCCAGGGCGATGAGCAGCCCGGCGCCGACGCCGCCGAGCCGCTCCATGACGTCGACGGACCAGCCGGCGACCCCGGTCAGCTCGCTGGGATCTCCGGCCGTCGCGGCGCTGAACACCGGCCTCAGCCCCGCGCCACGTCGAGCCGGGCCACGTCGAGCCGGGCCACGTCGAGCCGGGCCTTGGTCAGCACCGGCCGCACCTCGAGCCCGACGTCCTCGAGCGGGTTCCCGCCCGCCGGGCTGCGGTCGATCGCGCACACGACGACCTCGACGGTCGCGCCCGCCTCGCGCAGCGCCCGCGTCGCGTCGCGGACCGCCCCGCCGGTGGTGATCACGTCCTCGATCAGCGTCACCCGCCGGCCGGCGACGTCCGGGCCCTCGGCGAGCTTGCAGGTGCCGTACTCCTTGGCCTGCTTGCGCACGAACAGCGCGGGGCGGCCGGTCAGGCTGCTCACCATCGTCGCGATGGGTACGCCGCCCAGCTCGAGCCCGCCGAGCAGGTCGGTGTCCTCGGGGAGGAGCGCCACCATCTCGCGCGCGACGCGCAGCAGCAGGGCCGGGTCGGCCTCGAAGAGGTACTTGTCGAAGTACTCGGTGGCCTGCTGGCCTGAGCGGAGGGTGAACTCCCCGGTCAGTCGGCAGATCGCGTCCACGTCACGGGCAAGGTCGGCTGCGAGCGTCTCGTCCACGCGGTCGAGCGTACCGACGCTACCCTCGGCCCCATGCTGGCCCACCGTCTCGACGGCATCGCGCCGACGATCTTCTCGGAGATGTCCGCGCTCGCCGTGCGGACGCAGTCGGTCAACTTCGGCCAGGGGTTCCCGGACGTGGACGGGCCACCCGCGGTGATCGCCCGCGCGGTCCACGCGCTGGAGACCGGGCTCAACCAGTACGCCCCCGGGCTCGGCGTACCCGCACTCCGCCGGGCGGTCGCCGCCCACCAGCTGCGCCACTACGGCATCGAGCTCGACCCGGACTCCCAGGTGGTCGTGACGACCGGCTGCACTGAGGGCATCGCGGCCGCGCTGCTCGGCCTGGTCGACCCGGGCGACGAAGTGGTGGTGCTCGAGCCCTACTACGACTCCTACGCCGCGATGATCCAGATGGCCGGCGGCGTACGCTGTCCGGTGACCCTGCGGGGGCCGGCCCCCGGAGTCGGGCTCGGCCGTCTCGACGCCACCGAGCTCCGGGCGGCGGTGACACCGCGGACCCGGTTCGTCCTGCTGAACTCGCCGCACAACCCGACCGGCACCGTGCTCACCCGCGCCGAGCTCCAGGCGGTCGCCGACGTCGCGGTCGGGCACGACCTGGTGGTGATCACCGACGAGGTCTACGAGCACCTGGTCTTCGACGACCACGAGCACGTCCCGCTGGCGACCCTGCCGGGGATGTTCGAGCGGACGCTCTCGCTCTCGAGCGCCGGCAAGTCGTACTCGTTCACCGGCTGGAAGGTCGGCTGGGCCACCGGCCCGGCGGCCCTGGTCGGCGCGGTGCTGGCCGCGAAGCAGTGGCTGACGTTCACCTCCGGCTCGCCGCTCCAGCCCGCGGTCGCGCACGCCCTCGACGAGGAGCCGGCCTTCCCGGCGCGGCTGGCCGCCGACCTGCAGGACCGCCGCGACCTGCTCTGCGACGGGCTCGCCGCGATCGGGCTCGACGTGCGGGTGCCCGAGGGCACCTACTTCGCCACCACCGACGTCTCCGCCCTCGGCTGGGCGGACGGCGACGCGTTCTGCCGCGCGCTCCCGGACCGCGCCGGCGTCGTCGCCATCCCGCTGCAGGGCTTCCACGACTCCGACGCCGGCCGGCACCTGGTGCGCTGGGCCTTCTGCAAGGAGCGCGACGTCATCGAGGAGGGGCTGCGCCGGCTGGCGGCTGCGGACCTCAGCGCCTCCTGAGCAGGACCGTGACTCGCAGCCCGAGCGGCGACGTGCCGACGTGGACCGCCTGTCGTCGTCCGCGAGTCGGTGCTCTGACGTCGTCCGTGGGGACATCGGTGGGGGATTCTGCGAAAGTGGGAACCGAGAAGACCCACCGAGTGCGGCGAAGGAGGAGGATGCCGTGGTGTTCCGGGGCGAGGTACTGCCCATCGGGACGCTGCTGGCGCGTGCCCGGGCCGCACCAGTCGGCGAGCCCGCCGTGGGCGTGGGGGTGCGCCACACGGCCGCCTCGAACGCGCAGCTCTGCGCCGACCTGCTCGCCGCAGGTGGGTCGCTGGATGCCTGCTGGCGCTTCGGCATCCTGCAGACACTCGACGACTACACCTCCACCCTGCGCCGCGGCGGGGTGACGCTCGCGGCTGAGGTGTTCACCGAGGACCCGCCCCGGACCGGAGCGGTGCAGATCGACGCCGCCTTCGCCGCCCTGGCCGACCACCTCGCCGAGCGCGACGGCTGGCCGACGCCGGCCTGGACCGCGGACCCCGCCCGCCGCACCAGCGACTGGTACCCGGCCGTTCCCGCGATCTTGCGCGCCGCAGCCGAACGGGAGAGCCCGCGGGCCTTCGTCGAGCGTGGGATCCTCATCACCGCAAGGTCGCTGGCTCGGGCGTGAGTCCCCACGGCGCCGTACTCGACGCGCAGCGGGTCCGCGCGCTGTTCCAGGAGCTCTCCGACCGTTTGCGGGCGCGTGGAGTGGCGGCACAGCTGTTCGTGGTGGGTGGGGCGGCGATGGCGCTCGCCGCGCGCTGGGCGTTCTGCAGGGAGCGCGACGTCATCGGGGAGGGGCTGCGCCGGCTGGCCGCGGCCGACCTCAGCGCCTCCTGATCCGGTAGACGATCCGGTCGGTCGCCACGTTGCCCGCCCGGTCGACGGCGGTCGCGACGACCACCACCTTCCGGCCCCGCCGGATCCCGGCCGTCGACCGGTCGAGCTCGCAGGAGGCCAGTCCGGAGAGGGCGTCGCGGGCCTGGCACCGCACCTTCGGCGCCTTGCCCGGCCGGTAGGTCGCGCCGTCGCGGGGACCGCGCACCCGCACCGTCGGCCCGGTGCCGTCGATGTCGATGCCGGCCACGGTCACCTCGGCGGCGCCGCCGTCGGTCGCGGTGATCGTCCGCGTCACCGCCCCATCGGCGCCCTCGTCGGAGAGCGTCACCGGCGCCGGGCACGGGGCCGTGAGCGGCGCACCGCCCGGCGTGCACGTGAAGGTCACCGTGACCGGGCCGGTCCACCAGCCCGAGGGCGGCCGGGCCGGCGAGAGGGCGGCGGTGATCCGCGGCTGGCTGCGCGTCGCCGTGCCGGTCGACCCGGCGAAGTCCTCGTCGCCGGCGTACGTCGCCGTCAGGCCGGTCGCGCCCGCGGGAAGGTCGCGGCCCAGCGTCGCCACGCCGTTCGCGAGGGTCGCGGTGCCGAGCACGGTGCCGCCGGCCGCGAACGTGACCGTGCCGTTCGGGGCGCCGGCGCCCGGCGCGACCGGCGCAACCGTCGCTTGCTGCCGGCCCGCGCCGATCGCGACCGTCGTGGTCGTCTCCGCCCTCGCGACCGTGATCGTCCGGTCGGTGGAGCCCGGCGCGTACGACCCGTCGCCGGCCTGCTGCGCCCGGACCGTGCACGTGCCCGGGTGGGCGAACGTCACCGTCGACCCGGCGAGGGTGCACACCGTCGGCGTGCTGGTGGAGAGCAGGACCGGCTGCCCCGAGCCGCCACCCTGCGCGGCGATGGTCCACGTCTGCCCCACGACCGGCGTGGCCGGCGGCTCCGGGCTCACCGTGATCGTCTGCGGCACCGGCGCCGCCGGCGGCGCCGGCAGGTCGGTGCAGCTGATCGTGCCCTCGCGGATCGCGTTGCCGCCGGTGTTGCCGTCGTCGGTCCAGAAGGCCGGCTTGACGCCGCCGACGCACCTGCTCTGCGGCGCCACGGCGAAGCCCTCGTTGTTGAGGTTCGCCATGCCGGCCGGGCGCTCGAAGGCCTGGTCGACCGCGAACGCGCCGTCCGCGATCCGCAGGATCGTGGTGCGGCCCTGGCACCCGTCGTCGCAGACCGCCCACAGGCCGACCCGCTCGGGGTCCCAGGAGAGGTCCATGACGGCGGGGAAGCCGCTCGTGAACGACGCGACCCGGGTGAACCCGCCGCCGTCCAGGAGCGCGTACGCGTAGACCATCCCGTTGGCCTCGACCCCGACGAGGAACAGGCCCGACCCGTGGCCCGGATAGGTCGCCGGGTCGTACGGCGCCCGCGTGTTCTCGTCCCGGAAGCCGTTGGCCACCAGGTAGCTGTCGGGCACCCAGGCGATGCCCTCGAGGGCGGAGTTGGCGCCGATCGGCGGCAGGTCGGTGACCAGGTTCCACTCCCGGGTGGCGGTCAGGTCGCCGGAGCCGCCGACGTCGTAGCGGAGCACCGAGGGCCGGCTGGTCCCGCCGGCGGCGCCGCTGCGCTCGGAAGAGACGTAGAGACCACCGGCCGGGCCGGCGTCGGTGAAGGTCAGCCCCTCGGTGTCGGGGGCTCCCTCCTCGGTGCCCGGGTAGCGCAGCGCGTGCCGCTCGGCCACGGCGTAGCCGTCGCCCTCGGCGGTGAGCTCGATCAGCTCGCCGGTGCCGTTCTTGACCGTCCAGAGCCGGTCCTCGGCGTAGGTGATGCCGCTGATGTCGCCGCCGAGGACGCCGGCAGGGTCGACGGTCCGGACCGACTCGCCGCCCGGCCACGGGCCGGTGACCAGGTCGCCGACGCAGGCGTTGCGCGCGCCCCGGGTGGCCTCCCGGGTGGTGGCGAACGCACCGGTGCCGTCCGGGCAGCGGCCCAGCGTGGTGGCGGCGTGGTCGGTCCAGGTGACGCTGTCCACGAGCGTGGCGCCGTCGAAGAGCCGGGCCGAGTCGGGGGCGCCGAGGCCGGTCACGTCGACTGCGAGGTAGCCGCCGGCCGCGATCGTCGTCCCGGACGCGATGGTGACGTCGTTGCCCGTGCCGCTGTCGCGCAGCACCCAGCCGCCCACCGAGACGGCCTCCGGCGAGGGGTTGACCAGCTCGACCCAGTCGCCCGGCGTACCGCCGTTGGACTCGACCTCGTTGATCCGGATCGGGCTCGAGCAGTCGTTGGCCGCGCCCTTGGTCGAGGAGGTGGTCGTGCGCATCGCGCCGGTGCCGTCGGGGCAGCGGCCGTACGTCGTGGTCGCGTGGGTCGTCCACGCGTAGCGGTCGACGACCGTGCTCTCGTCGGCGGCGTAGAGGTTGGCGGCGTCGTCGGGCACGCCGAGGCCGAAGCCGAAGTCGGCCTCCTCGAGCAGGTAGTAGCCGCCGGGAGCGACGACCGTGCCCCGCGGGATCGCGTAGAAGTCGTTGCTCGCCCCGTTGTCCTTGAACCGGAGGCCGGCGATGCTGACCGCGCTCGCGCCGGTGTTCTTCAGCTCCACCCAGTCGCCAGGGGTGCCGCCGTTCGACTCGACCTCGTTGATCACGATCGTCGAGGGGACGTCGAGCGTGCAGTCGTTCGCGGCGCCCTTGGTGGCCGAGAGCGTCGTGGCGAACGGCCCGTAGCCGTCGGGGCAGCGGCCGTAGGTCGTGCCGGCCGCGGACGTCCAGGTGTAGGAGTCGACCAGCGTGGTGCCGTCGGGCGCGAAGAGCCGTGCCGAGTCGCCGCCGCCCAGGCCGAAGCCGAAGTCCGCCTCCTCGAGGGTGCGGTAGCCGCCGGCCGCGATCGTGGTGCCGTCCGGGATGGTGTAGCCCGTCTCGCCGCTGTCCTTGAGCACCAGGCCGCCGAGGTCGACGTCGGTCTCGCCGGTGTTCACCAGCTCGACCCAGTCGCCCGGGACGCCGCCGCTCGACTCGACCTCGTTGATCGCGATGCCCGACAGATCCGGACCGCCGGGGCAGCTGTTGGCCGCGCCCTTGGTCGAGGAGGCGGTCGTGGTGAACGGCCCGGTGCCGTCCGGGCAGCGGCCGTACGTCGTACTCGCGTGCTCGGTCCAGGTGTAGGAGTCGACCAGCGTGGGGCCGTCGAAGAGCCGGGCGGTGTCGCCGGAGCCGAGGCCGGTCACGTCGACGGCGAGGTAGCCGCCGGCCGGGATCGTGGTGCCGCCCGGGACGGTGACGTCGTTGCCGGTGCCGCTGTCGCGCAGCACCAGGCCGCTCGCGTCCACCGCGGCCGCCGACGGGTTCGTCAGCTCCACCCAGTCGGAGGCGCCGCCGTCGGACGACTCGATCTCGTTGATCCTGACCGGGCTCGAGCAGTCGTTGGCCGCGCCCTTGGTCGGGCTGGTGGTCAGCCGGAACGCGCCGGTGCCGTCGGGGCAGCGGCCGTACGTCGTGGCGGCGTGCCCGCCGGTCCACGAGTAGGAGTCGATCAGGGTCGTGCCGTCGGGCAGGTAGACCCGGGCGGAGTCGCTGCTGCCGAGGCCGAACCCGCCGGCGACGTCCACGTCGACCGCCACGAAGCCGCCCGCGGGGACGGTCGTGCCGGACGGGATCGCGAAGGTGCGGGTGTCGTCGTCGTCCTTGATCCGCCAGCCCGACACGTCGACCGGGTCGGCGCCGATGTTGACCAGCTCGACCCAGTCGCCCGGCGTACCGCCGTTGGACTCGACCTCGTTGATCCGGATGTCGGCGGCGGCTGCGGTCGCGGGCGGAGCCACCGCGACCAGGGCGAGGAGTGCGGACGAGACGGAGAGGAGCAGGGCGATCAGGGCACGCCGGTTCTGGGGCACGCGGATGTCTTCCTCGAGGGGCTGCCGAGCCAGCGGGGGACGGGGGCACGCGCAGCCTGCTGGGGTCCGGCGACGCCGCCGTGAACTGCGGAGGATCGACCGCTGAACGTCAGGCCGACGGAGCCCGGAACCAGGCCCGCACCTCGGGCCGGACCAGGAGCACCACGGTCATCACGCTCGTCGCGAGCGCCAGGGCGAGGACGAAGGCACCGACGACGGTCCCGAGGAGGAAGATCGCGGCGGCCGTCGCGGCGCTGACCAGCAGCGTGACCCGCGCCCACTCCTGGCCGCGGAGCACGAAGAGCGCGACGGTCGCGGCGGCGAGGGCCCAGACGACGAAGCCGCCGAGCATCGCGAAGGTGACGCCGATGAGCAGGCCGTCGGAGACGCCCTGCGACTCGAGGTCGGGGTTCTGCCGGCGCACCTCCTCGAGCAGCACGTCGGGCTGCAGGCCGAGGACCACGCCGGACGCGACGACGCCGAGCGCGGTCACGCCGCTGCCGGCCCAGGTGAGGATGCAGGCCCAAGTCACCGCCGGCGGCCGCCGGGCGGGTACGGCGATGGCCGGCTGCTGTATCGGGGCCGGCGTCGTACCCGGGGCCAGCGCCGGCTCCGGCTCGGGTCGGCGGGTCGCCCCGTCGAGCCCCTGGGCTGGCGCGTCCCGGAACCAGTCCCGGGCCGGCCGGAGCCACAGCATCACCGACGAGGCCGCGACCAGCGACGACACGAAGCCGCCGGTGACCATCCCGCTGAGGAACAGCGGCACCGCCAGGATCGTGAGCGCCAGCCGCGCGCTGCGGCTGCGCTTGAGCACGTGGAACCCGAGGATCGCCGCCGCCGCCGCGCAGCCGCCCGCGACCAGGGACAGCGTGCGCACGATCGACAGCACGCCGTCGACGCCGAGGCCGAGGTCGCTGGCGGGCGGCTCGGCGAGGAACCGCTCGACCGACTGCCGGGTCTCGAGGGTGTGCAGTCCGGCGACCCGGTCGAAGACCAGCAGCACCACGAGCGCCGAGCCGACCATGGTCAGCCAGGCGGCCATGGTGACCTGGCGCGGTCGGGCACTCGCGGACGGCTCGCTCACGCGGGCCATTCCATCACGCGGTCCGAAGCGCCAGCCCGTCGCCGTCCTCCGCGCGCTCGACCGTCACCGCCGACCCGTCGGTGACCTCGCCGGCGATGAGCAGCCTGGCCAGCGGGTCGCCGATCGAGGTCTGGATCAGGCGGCGCAGCGGGCGGGCGCCGTACGCCGGGTCGTAGCCGGTCTCGGCGAGCCAGCGCTTCGCGTCGTCGGTCACGGCGATCGTGATCCGGCGGGCGGCCAGCCGCCTCTCGAGCAGCCCGAGCTGCAGGTCGACGATGCGGGCCAGCTCCTCCTGGCTGAGCGCGTCGAAGATCACGATCTCGTCGAGCCGGTTGAGGAACTCCGGCTTGAACGACGACCGCACCACGGCCAGCACCGACTCGCGCTTCTTCTCCGGGTCCAGCGTCGGGTCGACGAGGTAGGTCGAGCCCAGGTTGCTGGTCAGGATCAGCAGCGTGTTGCGGAAGTCGACCGTACGGCCCTGGCCGTCGGTCAGCCGGCCGTCGTCGAGCACCTGCAGCAGGATGTCGAAGACCTCGGGGTGCGCCTTCTCGACCTCGTCGAGCAGGATCACGCTGTACGGGCGGCGACGCACCGCCTCGGTGAGCTGGCCGCCCTCGTCGTACCCGACGTAGCCGGGAGGGGCGCCGACCAGCCGCGACACGGAGTGCTTCTCGGAGTACTCGCTCATGTCGATGCGCACGATCGCCCGCTCGTCGTCGAACAGGAAATCCGCGAGCGCCTTGGCCAGCTCGGTCTTGCCGGTGCCGGTCGGGCCGAGGAAGAGGAACGAGCCGGTCGGGCGGTGCGGGTCGCTGATGCCCGCGCGCGAGCGGCGTACGGCGTCGCTGACGGCGCTCACCGCGGCGCGCTGCCCGATCAGCCGCTCGCCGATGACCTGCTCCATCTCCAGCAGCTTGGCGGTCTCGCCCTGGAGCATCCGGCCGGTGGGGATGCCGGTCCAGGCCTCGACCACCTCGGCGACCTGCTCGGCGCCGACCTCCTCGCCCACCAGCGGCTCGACGGTCGACTTCTCGGCGGCGGTCGCCGCCTCGATCTGCGCCTCGAGCGCCGGGATCCGGCCGTAGAGGATCTCGCTGGCCTGGCCGAGGTCGCCCTCGCGCTGGAGCCGCTCGGCCTCGATGCGCAGCTGGTCGAGCTGACGGCGCAGCTCGCCCTCGCCCTCGAGCGACTGCTTCTCCCGCTCCCAGCGGGCCTCGAGCGCGCGCAGCTCCTCCTCGCGGTCGGCGAGGTCCTGGCGCAGCGCGTCGAGCCGCTCCCGGGACGCCTCGTCACTCTCCTTCTCGAGCGCGAACTCCTCCATCTTCAGCCGCTCGACCTGCCGCCGGAGCTGGTCGATCTCCTCGGGTGAGGACTCGATCTCCATCCGCAGCCGGGACGCCGCCTCGTCGACGAGGTCGATCGCCTTGTCGGGGAGCTGGCGGCCGGTGATGTAGCGGTCGGACAGGGTGGCGGCCGCGACCAGCGCGGCGTCGGTGATCCGGACGCCGTGGTGCGCCTCGTACTTCTCCTGGATGCCGCGCAGGATCTGGATGGTGTCCTCGACCGACGGCTCGCCGACGAAGACCTGCTGGAAGCGGCGCTCCAGCGCCGGGTCCTTCTCGATCCGCTCGCGGTACTCGTCGAGCGTGGTCGCGCCGATAAGGTGCAGCTCGCCGCGGGCCAGCATCGGCTTGAGCATGTTGCCGGCGTCCATGGCGGAGTCGCCGCCGGCGCCCGCGCCGACGACCGTGTGCAGCTCGTCGATGAAGGTGATGACCTGGCCGCCGGCGTCCTTGATCTCCTCGAGCACCGCCTTGAGCCGCTCCTCGAACTCGCCGCGGTACTTCGCGCCGGCCACCATCGCGGCCAGGTCGAGGCTGAGCACCCGCCGCCCCTTGAGGGAGTCGGGTACGTCGCCCGCGACGACGCGCTGGGCGAGCCCCTCGACCACGGCGGTCTTGCCGACCCCGGGCTCGCCGATGAGCACCGGGTTGTTCTTGGTGCGCCGGGAGAGCACCTGCACGACCCGGCGGATCTCGGCGTCGCGGCCGATGACCGGGTCGAGCCGGCCCTCCTCGGCCGACCTGGTCAGGTCGACGCTGTACTTCTCCAGCGCCTCGTAGGTCGACTCGGCCTCCTGGCTGGTGACCCGGCGGTTGCCGCGTACGGCGGTCAGGTTCTCCTCGAGCACCTGCGGCGTGAGGCCGGCCGGACCGAGCACCTTCTGGGTGCTGCCCTCGCGGGCCAGCGTGATGAGCAGGTGCTCGCTCGCGACGTAGTCGTCCTTCATCGACGCGGCGAGGCCGATCGCCTCGCCCAGCACCCAGGCCAGACCCCGGGACGCGCTGGGCTGCTGGACGGTCGCACCGCTCGCGCGCGGCAGCGCGCTCATCGCCTGCTCGGCTTGGGCCAGCAGCGCGGTGGCGTCGACCCCGGCCTTGGCGACCAGGTTGCGCGCCGTACCGTCCTCCTGGCGCAGCAGCGCGACCAGCAGGTGGATCGGCTCGGTGTGGGTGTTGCCCGCGGTGGTCGCGGACAGCTGGGCGGCCTCGATCGCCTCCCGGCTGCGGGTCGTGAACTTCTCGGCGCCGAACTGGCTCATGGCGGCATTCTCCTGCGAACGTGGTGGGTCCGAACACTCTGCTGATTCCAACGCGCCGAAAGTTGAGTCTGTTCCACTCAACTCCGAGCTGCGTGCTGTCGGTGGGAACCACTCGCAGACGACCGGAGCGTCAGGTGCGACGGGCCCCGATCAGCGGCCGCGGCGCCAGACGACGACCGACTGCCCGGGGTCGGGTCCGCGGAGGACCGGGAGCTTGTTGACCACGCCGTCGGAGGTACGCCGGACGGCGAGCGTCTGCCGCAGGGCCTCCCGCGTGGCCTCGAGCTCGGCGACCAGCTCCTCGTTGCGGGCGGCGAGGGCGGCGAGCCGGTTCTCGAGCTCGAGGATGCGGCGCACGCCCTCGATGCCGATGCCCGACGAGGTGAGCTCGGAGATCGAGCGCAGCAGCTCGACGTCGCGCGGGGAGTAGCGGCGCCCGCCACCGCCGGTGCGGCCCGGCGTGATCAGCCCCATCCGCTCGTAGGTGCGCAGCGTCTGCGGGTGCAGGCCGCTGAGCTCGGCGGCCACGCTGATCACGAAGACCGCGGCGTCGGGGCCGGGGGGCTCGAACGGCGGCCGAGGCATCAGGAGCCCTCGAAGAGCTTGGTGCGCAGCGGCTTGCCGGCCATCGCGGCCCGGTAGGCCTCGACCGCGGCCCGCGCGTCGGCCGACAGCGTGGCCGGCACCTGCACGTCGACGGTCGCGAGCAGGTCGCCGCGGGTGCCGTCGGCCTTGGTGGCGCCCTTGCCCCGGACCCGGAAGGTGCGGCCGTTCGGCGTACCGGCCGGGACCTTGAGCGTGACCGGGCCGCCGCCGAGGGTCGGGATCTTGACCTCGGCGCCGAGCGCGGCCTCGTCGAAGGCCACGGGTACGTCGAGCGTCAGGTTGTCGCCCTTGCGGCCGAAGAGCCGGTGCGGGGTGACCTTCACGGTGACGAACAGGTCGCCGGCGGGCCCGCCGTTCTCGCCGGCCCCACCCTTGCCGCGCAGCCGGATCCGCTGTCCGTCCTTCACCCCCGCGGGGATGCGGGCCGAGATCGTGCGGGCGGACGTGCCGCGGCCGCTGCCGTGGCAGGTCGGGCAGGACTCGTCGTAGATCAGCTGGCGGCCGCCGCAGCGCGGGCAGGTCTCGTTGATCGAGAACGCGCCGCCGGCGGAGGCGACCACGAAGCCGGCGCCCTCGCACTCGGGACAGACCCTCGGCTTGGTGCCGGGCTTGCCGCCGGTGCCGCGGCAGTCCGGGCAGGCCGCGTCGGAGGTCAGCCGCAGCGAGATCGTGACGCCCTCGAGCGCGTCGGTGAAGCTGATCGTCGCGGCGGTCTCGGCGTCGGCGCCCCTCTGCGGATGGGCGGCGCGCTGCTGGCGCCGGCCGCCGAAGAGGTCGCCGAACATGTCGCCGAAGCCGCCGCGTTGACCGGCCTGGTCGCGCAGCAGGTCGTCGAGGTTGAACCCGCCGCCCTGCCCACCACCGAAGCCGCCCCGGAACGCGCCGGACCCGTAGAGCTGGCGCATCTCGTCGTACTTCGTGCGCTTGTCGGGGTCGCCCACGACGTCGTAGGCCTCGGCGACCGCCTTGAACTTGTCGTGCTTGGCCCGGCTGTCGGCGGTGTCGCCGGGGTTGGAGTCGGGGTGGTTGGCGCGCGCGAGCTTGCGGTAGGCCTTCTTGATGTCGTCGGCCGACGCGTCCTTCTTGACGCCCAGCTCGGCGTAGAAGTCCTTCTGCGCCCAGTCGGCCCGGAAGCCGTTGTCAGTCGCGCTCACTGCACACCTCCCTTCCCTCGTCTAGCTGCTTGCAGGATCGACCACCAGGACCTGCGCGGCGCGGACGACGCGCTCGCCGATGCGGTAGCCGGCCTTGGCCACCACCTTGCAGGTGGTCACCTCGACCTCGGGGTCCTCGCCGATGTGGCTCAGCGCCTCGTGGATGGTCGGGTCGAACGCGTCGCCCGGCGCGCCGAACTTCGTCAGGCCCACGCCCGCGACGACCCGCTCGAGCTGGTCGACCACCGCCTGGAAGCCGGGGTCCAGGCTCTGCCCACTGGCCGTGGCATGCTCGCGCGCCCGGTCGACGGTGTCGAGGACCTCGACGATCGGGGCGAGCGCGGCGTAGGTCGCGTTCTCCCTGATCAGCTCGCGGTCCCGCTCCACCCGGCGCTTGTAGTTGACGAACTCGGCCTGCAGCCGCTGGAGGTCGCCGGTGCGCTCCTCCAGCTGACGGCGTACGGCGGTCAGCTCGTCCTCCGGCTCGACAGCCTGCTCCTCGGCGGAGTCCTCGGCCTGAGGAGCCGGGGTCTCCTGCTCCTCAGGCATCGGGATGAGCTGCTCGTCCTGGGACGGCTCGGTCACTTGGTCTCGCCCTCGGGCCCGTCGGTGTCCTCGTCCACGATCTCGGCGTCGACGACGTCGTCGTCGGCCTCGCCGGTCGAGCCGCCGGCACCGGCAGCACCGCCGGCGGCGGCCGCGTCGGCCTCGGCCGCGGCGTACATCGCGGCACCCATCTTCTGGCTGGACTCGCCGAGCTTGGCGATGCCGGCCTGGAGCTCCTCGGCCGAGGCGTCGGCGTTCTCCAGGGTGGCCTTGAGGGCGTCGACGTCGGCCCGGACCTCGGTCTGCACGTCCTCGGGCAGCTTCTCGGCGTTGTCGGCGAGGAACTTCTCGGTCGTGTAGACGAGCTGGTCGGCCTGGTTGCGGACCTCGACCGCCTCGCGGCGCTTGGCGTCCTCCTCGGCGTACTGCTCGGCCTCCTTGACCATCCGGTCGATGTCCTCCTTCGACAGCGCGGAGCCGCCGGAGATCGTCATCGACTGCTCCTTGCCGGAGGCCTGGTCCTTCGCGGTCACGTGCACGATGCCGTTGGCGTCGATGTCGAAGGTGACCTCGATCTTCGGCACGCCGCGCGGGGCGGGCGGGAGTCCGGTGAGCTCGAAGTTGCCGAGCGGCTGGTTCTGCGACCACATCTGGCGCTCGCCCTGGGCGACCTTGATCTCGACCGACGGCTGGTTGTCGTCGGCGGTCGTGAAGATCTCGGACCGCTTGGTCGGGATCGTGGTGTTGCGCTCGATCAGGGTGGTCATCACGCCGCCCTTGGTCTCGATGCCGAGGCTCAGCGGGGTGACGTCGAGCAGCAGCACGTCCTTGACCTCGCCCTTGAGGACGCCGGCCTGCAGGGCGGCGCCGACGGCGACGACCTCGTCGGGGTTCACGCCCTTGTTGGGCTCCTTGCCGCCGAGCAGCTCCTTGACCAGCTCGGTCACCGCGGGCATCCGGGTCGAGCCGCCGACGAGCACGACGTGGTCGATCGCGGAGACGGCGACGCCGCCGTCCTTGAGGACACTCTGGAACGGCGCCTTGGTGCGGTCGAGCAGGTCCGCGGTGAGCTTCTGGAACTCAGCTCGGGTCAGCTTCTCCTCGAAGTGCAGCGGGCCGGACTCGCCGTGGGTGATGTAGGGCAGGTGGATCGTGGTCTCGCTCGAGGAGGACAGCTCGATCTTCGCCTTCTCCGCGGCCTCCTGGAGGCGCTGCTTGGCGATCTTGTCCGCGCCGAGGTCGACGCCGTTGTTGTCCTTGAACCTCTTGACCATCCAGTCGACGATCCGTGCGTCCCAGTCGTCGCCGCCGAGGTGGTTGTCGCCGGACGTCGCCTTGACCTCGACCACGCCCTCGCCGATCTCGAGCAGGGACACGTCGAACGTGCCGCCGCCGAGGTCGAAGACCAGGATGGTCTGGTCGTCGCCCTTGTCGAGGCCGTAGGCCAGCGCGGCCGCGGTCGGCTCGTTGACGATGCGCGAGACGTTGAGGCCCGCGATCTCGCCGGCCTCCTTGGTGGCCTGGCGCTGGGCGTCGGAGAAGTACGCCGGGACCGTGATCACCGCGTCGGTGACCGGCTCGCCGAGGTAGGCCTCCGCGTCCCGCTTGAGCTTCTGCAGCACGAACGCGCTGATCTGCTGCGCGGTGAAGGTCTTGTCGTCGATCTGCTGCTTCCAGTCGGTGCCCATGTGGCGCTTGACCGACCGGATGGTCCGGTCGACGTTGGTCACCGCCTGACGCTTGGCGACCTCGCCGACCAGCACCTCGCCGTTCTTGGCGAAGGCGACGACCGACGGGGTGGTGCGGGCGCCTTCCGCGTTCGCGATGACGGTGGGCTCGCCACCCTCCAAGACGGCGACGACGCTGTTCGTCGTGCCGAGGTCGATGCCGACCGCACGTGCCATGTCCGTGTTACCTCCGGTGTCGAGTCCTGTGCTGCAGTCTTCTGGGTGCCATCGTGCCGCGACCCGCGGCCCGGACCCCAAACCAGTTGAGTCCAGTCGACTCAACTTCTATCACCCGGCTCAACGCAGCTCGACCCCGGGGTTGTTCCCGGATGGGCCGACGAATCCGGCGACCACCGGCTGGCCTCTCACCCGACTCGGCGCGTCTTGCCCACGTCAGGGTGCCGACTCGGCGCGTCTTGCCCACGTCAGGGTGCCGACTCGGCGCGTCTTGCCCACCCGGCGTACAAGATGCGCCGACTCGGCGCTCCTGGCGGGCAACTCACGCCGAGTCGCGCCATCTGAGCGGGCAACTTGCGCCGACTCGGCATTCACCGGCGGCGGGCGGCGTCAGCCGATGGTGACCCGGATCTCGTTGGACTCCAGGCCGGTGTCGGAGTCGACGACCCGGAAGCGGTTCACGCCGGCCTGGCTGGTGTAGACCGGGATCTGGAAGGTACCGCCGCTGACCGAGCCGGTCGCGTTGAAGTCGACCCAGGCACCGCCCTCGAACCGCTGCACCTGGAGGATCGCGCCCTCGCCGCTCGGGTAGACGCCGGTGAGGTCGAACTGCTCCATCGGCGCCGACGTCGTGGTCGACGCCGACAGCGTGATCTGCTTGCGCGGCGACTCCGACTCGGTCGGCTCGGAGCTGGACGGCTGCGACGGCGTGCCCGAGGTGCCGTCCACCGGCGGCGCCAGGGTGTACTCCGGCGCGGTCGCGGTCGGCGTCTTCTGCGGCCTGGGCAGGTACATCGACGCCTCGGAGCTCGTGGACCCACCGCCGCCGTCGCTGCCCAGCCCGAGCACGTTGCTGCCCGCGGCCACGACGAGGCCCAGCACCAGGCCGACCACCACCGCGACGCCGGCCAGGGCGATCAGGCCGGCCGCGATCGGGTGCGCCTCGTCGGGACGCTCGGGGAGCTGCTCGGACATGACCCCATTGTCCACGGCGGTGGGGAGCGGCGGCCAGTCGCGTCAGATCCCCCGCTTCCAGACGATCTCCTCGTGCAGTCTCCGGCTGCGCCAGCCATCGGAGGTCCGGACGAGCGTGTGGTGGTACAGCCCGCCGAACTCGACGACCTTCTCCCCGCCGTCACCGTCCGACATCGGCATCGGGTTGTGGAAGTACGCCGTGGCAAGCGCCTCGTCCCCGCCCTGCTCGCCTCCTGGGAACGTGATGTCGACCTGGTGCAGCGAGTGCATCCGCTTCGGGAAGAACGCCGGCAGCACCTCGGCCAGCCACGACTTCACGGCCGGGTAGCTGTCGGCGATGCCGCCGGACTCGGTGTAGTCGATCTCGGCGTCGGGGGTGAACACGTCGTCGAGGGCGCCCCAGTCGCCCGTGTCGATCGCACGCGTGTAGCGGATCAGGACCTCCTCGATGTCGAGGCGGTCCACGTGGTGCTGCGGCAGTTCGGTCACGCCTGAACTCTGGCACAAAACTGGAACACGTTCTAGTGTGTGGCCCATGCGATTCAGCTACGCCGAGGCGATGACGCAGGCGACGTACTACGCGCCCCTGGCCCGGGCGGCCGAGGCGGCGGGGTACACGAGCATGACCGTCGCCGACAGCGTCATCTACCCGAGGGACTCCGACGCGAAGTACCCCTACACCGACACCGGCGACCGGGAGTTCCTGGACGGCAAGGAGTTCATCGAGACGATGGTGCTGTGCGCGCACCTGTTCGCGCACACGACCACGCTGCGGCTGACGCCGTTCGTCCTGAAGCTCCCGATCCGGCCGCCGGTGCTGGTCGCCAAGCAGGCCTCGTCGCTGGCGTTCCTCTCGGACAACCGGCTCGGCCTCGGCGTCGGCATCTCGCCGTGGCCCGAGGACTTCGCCGCCATGGGCGTCGGCTGGGAGAGGCGCGGCAAGCGGATGGACGAGTGCATGGACATCCTGCGCGGCCTGACCACCGCCCAGGATCGACAGGGCTTCTTCGAGTACCACGGCGACTTCTACGACGTCGACGCGCTCAAGCAGTGCCCGACGCCGACCGAGACCGTCCCGCTGCTGGTGGGCGGACACGCGGACGCGGCGCTGCGCCGCGCCGTACGCAAGGGCGACGGCTGGATGCACGCCGGCGGCGACGGCGAGGAGCTGGACCGGCTGCTGACCCGGCTCGCGGAGATCCGTGCGGAGGAGGGCGACACCCGCGACGACTTCGAGGTGCACGTGATCTCCTACGACGCCTACACCCTCGACGGCGTCAAGCGCCTGGAGGACAAGGGCGTCACCGACTGCATCGTCGGGTTCCGCATGCCCTACATCGAGGGCCCGGACACCGAGCCGCTCGAGAAGAAGGTAGAGCACCTCGAGCGGTACGCCGAGCAGATCATCGGAAAGCTCTGATGTCCGATCTCACCCAGCCGCTGCGCGACGCGATCGCCGAGGCCGAGAGGCTGATCGAGGGCGCCCCGTTCATCAAGTCCGAGCAGGACCTGCTCGAGGGCTACGACTACCTCGCCGGGCGGATCCGGATGGCCATGCAGATGGCCTTCGACCACGACCTCGACCGGCCGGTGTTCATCAACCCCACGCACCAGTACTCCCGGCAGGGCCTGGACAATCCCGACGCGATCTACTTCAACGCCTACCTCGCGGAGGGCGCCGAGTACGTCGTGCGGGGAGTCCGCGGCACCACCGCCGACCTGTCCTTCCAGGTGATGGGCGGGACCTACTCCGCCGACTCCGCGGCCACCTCGATGCTCGCCTTCGACGACCGCGAGCTGGACGTGAAGGACGACGGCTCGTTCGAGTTCACCTACGTCGCCGAGCCCGGCGCCAAGACGATGATCGTGCGCGAGGTCTACAACGACTGGGACACCGAGGAGCGCGGCGGGCTCTGGATCGAGCGCACCGACACCGTGGGGTCGCCGGCGGCGCCGTTGAGCAGGGAGCGGCTGGCGAAGAGGTACGAGATCGCCGGCAAGCTGCTCACCGGCTCGATCCAGACGTGGTTCGCCTTCCCGCACTTCTTCCAGTACCAGGAGCCGGCCAACCAGCCGACCGCCCCGCAGTCCACGCCCGGCGGACTCTCCTCGCAGCGCTCCTCCATCGGCCACTACGACCTCGCCGAGGACGAGGCGCTGGTCGTGACCGTGCCCGAGTGCACCGACTGCGCCTACCAGGCGATCCAGATCGGCTCGGACTGGTACGTCTCCACCGACTACGAGACCCACCAGACCTCGCTCACCAAGGCCCAGGCGGTCACCGACCCCGACGGCTCGATGCGGTTCGTGATCTCCGAGACGCCACCCGGCGGTACGCCGATCGCCAACTGGCTCGAGTGCCTGGGGCACCCGACCGGCGCGATCATGCTGCGCTGGCAGCGCCTCGAGCGCGACCTCGGCCCCGAGGACGGGCCCGTGGCCGAGGTGATGCCGCTCGCCGACGTACCCGAGAAGCTGCCGTACTTCGCCCCCATCACCACCGAGGAGTACGCCGCGCGGATCGCCGCCCGGCAGCGCTCCGTTGCCCGAAGGATGCTGAGTTGACAAGGAGAATGGGTTGAGCAACGACCTTGGCTACGCCCGGGCGCACGACACGTCGATCGAGGAGCGGTACGCCGCCGTACCCCTGCTCAAGGGGAAGGTCGTCGTCATCTCCGGCATCGGCCCCGGCCTCGGCCGGGCGCTGGCCGACGAGGCCGCGCGGATGGGCGCCGACCTGGTGATCGCCAGCCGCACCGAGTCGCGCCTCCTCGAGCTCCAGGCCGAGCTGGAAGGACACGGCGGCAAGGTCGTGAACGTGGTCACCGACGTGACCGACGAGGACTCGCGCGCCCACCTGCGCGACCGGACGCTCGAGGCGTTCGGGCGGGTCGACTGCGTCGTCAACAACGCGTTCACGATCCCGCCGATGGACCCGATCACCCAGATCGAGCCGCGCAAGCTCGCCAAGGTCAACGAGACCAACGTGTTCGCGCCGCTGCGGCTCTCCGCGCTCTTCGCCGACGCGCTGTCGGCCAGCAGGGGCTCGATCATCATGCTGAACTCCTGCGTCTCGTTCTCCTCGCAGCCCGAGTACGCCGGCTACAAGCTGTCCAAGGGCGCGCTGGAGCACCTCGCCTCGTCGCTGGCCACCGAGCTCGGCCCGCGCGGCATCCGGGTGAACAGCGTGGCGCCGTCCTACATCTACGAGGACGTCAACCGCGGCTACTTCGACTTCCTCGCGGCCGTCGAGGGCAAGACCCACGAGGAGGTGTACGCCGAGAAGGCGGCCCCCACCGACCTCAAGCGGCTCGCCTCCGCGCAGGAGGTCGCCCGCGCGACGCTCTTCCTCGCCTCCGACCTGGCCTCCGCCGTCACCGGCCAGATGCTCACGGTCGACTGCGGCGAGTTCCACGACTGATGGCCGCGGTCGTGGTGTCCTCCATTTCGGCGCAATTGCGCTGTTATGGCAATGGGGGCTGCCGCGGCGCTGCCATCCCGGCGCAAATGCGCCGCCAGGACACCCACCCGGACGTCCGCCCGGAGACACGATGAGCGACAACATCATGACCCGGGAGCGCCCGGACGTCGGCAGCTACGAGGACATCGTCGCGGCCGCCGTCCGGACCACCGGGCTCTCCGACTTCGGGGGCGGCGAGTTCGGGGACGGGGTCCACGAGGAGGGCCTGCGGGTCCTGACCGAGGACCTGGCGTCGGCGGAGGCCGGGCTCACGCCCAGGGGCAACTACTTCCAGCGCTCGGAGGTGAAGAGCGCGCTGGTCGGCGTACTCCTCACGCAGGCGCAGTTCGCCGCGCACCCCGAGCACCGCGACGTGCCCATCGAGCGGCCGATCTTCGTGATGGGGCTGCCGCGCACCGGCACGACCGCGCTGCACCGGCTGCTGCACGCCGACCCGATGGCGCAGGGGCTGGAGATGTGGCTGACGCAGTACCCGCAGCCGCGGCCGCCCCGCGACACCTGGGCGGACGACCCGATCTTCGCCGCGATGCAGCAGGCGTTCTCCGCGCACCACGTCGAGTCCCCCGAGTTCATGGGGATCCACTACATGGACGCGACCACGGTCGAGGAGTGCTGGCGGCTGCTGCGGCAGACCGGCAAGTCCAACTCCTACGAGTCGCTGGCCCACGTCCCGCGCTACACCGCGTGGCTCCGGCAGCAGGACTGGACCGACGCCTACGCCCGGCACCGGCAGAACCTCCAGCTGGTCGGGCTCAACGACCCGGAGAAGCGCTGGGTCCTCAAGAACCCCTCGCACATGACCGCCCTCGACGCGCTGATGACCGTCTACCCGGACGCGCTGATCGTCTACACGCATCGCGACCCGGTCACCTGCATCGCCTCGTCCTGCTCGCTGTCGGCCGAGACCACGGCGGGCCACTCCACGACGTACGTCGGCGACGTGATCGGCCGGACCCAGCTGGACCTGTGGTCGCGGGCCTTCCACGCCTTCCACGACGCGCGGCCGAGGTACGACCAGTCGCAGTTCGTCGACATCGCGTTCCAGGATCTCGTCACCGACCCGCTCGGCGTGACCCGTCGCGTCTACGACCGGTTCGGGCTGGACTGGACCCCGGAGGTCCGGGCGGCCGTCGAGGAGATCGACCAGGAGTCCAAGCAGGGCAAGGCGAAGCCCTCGCACGCCTACGCGCTCGAGGACTACGGCCTCACCGAGGACCGGGTCCGCGCGGCCTTCGACCGTTGAGTTGGGCCATGTTCGCCGTTGAGTTGGGCATCCTTCGCCGCCTCTGTGTGAACAAGGCCCAACTCGAGTGCGACTACAGCCCAACTCGACGACGGGCTTCACCGGGCGTTTCCCCGGGACCCCTATCCTGCGAACCGTGACCGACGCACCCGCCGAGCTGATCCGGCTCGTGTCCGCCGACAACTTCCGCGACGTCGCCGGGCCGGGGTACCCGACACGCGGCGGCGGCCGGGTGCGCCGCGGCGTCTGCTACCGCTCCAACGAGCTCCAGCTCACCGACACCGACGCCACATCCCTTGCCGCATTGGGGATTCGGGCGATCCACGACCTGCGCAGCCAGCGCGAGATCGACGCCCACCCCGACGTCGAGGTCCCCGGCGCGACCTGGCAGCACGTCGAGATCTCCGGCATCCCGACCGAGCTGGTCGAGGGCATGACCGACAGCGCCGCCGCCCGCCGCGTGATGCGGGCGGTGTACGACGCCTTCGTCCGGTCGCCCGCCTCGCGGGCGTCGTACGCCCGGCTCCTGACCTCGCTCGCCACCGGCGACCTGCCGCAGCTCTTCCACTGCACCGCCGGCAAGGACCGCACCGGCTGGGCCGCCGTACTGCTCCTGGAGATCGCGGGCGTCGACCGCGCCACGATCCTCGCCGACTACCTGCTCACCAACGAGGTCTCGTCGGCCACCCGCGAGAAGTACCTCGCGCTGGTCGCCGAGCACCTCGGCCCCGAGAAGGTCGCGGTCTACGAGCCCACGATGGTCGTCGAGCCCGAGTATCTCCAGGCGGCCTACGACGCGGTCGAGGCCGACCACGGCTCGGTCGAGCGCTACCTGCGCGACGGGCTCGGCCTCGGCGACGACCTGATCGCGCAATTGCGGGAGCGTCTGGTCGACTGACCCGTCACGACGACCGGGCGCTGCGTCGTACGGCGAGGACGGCGAGCGCCGTCGTACCGGCCGCGATCAGGGCCAGCACGCCGACGGCGAACGCCCAGTGGAGGCCGCCGCCGAGCGCGATCCAGTCGAGTGCCCGGCCCTGCTCGCGCAGCGGGCGCTGGAGGTACTCGGTCGCCGCGGTGGCGCCGTAGGCCCACCGCGCGGGCGCGAGCCAGGCCAGCTGTTCGAGGACGGGCCGGCCGGCCACCTGGACCAGCGCTCCGCAGAGCACCAGCTGGACCATGACGATCCCGACCAGCGCCGGCATGGTCTGCTCGCTGCTGGTCAGCAGCGCGGACACGAGCAGGCCGACGACCGCCATCGTGAACGCCAGCCAGCCGATGACGAGCGCGAGCTCGACCCGCCCCAGCCCGAGGGCCCCGCCGAAGTCGGGACCGGGCAGGCCGACGGTCGCCAGGCCGGTGACGACGACGCCCTGGGCGAAGCTGGCCACGCCGAGGACGCCGATCTTCGATGCGAGGTAGACGTCCGGGACCAGGCCGACGGCGTACTCGCGCCGGAGGATCGGCCGCTCCCCGACCAGCTCGCGCACCGTCATCGCGGTCCCGACGAGCGCGGCGGCGATGATCAGCAGCGTGATCCGCTTCGTCGCCTCCTCGGCGTTGAGGTAGCCGCCCGGTCCCGGTGGGGCCTGCAGCAGCGACATGCCGGCGTTCCCGGGGACGACGCGGGACAGGACGCCGAGCACGAGCGGCAGCGCGACGAGCATGGTCAGCAGCAGGCGGTCGCCGGCGATCACCGCCAGGTTGCGGCGCGTGAGCGCGGACAGCTGGGACCTCACGACCCGCCTGGGTGTGCGCGGCCGCGGCGGCGGCCTCGTCTCCCCCGCCGGCGGCGGCGAGGTAGGCACCGGTGCGGCCCGCTCGGCGGCGAGCCGGCTCAGGGTCTCGGGCGAGTCGAGCAGGTCGAACACCTCGGGGTAGCTGGCGCAGCCGAAGTGCGCGAGCACCCCCGCCGGCGGGCCGAAGTACGCGATGCGCCCGCCCGGCGCCAGGATCAGGACGCGGTCGCAGACGTCCAGCGCCAGCACCGAGTGGGTGACGACCAGGACCGTGCGACCGCCGTCGGCGAGGCGGCGCAGCTGGCGCATGATCTCGACGTCCAGGCCCGGGTCCAGGCCGGACGTCGGCTCGTCGAGGAACAGCAGTGGCGGCGCGGTCAGGAGCTCGGTGGCGATGGAGACCCGCTTGCGCTGGCCGCCCGAGAGCTGGCTGCCGATGCGGTTGTCCATCCGCTCGGAGAGCTGGAGCTGGGCCGCGACCTGCTGCACCCGCTCCTCGCGCTCGGCCCGGGCCGTGTCCGGCGGCAGCCGCAGCTCCGCAGCGAACATGAGGGCGTCCCGGACCCGCAGCTGGCCGTGCTGGATGTCCTGCTGCGGGACGAGGCCGACCTGGAACCGCAGCTGCTCGTAGCCGGCGTACAGGTCCTGCCCCCGCCAGCGGACGCGTCCACTGGTCGCCGGCCGCAGCCCCGTGAGCGCGCCGAGCAGCGTCGACTTGCCGGCCCCCGACGGACCGATGACGGCGGTCAGGGTGCCGGCGTCGACGCTGAAGCCGATGCCGTCGATCAGCCGCCGGCCGTTCCTGACCGTGACCGAGAGGCCCTCCGCGACCAGCGACGGCCCGGTCGCCGCGGGAGCCTCGGCCAGGTCCGTGCCGTTCCACTGGAACGCGTGGTTGCCCACCGAGACCACGTCACCGGGCCGGAGCGGCTCCGGCGCGTGGATGGGCGTCCCGTTCAGCGCGGTGCCGCGGAACGAGTCCAGGTCCTCCACCGTCGCGCTCGACCCCGGGGCACCGCGCCTGACCCTGGCGTGCACGAGGGACACGAGCGGGTCCGGTACGACGAGGTGGTTGGAGTCCGCCCGGCCGATGAGGATCTCGGACAGCTCGCGCCGGCCGGGCTCCGCGGGCACGGCCGATGGACCGTTGCTCATCGGGCTCCTCTCCAAGTGTGGGGGGACCGAGCATCACACGTCGGCCCTCGGAGCGGGCTCCGGTCTAGAAGTCCTGCCACCCGGCGCGCCCCGGGTGGTCCACACTGATGGCGTGACCCGCCACCCGTACGCCGTCCGGGAGGTCGGCGTCATCGTCGCGATCCAGGCGATCGCCCTCATCGCGCTGTCGCCGCGCTACGGCCCGCACCGCGACGAGATGTACTTCGTGGCCGCCGGCCAGCATCCGGCGTGGGGCTACCCGGACCAGCCGTCGCTCACGCCGCTGCTGGCCGCGCTCATGGACACCATCGCGCCGTCGAGCCTGGTGGTGCTGAGGCTCCCCAGCGTCCTCGCCGTCGCGGCCGTCGTGCTGCTCGCGGTCCAGGCGGCGCGGCTGCTCGGCGCCGCCCGGGCCGGTCAGGTGCTGACCGCGGTGGCCGTGGCGTTCTCCGCCCTCGTCCTCGGCTTCGGGCACCTGATGTCGACCTCGACGTACGACCTGCTCTTCTGGACCGCGATCCTCGTCGTGGTCGCCCAGGCGCTGGTGGACGACCGGCCGCGGCTGTGGCTGCTCGCCGGCGTGCTCGCCGGGATCGGCCTCAACAACAAGCACGCCGTCGCGTTCTGCCTGCTCGGCGTGCTCGTCGGCGTCGCGCTCACGCGCGAGACGCGGCCGGTGCTCCGCACCCGCTGGCCCTGGCTCGGCGGGCTGATCGCGGCCGCGATGTGGGCACCGAACCTGGTCTGGCAGGCCCGGCACGACTGGCCGGTCCTCGACCTCTCCGCCGACATCGCGGACGAGTACGGCGGCGTCGGCGGCCGCGTCTCGATGGTGCTCGAGGCGTTCGTGATGTTCAGCCCGGTCATCGGCGCCGTCTACGTCCTCGGCATCGTGCAGCTGCTCCGTCGCCCGGAGTGGGCCCGCGCCCGGGTACTGGCCTGGGCGTTCCTCGTCGTGCTCGCTGCGTTCCTCGTCACCGGCGGCAAGGGCTACTACTTCGGCGGCCTCATCCCGCCCCTCGTCGCCGCCGGCTGCACCCTCCTCGCCGCCCGCTGGTCGACCCGGGCGCTCGCCCTCACCGGCGCCGCCGTCGTCGCCTCCTCGGCGTTCGCCTACCCCGCCGTCGTACCCGTGCTGCCCCCGTCGTCCTTCTCCGGCTCCTTCTGGGCCGACATCAACGACGTCCAGCTCGACACCGTCGGCTGGCCCGAGTACGCCGGCCAGGTCCGTGCCGTCGTCGACTCGCTGTCGCCGGAGGAGCGCGAGCGCGCCGTCATCTTCACGAGCAACTACGGCGAGGCCGGCGCGATGCGCTGGTACGACGTCGGCCTCCCGACGTACAGCGGCCACAACGGCTACCGCGAGTGGGGCCCGCCACCTCCCGACGCGTCCCCGGTGATCGTGGTCCTCCAGGGCACCCCCGACGGCTTCGAGGACTGCTCGCTGCGAGACCGGCTGCAGAACTCCTCCGGCACCGAGAACGAGGAGGTCGGCGCCGGCATCTGGGTCTGCTCCGGCCCGGTCGGCTCGTGGTCGTCGGCGTGGGAGGGGCTCGCGCACTACGACGCGTGATGCGTCGCGAGCGACCCGGCGGTCAGCGCACGTCGGGCAGGTCGGGCACGAGGGGCCGGCCGTCCCTCGGATCGCGGTCGGGTGCCTGGACACGCGGCATGGGCACAGGCCCCGGTGTCGCCGGCTCGATCGTGGGCATCGGCACGGGCGGTGGGTCGGCCGGCGCGACCTCGGGCATCGGGACCGGGCCGGTGCCGGCTCGGATCCCTCCTCGGGGCCGGACGGGTGGAGCCTCAACGGTGGTCGAGGACGACACGCCCTGCGGGTGGTCCGCCCGGGAGGCGTCACCCACCGCGAGGCTCCCCGGCCCTCCCACCGCGGCGAGCACGAGAGCGGCCGGGAGCGTCCTGACGACGACGGCATGGTTCCACATGGCGGTCGGACGCGAGACGCAGGCCCGCGGTTCCGCCCGCCGGCGCTGGGCCGCTTCCTACGGGGCGTGGTCGGCGCCGTCGTCCTCCTCGGCGGGCAGCGCGATCCGCTGGTCCTCGAAGAGGATCTCGATCGTCTCGAATCCCTTGTGGCGTGCGGCTCTCGCATATCCGGCGTACGCGCGGCGGTCGGCCTCGGTCAGGGTGACGCGATCGGTGAAGGGCGTGAGGAGGGCGCGGGGCCAGAGGCGGCGCTCGAGGACGACGTTGACCTCGATGCCGAGGACGCCGATGACCGCGGTGAGCCAGAGGATGCCGATGAGGCCGAGGACCAGGCCGAAGGTCTGGTTCATCGCGCTGGTCTCGGTGAGGACGTTGGTGACGTAGGCGGTGCCGAGACGCTGCAGCCCGATCCACAGCAGCGAGGCGACGACCGCGCCGGGGACGGCGCCGGTCCAGATGCCGTGGCTGCGGGCGGCGCCGACCCGGAAGAGCGCGGTCAGGACCAGGGTGTTGACGACGACCGTGAGCAGAGTGATCGGCCAGCGGTACGACGACACCGTCTCGCCCAGCACCTCGGTGTTCGCGGCGAGGGTCGAGAGCACCGAGATGGCCAGGACGGCGACGCCGGCGGTCATCAGCAGCAACAGGCTCTTGAGCCGCAGCAGGAACGGGTTGGGCCGACTGTTGCGCGGGACCGACCACGCGACGTTCAGCGCGTTCTGCAGGGCCTGGCCGAGGCCCAGCGCACCGTAGAGGGCGACCAGGCCACCGATGACGATCGCGGCCGTCGAGCCGGTGAGGCCCTCGGGCCGGCCGATCTGGTCGCCGATGACCGGGAACTGCGCGAGCGCCGACTCGAGGATCTGCTGCTGGAGCCCGGGGTCGTCCTGCAGGAGGAAGCCGAGGATCGAGGAGCCGAGCAGCAGCAGCGGGAAGATCGCGATGAACGCGTAGTAGGTGATGATCGAGGCGAGGTAGTTGCCCTGGTCGTCGAAGTACTTGTAGATCACCGCGAGCGGGTAGCCGAGCACCGACCAGCGCTGCTGCGCGCGATCGGCGCCGTCGATGACTCCCACGGCGACACGCTACCCAGGCGGACGCCGTCGGCGCTGCGCGACATGTAACGCCGGGTTATCCCTTCCTCCCACCAGGTTGCAACGTGGTGGGAACAAGCAGTAACCCGGCGTTACATGCGAGCGGCGAGGTCCGGGCCGACTCAGTACGACTTCGGCAGCCCCAGGGAGTGCATCGCGACGAAGTTGAGGATCATCTCGCGGCTGACCGGCGCGATCCGGCCGGCGCGGGTGGCGACGAGCAGGCCGGCGACGCCGTACTCCTGGGTGATGCCGTTGCCGCCGTGGGTCTGCACGGCCGCGTCCGCGGCGTGGCAGGCGGCCTCGGCGGCGGCGTACTTGGCCATGTTGGCGGCCTCGCCCGCGCCCAGGTCGTCGCCCGCGTCGTAGAGCGCGGCCGCCTTCTGGGTCATCAGCCGGGCCATCTCGGTCTCGATGTGCGCCTGCGCGAGCGGGTGCGCGATGGCCTGGTGGCTGCCGATGGCATGCTGGAAGACCGTGCGCTCCTTGGCGTACGACGCCGCCTTGTCGATCGCGTACCGCGCCAGTCCGGTGCTGAACGACGCCGCCATGATCCGCTCCGGGTTCAGCCCGGCGAACAGCTGCGCGAGGCCGCCGTCCTCGTCGCCGACGATCGCGTCGGCCGGGAGCCGGACGTCGTCGAGGAACACCTGGAACTGCAGCTCGGGGCTGACGATCTCCATCGGGATGGCCTGGAACTCGAAGCCGGGGCTGTCGGTCGGCACCACGAACAGCACCGGCTTCACCTTGCCCGTCCTCTGCCCATCCGGTGACAGAGCCTCGGCGCGCGCGACCACGAGCACGTGGTCGGCCTCGTCGACGCCGGAGATGTAGACCTTGCGGCCGCCCAGCACCCACTCGTCGCCGTCACGGCGCGCGGTCGTGGTGATGTTGTGGGTGTTGGTGCCGGCGTCCGGCTCGGTGATCGCGAACGCCATCGTGCCGGTGCCGTCGCAGATGCCGGGCAGCCAGCGCTGCTTCTGCGCGGGCGTCCCGTAGCGGCTGATGATCGTGCCGCAGATCGCCGGGCTCACCACCATGAGCAGCAGCGGGCAGCCCTGCGCCGCGAGCTCCTCGCACACGGCCGCGATGTCGCCGATGCCGCCACCCCCACCGCCGTACTCCTCGGGGATGTTGATGCCGAGATAGCCGTTGCGTCCGATCTCGAGCCACAGCTCGGTGGTCTTCTCGCCGGCGCGGGCCCGCTCGGTGAACCACTCGCGGCCGTACTTCCCGGCCAGCCGGGCCACGGCCTGGCGCAGCTCCCGGCGCTCCTCGGACTCGCTGAACGTGCTCATGCTGACTCCTCCACCACGGCCAGGACCTCACCGGCAGCGACCTGCTGGCCGGGCCTCACGTCGATCTCGGTCACCGTGCCGGCGTGCGGCGCGACCACCTGGTGCTGCATCTTCATCGCCTCGAGCACCAGCACCCGTTGGCCGGCCTCGACCTGCTGCCCCGCCTCGACCGCGACGCCGACGACCGTGCCGGGCATCGGCGCGAGCAGGCTGCCGCTCACGACCTGCTCGGCCGGATCGACGAACCGCGGCACCCGCGTCAGGCGCACGTGCCCACGACTGCTGTCGACGTTCACATCCGGGCCGTTGACAGCGATCCGGTACGTCGTGCACACCCCGTCGGTCTCCAGTGTCACGGTCTCCGTGCCCGCCTCGACCACCGTGTGCCCGTCCACGTGGTAGGCGCCGAACCACTCGACGGTCGCCTCTTGGAACACCGTGCGCTGCGGCTGCGACACCACGTTGCGCCAGGCGACCGGGATGCCGCGCTGGACGGTCCGCGCCGCCTTCGCCTGCTCGGCCAGCGCGATCGCCGCCGCGACCGCTGCCTCCCCGGTGGTCGAGGAAGGACGAAGTCCCGTCTCGAAGCCACCCAGGAGGTCGGTGCTCACGTCGCCGGCGAGGAAGGTCTCGTCGCGCAGGATCGCCACCAGCAGGTCCCGGTTGGTGACGACGCCGTGGATCCGCGCCCGGCTCAGCACGGACGCGAGCTTGCGGGCCGCCGCCTCGCGGGTCGGCGCGTGCGCGATCACCTTGGCCAGCATGGCGTCGTAGTGCGTCGACACCTCGCTGCCGGACTCGAAGCCGGTGTCCACGCGGATCCCGTCCTCGAGCGGGACCTCGAAGGTGGTCAGCATGCCGCTCTGTGGCCGGTAGTCGGCGCTCGGGTCCTCGGCGTAGAGCCGCACCTCGATCGCGTGCCCCACCGGAACGGGGTTTCGAGGCGGTTGCTGCGCAACCTCCTCGACCGCCGTTCCCTCCGCCACCGAGAGCTGCGCCGCGACCAGGTCGATGCCGTGCACCAGCTCGGTCACCGGGTGCTCGACCTGGAGGCGGGTGTTCATCTCCAGGAAGAAGAACCGCTCGGTGGCCGGGTCGTAGAGGAACTCGACCGTGCCGGCGCCGCGGTAGCCGACCGCCTCGGCCGCCTTGCGGGCGGCGTCGTGCAGCGCGGCGCGGACCTCGTCGCGCAGACCGGGTGCCGGGGCCTCCTCGACCACCTTCTGGTGCCGGCGCTGCAGGGAGCAGTCGCGCTCGCCGTACACGCTCGTGCCGACGACCTGGACCTCGACGTGCCGGCCGCGCTCGACGTACGGCTCGACGAAGACGGTGCCGTCGCCGAACGCCGAGGCCGCCTCGGCCTCCGCGGCCGCGATCTCGCCGGGCAGGTCCGCGAGCGACCGGACGATGCGCATGCCGCGGCCACCGCCGCCGGCGGACGCCTTGACCAGCAGGGGCAGGTCGGCCTCGGTCGGGCTCGCCGGTGCCTCGAGCACCGGGACGCCGGCGTCGCGCATGATCTCCTTCGCCCGGATCTTCGAGCCCATCGCCTCGATCGACTCCGGCGTCGGGCCGACCCAGATCAGGCCGGCGTCGAGCACGGCGCGGGCGAAGTCGGCGTTCTCGGAGAGGAAGCCGTAGCCGGGGTGTATGGCATCAGCGGCAGCGGCGCGCGCGGCGTCGAGCACCAGGTCGATGCGCAGGTAGGTCTCGGACGGCGCGTTCCCCGGGAGGCGTACGGCGGTGTCCGCCTCGCGTACGTAGGGCAGGCCGGCATCGGCGTCGGAGTGGACGGCCACCGTCTCGATGCCCAGGGCGCGACAGGTGCGGAACACCCGGGACGCGATCTCGGCCCGGTTGGCGACCAGGAGGCGGGTGATCACGGCCGGAACACCCCGAACCGGTCGGTGCCGACGATCGGCCTGTTCTCGATGACCGACAGGCAGATGCCCAGGATGGTGCGGGTGTCGCGCGGGTCGATCACGCCGTCGTCGTAGAGCATCCCGGAGAGGAAGAAGGGCAGGGACTGCTCCTCGATCTGGGCCTCGACGACCTCCTTGATGCCCTTGAACCCCTCGGCGTCGAACTCCTGGCCCTTCGCCTCGGCCGACTGCCGGGCGACGATCTCGAGCACGCCCGCGAGCTGCTTGGGCCCCATCACCGCGGACTTCGCGGAGGGCCAGGTGAAGAGGAAGCGCGGGTCGTAGGCGCGGCCGTTCATGCCGTAGTTGCCGGCGCCGTACGACGCGCCCATGATCACCGAGAGGTGCGGGACCCGGGAGTTGCTGACCGCGTTGATCATCATCGCGCCGTGCTTGATGATGCCGCCCTGCTCGTACTCCTGGCCGACCATGTAGCCGGTCGTGTTGTGCAGGAAGAGCAGCGGGGTGTCGACCTGGTTGGCGAGCTGGATGAACTGCGTGGCCTTCTGCGCCTCCTCGGAGAACAACACGCCCTGCGCGTTCGCGAGGATGCCGACCGGGCGGCCGTGCAGCCTCGCCCAGCCGGTGACCAGCGAGGTGCCGTAGAGCGGCTTGAACTCGTCGAAGACGGCGCCATTGGTCTCGCTCACCCCGTCGCAGATGCGCCGGATCACCTCGCGCGGGTCGAACGGCTCCTTGAGGTCGGTCGGGATCAGGTCGAGCAGGCCGTCGGGGTCCTCGTCCGGCTCGGCGTAGGAGGCGGGCGGCGGCGTGGCCTTGCGCCAGTTCAGCCGGGCGACGATGCGGCGGCCGATGCGGATCGCGTCGAGCTCGTCCTCGGCGAGGTAGTCGGCCAGGCCGGAGACGCGGGCGTGCATCTCGGCGCCGCCGAGCGACTCGTCGTCGGACTCCTCGCCGGTCGCCATCTTCACCAGCGGCGGGCCGCCGAGGAAGACCTTGGCCTGCTCCTTGACCATCACCGTGTAGTCGGACATGCCGGGCACGTAGGCGCCGCCGGCGGTGGAGTTGCCGAAGACCAGCGCGATCGTCGGCTCCTTGCGCGCGCTGGCGCGGGTGATGTCGCGGAACAGCTTGCCGCCCGGGATGAAGATCTCCTTCTGGGTCGGCAGGTCCGCGCCGCCGGACTCGACCAGCGAGACCGTGGGCAGCCCGTTCTCCTCGGCGATCTGCGCGGCCCGGAAGATCTTCTTGACCGTCCACGGGTTCGACGCGCCGCCCTTCACCGTCGGGTCGTTGGCGGTGATCATGCACTCGACGCCCTCGATCACCCCGATGCCGGTGACCACGCTCGCGCCCACGGTGAAGTCCGAGCCCCAGCCGGCCAGCGGCGAGAGCTCGAGGAACGCCGAGCCCTCGTCGACGAGCAGCTCGATCCGCTCGCGCGGCAGCAGCCGGCCGCGGGCATGGTGGCGGTCGACGTACTTCTGCCCGCCGCCCGCGACCGCCTTGGCGTGCTCGGCGTCGAGGTCGGCGAGCTTCTCCAGCATCGCCGTCCGGTTGTCAGTCACCCTCGACGACCGCCTTCATCCGCTCGAGCGTGGTGCGCATGCCCCGCTCGTTGGTGCGGCCGCGGAGCCGTCCCATCACCAGCCAGTAGGCGCGCAGGTAGAAGGCGGGCTCGAGCCGGAAGTACTCCGTCACCAGGGTCCCGTCGCCGTCCGGCTCGAGCCGGTAGCCCCAGTTGTTGACGGTCACCTCGTCGGTGCCGACCGAGAACTCGAAGACCTCGTTCGGCTCGCACTTCGTGACCCGGCAGGGCGACCAGTACGTCGGGCCGACGCCGTTGCGCCGCACATGGCCCTTGAAGTGGGCGCCCACCTCGGGACCGGTCGAGCCGCGGGTCCACCGCGCCTCGAAGGTCTCCGGCGAGAACTCGCCGACGCGGGTCACGTCGGACACCAGCGCCCACACCCTCCCCGGCGGCGCGTCCATCCGGACCGTCACCTGGCCCGACATGGCGCTCGTCATGAATAGCCCAGCAGCTTGGCTGCGAGATCGGTCAGCACGTCGCTGGCCCCTCCTCCGATCGGCAGGATCCGGGCGTCGCGGTAGTGGCGCTCCACCTCGGTCCCGTGCATGTATCCCGTCCCGCCGTGCAGCTGGACGGCCTGGTCGCAGACGTAGGTCGCACAGTCGACCGCGGTCTGTTTCGCCAAGCAGGCTTGGGCGATCACGCTGGGCTTGTCTTCCGGGCGACCCGCGACGTGACGCCGCGCGACGTCGCGGGTGTAGGTGCGCGCGACCTCGACCTGCCTGCGCATCTCGACGAGCCTGTGCCGCACCACCTGCCGGTCGATGAGCGGCCTGCCGAACGTCTCGCGGTCGCGGCAGTACGCCGCCGTCAGGTCCAGCGAGCGTCCGGCGATGCCGTAGGCGTGGACCGCCAGCGCCAGCCGCTCGACCACGAACTGCTCGGCGATCTGGGCGAACCCGGTGTTCTCCGCGCCGACCAGGTGGGCCGCCGGCACCCGCACGTCGGCGTACGACAGCTCGGCGGTGTCGGAGCAGTGCCAGCCCATCTTGCGCAGCGACCGGTCGACGGTGAAGCCGGGCGTGCCCTTCTCGACCACGAGCAGGCTGATGCCACCCGCGCTTCCCGAAGATCCTGGGGAGCCTCCGGTCCGCACCGCGGTCGTCACGAAGTCCGCGCGGACGCCGCTGGTGATGAAGGTCTTCGAGCCGTTGACGACGTACTCGTCGCCGTCGCGGACGGCCATGGTCCGGATGCCGCCCACGTCGGACCCGCCCCCGGGTTCGGTGATCGCGAGCGCACCGATCGCCTCGCCGGCCAGCGTCGGGCGGACGAACCGGTCGACCAGGTCGGTGCTGCCGGAGGCGGCCCAGTCGGCGACGAGGTGCGGGAGCGCGATGCCGCCGGTGAACAGCGCGGCCATCAGCCCGCTGCTCGCCCCCGCCTCGAACATCCCCTCCTGCAGGTCGATCGTGTCGAGCAGGTCGCCGCCCTGGCCGCCGACGGACTCCGGGAACGAGACGCCGAGCAGGCCCTGCTTGGCGGCCGCGACGTGCAGCTCGCGCGGGACCTCGCCGGCGTCCTCCCACTCCTGGAGGTGCTCGACGACCTCGCGGCGCACGAACTCGGCGCCGATCTCGCGGATGTTCATACGAGGTCCTCCTGCACGTGCACGAGCCGCGAGCGCACCCACTCGCCCAGGCCCTTGGCCTGCGGGTCGAAGCGGGTCGACGCCGCGACGCCGTCGCCGAGCAGCCCGCGGATCAGCACGTTCACGGCACCCAGGTTCGGCAGCAGGTAGACCTCGACGTCGAGGTCGGTGGCCTCCGGCACCAGCTCGCGCACCTTGCGCGGGGTGATCAGCTTGGCCAGCCAGGTCACCCGATCGGCGTACTTGTCGGACCCGTCGTTGACCACCCACAGCCCGAGGTTGGCGTCGCCGCCCTTGTCGCCGGAGCGAGCGTGCACGAACGTGCCGAGCGGCATCCGGCGGGTCAGCGAGTCGGTCGGCGCCGGGTAGGGCGACGGCCGGCGGCCTGCGGCCGGGTCGACGTCGGAGAACGCCGTCGGGTCGGCGATCGCCTCGCGCCGGCCGTCCGCGTGCACGACGGTGTGGGTGACGGCCGAGCGCTCGACGTACTCCGCGCGGTAGACGCCGTACGGCGAGGGCCGCGCCGGCGGGCCGGTCATCGTGAAGCCGGGGTACGACGCCAGCGCGAGCTCGACGGCCGGGCCGGTGAACGCGCGGCCGACCGGGCCGGGCTCGGGGTCCTTGACCGTGCAGCGCAGCAGCGCGGAGGCGCCCTCCTCGGTGTCCGCGTCGGGCGCGGGCAGCGCCGTGAGGGTCCAGGTGACGTCGGCGGCGGCGAGCGACCCGGTGAGCTGCTCGCGGACCCAGTCGGCCTTGGCCTCGATGTCGAGTCCGGTGAGCACGAACTCCGCGGTGTTGCGCCAACCCCCGAGCTCGTTGACGCCGACCTTCAGCTGCTCCGGAGGCGCCGAGCCGCGGACGCCGCCGATCTCGACCCGGTCGGGTCCGACCTCGCGGAGGGTGATCGAGTCGAGATGAGTGGTCACGTCGGGGTTGAGGTAGCGCGTCGTCTGGATCTCGTAGAGCAGCTGGGCCGTGACCGTGTCGACGGTGACCGCGCCGCCGGTGCCGTCGTGCTTGGTGATCACGCTGCTGCCGTCGGCGGCGATCTCGGCGAGCGGGAAGCCGAGCGGCAGCGTGTGGCCGGGCAGCGACCGGAAGCCCGAGAAGTTGCCGCCGGTGGCCTGGGTGCCGCACTCCAGGACGTGCCCGGCGACCACGGCACCGGCCAGCTCGTCGTACTGCTCCGGCGTCCAGCCGTGGTGCGCGACCGCCGGGCCGACCACCAGGCTGGCGTCGGTGACGCGGCCGGTGACGACGACGTCCGCTCCGCCGCGCAGGGCCGCGGCGATGCCGAAGCCGCCGAGGTAGGCGTTGGCGGTGAGGGCACCCTCGCTGATCCCGATCTCCTTGGCCAACGAGCGGACGTCGTCGCCCTCGACGTGCGCGACGTCGACGTCGAGACCGAGGCCGGCCGCCACCTCGCGGACCCGGTCGGCGAGCCCGGCGGGGTTGAGGCCGCCGGCGTTGCTGACGATCCGCACTCCGCGCTCGAGCGCGAGCCCGAGGCAGTCCTCGAGCTGGCGCAGATGCGTCTTCGCGTAGCCCAGCGACGGGTCCTTGATGGCGTCCTTGCCGAGGATGAGCATGGTCAGCTCGGCGAGGTAGTCACCGGTGAGGTAGTCGAGCCGGCCGCCCTCCAGCATCTCCCGCATCGCCGAGAGCCGGTCGCCGTAGAACCCCGAGCAGTTGCCGATCCTCATCGCCTGGCACGCCCCTCACCGGCCGGGCCGGCGAACGCCTGCGCGATGGTGAGCCACGTCTCGGCGTCGGCGCCGGTCGCGACCAGGTCGGTGTCGTCGCGGTGCACGCGCTGGGTGACCAGCAGGCAGAAGTCGTACGAGGACCCGAACACCTTCTGGTCCGCTACGTCCGTTCCCCAGGTCCACTTCTCACCTGACGGAGAGGTCAGTTCGACGTAGAAGTCTTCCTGCGGCGGCTCGAAGCCGTGCGCCGAGAACGCGAAGTCCCGAGTGCGTACGCCGAGGTGCGCGACGTGCCGGATCCGGTCGGTCACCTCGGGGGCGACCTCGAGCGCGTCGTACACGTCGAGGGCGTGCGCCCAGGTCTCCATGAACCGCGCCGTCGCCATCGACGCCGGCGACATCGGCGGGCCGAACCACGGCATCCGCCGGCCCTCGGGGTACGCCCGCAGCGCACGCGGCAGCGCCTCCCGCGCCGCGCCCCAGCGGGCGAGCAGCGCCTCGGGCGCGAGCCGCGCGACCTCGTGGGCCTGCTGGTCGACGATGCCCAGCGGGTCCGCGAGCGCCTGGCGGACGAGCGCCTCCCACTGCTCCCTGCCCTCTGGGGAGTCCGTGGCGGCGACGACCGCGACCTCGTCGGTCCAGAGCAGGTGCGCGACCTGGGTGGCCACGGTCCAGCCGGTCGCCGGCGTGGGCGTGGCCCAGCCGTCGGCGTCGAGTCCGGAGACGGCGTTCCAGAGCCGGTCGCCCTCGGTCTTGAGGTCAGCGAGCAGATCGTCGAGGAGGGTCACGAGAGCTCCTTCTCCACGACGTCCGCCCAGCGGTCCAGGATCCGGCCGCGGCGGCGGGCGTCGTCGGTGACGGTGTTGGCGAGGCCGAGGCCGCGCACCAGGTCGAGGGTCGCCTGCACCAGCTCGCGGTTGCCCGGTGCCGACTCGTCGACGCCGAGCAGCTCGACGGTGAGCCGGTGGGTCTCCCGGCCGATCCGCTGCTCCAGCGGCGCGACGGCCGCCAGCAGCGACTCGTCGGTGCGGGCGGCGACCCACAGCTCCAGCGCGGCGGCGAACACCGCCCCGGTGAAGTGGTCGGCGAGCATCCCCAGCACGGCCCGGGCGCGCCGGCTGCCCTCCGGCAGCTTCGCGGCGGCCGCCGCGAGCTCCTGCCCGCGCTTCTCCGTCAGGTGCTCGACCGCCGCGACGACCAGGGCGTTCTTGGTCGGGAAGTGGTGCAGCTGCGCGCCCCGGCTCACGCCCGCGCGCTCGGAGACCAGGGTCGTCGACGTACCCGCGAAGCCGCGCTCGACCAGGCAGTCGATCGTCGCCTCGAGCAGCCGGGCCCGCATCAGCCGGGTGCGCTCCTCCTGCGGGACGCGCGTCGCCGTGGTCACGCCGCCAGCATGGCCCGGGCCCAACAAACAGTCAACTCTGATTGTTTCTGTCGCCGGTTCGTCAGCGGCGCCGGTAGACCTCGCGCCGGTGCCCGACCGCCAGAACGAGCACGAGGAGGACCTGGTCGCGGATCTCGTAGACGATCCGATAGTCGCCGGTGCGGACCCGCCATTCACCATCGCCGCCGACGAGCTTCTTCGCGCCGGCCGGGCGTGGCTCCTGAGCCAGGAGCTCGACTGCGGCCTGGACGCGCCGCCGGGCCTGCGGATCCGGCTTGCGCAGCTGACGGAGGGCCGCCGGGGCGACCTCGATGCGGTAGGTGGTCATGTCGCGACGCCGAAGGAGACGAATGGACCTGCGGTGCCGGCCGGGCCGGTGCTGGTCAGGACATGCCCAGGTCGGCCTTGACCTGGTCCCACGGGATCGGCGCCTGACCGGTCTCGACGATCTCGGCGCGGGCGGCGGCTGCCGCCTGCAGGTCAGCGAGGTCTTCGGCGGCTTCGATGAGCGACTCGAGGCGGCCGACGTCGACCACCGCGGCAACTCGGCGGCCGCGGCGGGTCAGATAGACCGGGTCGCGGTCGATGCGGGCCTGGTCGACGACGTCGGCCAGCCGGGCGCGCGCATCGCTCAGGCTCATCTCGCTCATGCCAACCAGCGTACGGCGAACCAAGCGCAGATGTACAAGAAAGCGAGAATGTACAGGAAGGCCGAAGCTGCGGTGCTCTCCGTCGTCGCGTCGGGACGTGCGGTCGACCCTCAGAAGTCCGACCCGACGTCTCAGTACGTGCTCAGTCGAGGCGGGCGACCAGAGGCAGGCGGGAGCGGGTGCACAGCGCCACGATCGCCGCCGTGATCAGCGGCAGCGCGACGACCACGCCACCGACCAGCAGCCACGGGATGTCGAGGAACGGCCCGGTGTCGGCGTACGACGGCGACGTCAGCGGATAGGAGATCGCGATGCCGGGGACGAAGCCCACGGCGGCGCCGAGCAGCGCGCCGACGAACCCCACGACGAGCGCGTACGCCGCCGCGATGCCCCGCCGCCGGCGCGGCGAGGCGCCGACCGCGGCCAGGGTGGCGAGGTCGGGGCGCGCGTCGGAGAGCGCGAGGAACGTCGCGGTGAGCGTGCCGCCGAGCATCAGCACCGCGCCGAGCCCGCCGAGCACCAGTTGGACCAGCCGGGTCTGGTCGTCCTCCTGGTAGCCGCGCTCGACCTGGACCCAGGCCCGCGGCGAGACGGCGGAGACCGCCTCGCCGAGATCCTGCTCCTGCCGGGCGCTGATGTCGGCGTCGGTGAGGAGCAGCCCGCTGATCGACGTCGCGACCCCGGCACGCTCGACGACGGTCGGCGGCAGCACCGCCCGCGGTCCGGTCCCGTCGTCGAGCCCGACGAGCAGCGCCCGCACCGACATCGTCGCGAGCGGCTGCCGGCGCCCGCGCCGGTCGACGGACGTGAGGACCATCCGCAGGTCGGCGGGGCGCACCGCCGTGCTCCCGGTGAAGACGACGACCCGGCCGGCGCGGACGGCGCGGGCGACCGCCTCGCCCGCGTCGTCCGGCACCCCGGGCAGCCGCCCGGCGAGAGCGCCGTCGTCGATGAGCACGTCGCCGCCGGGCGAGGCGATCGTCTCCGGGCTGCCCACGGCTTCGCCGTCCTCGCGGAACCTTGTGTCGACGTAGGTCGTGCGGTCGCCGAGGCTCCGGACCGTCGTCACCGTCGCGTCGGGCACGGTGCTCTCCGCGGCGGCCCGCAGCCGGTCCCAGTCGGCCGCCCGGCGTCGCCGACGGCGTACCCCCGGTCCAGCAGGGCCTGGTTCACGACCACCTCGTCGGCCGCCGCGGGCCAGCGGCCGTCGACGAGCCGGAAGAGGCCCCGCGCGAGCGGGTCGCCGAGGTCGACCTCGGTCGCCTCGACGGAGGTCACGCCCTCCTCGGTGGCCGCCCGGATCCCGCCGGTGCGCTGGCCGATCATCGGCGGACCGCCGAGCACCTCGGCGACGTCGGCGGCCGTCGGCGGCGTCGCGGGCCTGCGGCCGGCGACGGTGTTGCCGTCGGCGGGATCGGCGGCCTGGAGCACGGGCCGGCCGCCGGCCGGGACGACGACCTGCGCCTCGGCCGATCCGAGCCGTCGGTCGAGCGACTCGACCGAGACGGTGCCGGCGGTCGGGGCGTCGAGCCCGCCGGCGAGGGTGAGCAGCGTCGACTTGCCGGAGCCGGAGGGCCCCATCACCGCGACCAGCTCACCCGCGGCGACCCGGAACGACGCGTCCGCGAGCGCGCGCACCTCGGTGGCGCCCTCGCCGTGGACCCGGGTCGGACCACCCGGCCAGGCCGCGCCCGTCCCGGACGACGGGCCTGGCTCGGGTCGCCGTAGGCGTGTCCTCAGGCCGGGAACGACCCGTTGGAGGCGGCCAGGTCGCGGAGGTACGCCGAGGGGCGGAACCGGTCGCCGTAGGTCTCGGCCAGCTCGTCGGCGCGGGCGACGAACGCACCCAGGCCGACCTGCCCCGGAGCCCCCGACGGCGGCCGAGCCTCGTAGCCCTGCATGAACTGCGCGGCGCCGCCGGTCATCGCGGGGAAGCCGATGCCCATGATCGAGCCGATGTTGGCCGCGGCCGCGGACTCGATGACACCCTCCTCGAAGCACTTCGCGGTCTCGAGCGCCTCGATGAAGAGCATCCGCTCGCGCATGTCCTCGATCGGGATCGCCTCGGCGGCGACCGGGAAGGTCTCGGCCAGGCCGGGCCAGATCCCGGCGCGCTTGCCGGACTCGTCGTACTCGTAGAAGCCCGCGCCCTTGAGCCGCGAGGGGCGGCCGAGCTCGATCATCCTCGCGACGACGGCCTCACCGGCCGACGGCACCCACGAGAGCCCCTCGCGGGCGGCGGCGTCGGCGGACGCCTGCTGGATCTTGGCCATCAGCTCCATGTTCAGCTCGTCGCTGAGCTGGAGCGGCCCGACCGGGTAGCCGGCCTGGGTCGCGGCCCGCTCGATCGACACCGGGTGGCAGCCCTCGGCGAGCATCGCCAGGCCCTCCATCACCTGGGTGCCGATCACGCGCGAGGTGTAGAAGCCGCGGCTGTCGTTGACGACGATCGGCGTCTTGCGGATCTGCTGCACCACGTCGTACGCCTTCGCCAGTGCGACGTCGGAGGTCTCCCGCCCGCGGATGATCTCGACGAGCGGCATCTTGTCCACGGGGCTGAAGAAGTGCAGGCCGATGAAGTCGGCGGGGCGGTCGACGCCCGCGGCGAGCTCGGTGATCGGCAGCGTCGAGGTGTTCGAGCAGAGCAGCGCGTCGCCCCTGCCGTGTCCAGTGACGTACGGCGCGACCTCCGCGAACACCTGCTGCTTGAGCGAGGGGTCCTCGAAGACGGCCTCGATCACCAGGTCGCAGCCGGCCAGGTCGGCCGGGTCGGCGGTGGGCGTGATGCGGTCGAGCAGCTCCCGCGACCTCTCCTCCGTGAGCCGGCCGCGCGAGATCGCCTTGGCGTTGAGCCTCTCCGAGTACGCCTTGCCCCTCTCGGCGGCGTCCTGCGCGACGTCCTTGAGCACGACCTGCATGCCCGCGCGGGCGCAGGAGTAGGCGATGCCGGCGCCCATCATGCCGGCGCCGAGGACGCCGACCTTGGTGGCCTTGAACGGCGGCACGCCCTCCGGGCGGAGCCGGCCGGCGTTGATCGCCTGGAGGTCGAAGAAGAACGCCTGGATCATGTTCTTCGAGCCCTGGTTGACGATCAGGTTGGTCAGGTAGCGCGACTCGATCCGCGACGCGGTGTCGAAGTCGAGCCCCGCGCCCTCGACCGCGGCGGACAGGATCGCGCGCGGCGCCGGGTAGACCGCGCCCTTGGTCTGCTTGCGCAGCAGGGCCGGGAACGCCGGCAGGAAGCCGGCCAGCGCGGGCGAGGTCGGCGAGCCGCCGGGCATCTGGTAGCCGGGCTTGTCCCAGGGGTTCTGGCTCTCCTCGGGATTGGCCCTGATCCACGCCTTCGCGGCCGGGACCAGCTCCTCGCGGGTCGCGACCAGCTCGTCGACCAGCCCCTTCTCCTTCGCCGTACTCGGCTTGAACTGCGTGCCCGGGAGCAGCACGTCCATCAGGCCGGCCTGCAGGCCGAGGAGGCGTACGACGCGGGTCACGCCGCCCCCGCCCGGCAGCAGGCCGAGGGTCGACTCCGGCAGCCCGATCTTGACGCTGTCGTCGTCGACCGCGATCCGGTGGTTGCAGGCCAGGCAGATCTCGAAGCCGCCGCCGAGGGCGGCGCCGTTGATCGCCGCGACCACCGGCCTCGGGAACAGCTCGAGCCTGCGCAGGCCGGCCTTGACCGCCTCGCCCATCGCGAACACCGCGGCGGCGTCCTCCCTGGTCGCCTGCACCATGCTCTTGAGGTTGCCGCCGGCGAAGAAGGTCTTCTTCGCGCTGGCGATCACGACACCGGTCACGCTGTCCGGGTCGGCGGCCAGCTCGTCGTACAGCCGCTGCACGGCGGCGGCCATCGACTCCTGGTAGAGCTCGTTCATGGTGTTCGCGCTCGCGGTCGGGTCGTCGAGCGTGAGGGTGACGATGCCGTCGGCGTCCTTGTCGTAGCGGACGGCGCTGTGTCGGTCAGTGAGGGGCTGCTGGGTCTCGGTCATGACTCCCTCTCGAACTCAGACGATCTCGACGATGGTGGCGATCCCCATGCCGCCGCCGACGCAGAGCGTGGCGAGGCCGCGGCGCAGGTCCCGGCGCTGGAGCTCGTCGACGAGCGTGCCGAGGATCATCGCGCCGGTGGCGCCGAGCGGGTGGCCCATCGCGATCGCGCCGCCGTTGACGTTGGTGATCTCGGGGCTGACGTCGAGGTCGCGCATGAACCGCATCGCGACCGCGGCGAACGCCTCGTTGATCTCGAACAGGTCGATGTCCTCGACCTCGAGGCCGGCCCGGGCCAGCGCCTTGCGGGCGGCCGGGGCGGGGCCGGTGAGCATGATCGTCGGGTCCGCTCCGGACACGGCGGTGGCGAGCACGCGGGCCCGCGGGGTCAGGCCGAGCGACGTACCGACCTCCTCGGTGCCGATCGCCACGAGCGCGGCGCCGTCGACGATGCCGGAGGAGTTGCCGGCGTGGTGGACGTGGTCGATCCGCTCGACCCAGTGGTACTTCTCCAGTGCCACGTCGTCGAAGCCCGCCTGGGCGCCGATGTCGGCGAAGCTCGGCTTGAGGCCGGCCAGGCCCTCGACGCTCGTGTCGGGACGGATCAGCTCGTCGTGGTCGAGGACGGTGAGGCCGTTGATGTCCTCGACGGGTACGACGGAGCGCGCGAAGTAGCCGTTGGCCCACGCCTTCGCGGCGCGGTGGTGGGACTCGGCGGCGTAGGCGTCGACGTCCTCGCGGCTCCAGCCCTCGAGGGTGGCGATCAGGTCGGCGCCGATGCCCTGCGGCACGAAGCCGGTCTGCAGCGCGGTGGCCGGGTCGCTCGCCCAGGCGCCGCCGTCGGAGCCCATCGGCACCCGGCTCATCGACTCCACGCCGCCGGCGAGGATCAGGTCCTCGAAGCCGCCGCGCACGCGAGACGCCGCCTGGTTGACCGCCTCGAGGCCGGAGGCGCAGAAGCGGTTGAGCTGCACGCCCGCCACGGTCTCGGGATAGCCGGCCTTCAGCGCCGCGGTCTTGGCGATGTCGCCGCCCTGCTCGCCGATCGGGGTCACGACGCCGAGGACGACGTCGTCGACGCGCTCGGGGTCCAGGGAGGGGTTGCGCTCCCTGATCTCGTCGAGCAGCCCGACGACGAGGTCGACCGGCTTGACCTCGTGCAGGGAGCCGACCTGCTTGCCCTTGCCGCGCGGCGTGCGAATGTGGTCGTACACGAATGCCTCAGCCATGGACCGATTGTGACACTATTACTGTCACCGTCAACAGGACGGCTGCGTGGGGCAGGTCACGAGGAGTGCGATGGACGAGCTGCTGACGCTGGAGGAGCTGACGACGCGCGTCGGCATGAGCGTGCGCAACGTCCGCTTCTACACCACCAAGGGGCTGGTGCCGCCGCCGATCCGGCGCGGCCGGTCGGGCTACTACAGCGACTCCCACGTCGCCCGCCTCGAGCTGGTCCGCGAGCTCCAGAGCCACGGCTTCACGCTGACCGCGATCGAGCGGTACGTCGCCGACATCCCCGACGACGCCTCCCCCGAGGACATCGCGCTGCGGCGCACCATGCTCGCGCCCTGGCAGGCCGACCTCCCGGTCGCGATGTCGCGCACCGAGCTGTCCCGCCGGGCCGGGCGCACCCTCAGCGAGGAGGACCTCGACACCCTCGTCGCGCTGGGCGTCGTGCGGCGGCGCCACCACCAGCTCGCGGTCGCGGTCTCCCAGCTCTCCAACGGCATGCGGCTGCTCGACCTCGGCTTCCCGGCCGAGATCGCCGAGGCCGCCAAGCAGGTCTTCGTGGCCCACGGGCGCCAGATGGCCGACGAGCTCGAGGACGTCATCCGCACCCGGCTGGCGCCCGCGTACGGCGGCATGGACGACGCCCGCCTCCGCGAGGTGCTCGAGCGGCTCAAGCCGCTGTCGGTCGGCGGCCTGGTGACGGCGTACGAGAACGGCGTCGCGAAGGCCGCGCGGCGGTGAGGTAGCGCGCGGATGGGTACGACCCCTGCGTGACCACCGTCCTCGTCGCCGGCGCGACCGGCTTCATCGGCCGTCGGCTGGTGCCTGCCCTGATCGAGAGCGGCCACGAGGTGCGCGCGATGACCCGTCGCCCGGAGGAGTACGACGGACCCGGCGAGCCGGTCGCGGGCGACGTGGCCGACCCGGGCAGCCTCGCGGAGCCGATGACCGGCGTCGACGTCGCGGTCTACCTCGTCCACTCGCTCGACGACGACGACTTCGAGCGCAAGGACGCCGACGCGGCGCGTTCGTTCGGGCTGGCCGCGGCCGCGAGTGGACTTCGGCAGATCGTCTACCTCGGCGGGCTCGGCAGGGACGCCGACGACCTCTCGCCGCATCTGCGCTCGCGCCGCGAGGTGGAGCGGCTGCTCGGCGAGGCCCGCGTGCCGGTGACCGTGCTCCGCGCCGCGATCGTGGTCGGCGCCGGCGGCATCTCCTGGGAGATGACCCGCCAGCTGGTGAAGAACCTGCCCGCGATGGTGGTGCCGTCCTGGGCGACCACCCTGACCCAGCCGATCGCCCTCGACGACGTGGTCTGCTACCTCGTCGGCGTGGTCGGCAACGAGGAGGCGTTCGCGACGACCTACGAGATCGGCGGCCCGGAGCAGCTGACCTACGTCGACATGCTCCAGCGGGCCGCCGAGGTCATCGACGGACGCCGGGTCCCGATCGTGACCGTGCCGGTGCTGACGCCCCGGCTGTCGTCGTACTGGATCTCGCTCGTGACGAACGTCGACGCCACCACCGGCCGCAACCTGATCGACTCGATGAGCACCGAGGTGATCGTCACCGACCACGCGATCCGGGACGTGGTGACCGGCGAGCCGATCCCCTACGCCGAGGCGGTGCGGCGGGCGCTAGTAGACGGCCGGGAGCGCGAAGAGCATCGTGAGTGACCAGGCCAGGTGCGCGAGGATCGGCGCGACCAGGCCGTCGTAGCGCTGCCGCATCAGGCCGACCACGGCGCCGAGCACGACCGCCGAGAAGGCGAGCAGGACGTTGCCGGTGCCCAGCGTCGCGAGGCCGTACGCCGCCGTGGAGATCAGCACCGGACGCTGGGGGAACGCCGCGTAGACCGAGCCGCGGAAGAACAGCTCCTCCGCGATCCCCGTGATCGCGGTGCAGATCGCGAGGAGGGCGAGCGAGCCCTGGTCGGCGTGCTCGCCGAGGGCGTCGAGCTGGCCCTCGAGCAGACCCAGCTCGCGGAACGCGACGGTGCCGAGCACGAAGACGCCCGCCAGGGCGAGACCGGCCGCGACCGGCAGCACCAGTGGGCGGGGCGGTCCGAGGCGAACCGGGCCGGCCACAAGGGCGCCGGCCACCCAGACCGCGGCCACGGCGAGGACGGCGGGGTAGAACCAGGCGCTGCCGGCGTCGATGCGGAGAGAGAGCCCGAGGACCACTCCTCCGAGCGCGACGAAGGCAGCCGTCAGCAACTGGCGTTCGCGCACGGCCGACCGACCCCCTCCCGAGGGGGCTCTGCCCACTGCGCCGAGGAGCTACACCTGTGGTCTGGTCCGGCTACTTGGTGAGCCCGTCCTTGACGTCCTTCGCGGCGTCCCTGACGTGCTCACCGGCGTTCTTGACCTTGCCGGACGCCTGGTCCGCCCTGCCCTCGGCCTGCAGATCGCGATCGCCGGTGGCGTCGCCGACCGACTCCTTGCCGCGACCCTTGAGCTCCTCGACCTTGTTCTCTGCCTTGTCCTTGAGTCCCATGACCCGCAGGTGACCGATCGGGCGGTGCCTGAAACGTGAGGCCGCCGGGCACCGTCACGCGTTCGCCGGGGGCGAGCTGGGCGAGGACCGGGTGCGTGGTGTCGTGGACCCGGGTCGTGGTCGGCTTGATGCCGGCCGCGCGGGTGAGCTGGCGCACGTCGCGCACCTGGTCGTCGGTCATCAGGGTGATGACGGTGCCCCGAGCGCCGGCGCGCGCCGTACGCCCCGAGCGGTGGAGGTACGCCTTGTGCTCGGTCGGCGGATCCGCGTGCACGACCAGCGCGACGTCGTCGACGTGGATGCCGCGGGCCGCGATGTCGGTGGCGACCAGCGTGGTGGCGCGGCCGCTGTGGAAGGCGTCCATGTTGCGGGTCCGCGCACCCTGGCTGAGGTTGCCGTGCAACTCGACCGACGGGACGCCGAGCTTGTTGAGCTGGCGGGCCAGCGCCTTGGCGCCGTGCTTGGTGCGGGTGAAGACCACCGTGCGGCCCGGCGCGCTGGCGAGATCCGCGACCACCGGCACGCGATGCTCGCGGGCTAGGTGCAGGACGTGGTGGTCCATGGTCACGACCGGGGACTGCGCGGAGTCGGCCTGGTGGGTCACCGGGTCGGACAGGAACCGCCTCACCAGCACGTCGATCGCCTTGTCCAGCGTGGCCGAGAACAGCAGCCGCTGACCGGCCTTCGGGGTCTGGTCGAGCAGGCGGCGTACGGCGGGCAGGAAGCCCAGGTCGGCCATGTGGTCGGCCTCGTCGAGGACGGTGACCTCGACGTCGCCGAGGTCGCAGTGGCCCTGGCCGATGAGGTCCTCGAGCCGGCCGGGGCAGGCGAGGACGATGTCGGCGCCGCGGCGCAGGCCCTGGACCTGCGGGCCCTGGCCGACGCCGCCGAAGACGGTCTGGGTGGTGAGGCCGGCGGCCGTCGCCAGCGGGGCGAGGGACTCCTGGATCTGGCCGACCAGCTCACGGGTCGGCGCGAGGACCAGGGCGCGCGGCCTGCGCGGCCGGGCCGTGCGGCCCGAGGCGGTCAGCCGGGCGACGAGCGGGACGAGGAAGGCGTAGGTCTTGCCGGAGCCGGTGCGGCCCCGGCCCAGGACGTCGCGGCCGGCGAGCGAGTCGGGCAGCGTCGCGGCCTGGATGGGTGTCGGAGTGGTGATGCCGCGGGTCGCGAGGACCGCGGCGAGGTCGGCGGGCACACCGAGATCGGTGAAGCCCGCAGGGGACATGGAGGACAAGAGGAAGTCGCTAACTGCTGGGGTGTCTCGCCAGCAATGGATCCGAGATGGCGCAGGAGCGGAGCTCGCGCGAGGCCCGAGGCAAGACAGGACGGGCAACTGCGTCGAGTGTACGGGCAGGGTGCCCGGATCACCCAAACGTCAGGACCCCGTCGTCGATGGGGTCGCGGTTGATCGCGCGGACGTCGGCCAGGAAGTTCTGCCGCAGCCTCCACGGCTCGCGGTCGCCCTGCTTGGGCAGCTCGTCGAGCGCCCGCAGGATGTAGCCGGAGCTGAAGTCGATCAGCAGCTCCTCGCCGACGCTCGGGTCGCGCGGCGCCACCGCCCGGCGTACCCCGTGCTCGTCCATGTGGGCGAGCAGCCGGCACACGAAGTCCGCGACCAGGTCGGCCTTGAGCGTCCAGGACGCGTTGGTGTAGCCGATCGTGAACGCGAAGTTGGGGACGTCGCTGAGCATCAGCGCCTTGTAGGTCAGCGTGTCGTGCAGCTTGACCTCGGCGCCGTCGACGGTGAGCCGCATGCCGCCCATCGCCTTGAGGGTCAGGCCCGTCGCGGTCACGATGACGTCGGCCTCCAGCTCCTCGCCCGAGCGCAGCCGGATGCCGGTCTCGGTGAACCTCTCGATGTGGTCGGTGACGACGGAGGCCGTGCCCGCGCGGAACGCCCGGAACAGGTCGCCGTCGGGGACGAAGCAGAGCCGCTGGTCCCACGGGTCGTACGCCGGCTTGAAGTGCGTGTCGACGTCGATGCCGGGCGGCAGCTGCCTGGCGACCGTCGCGCGGATCGCCCGCTTGGCCAGCTCCGGGCGGCGCCGGGCGAGCTGGAAGGTGAGGACCGCGAGCAGGATGGCCTTGGCGCGCACGATCCGGTAGCGGATCGCGCTCGGCAGCCAGCGCAGCCGGGCGGCGATCGGGTCGCGGCCGGGCAGGGAGAGGACGTAGGTCGGCGACCGCTGCAGCATCGTCACGTGGCCGGCCCCGCCATTGGCCAGCGCGGGCACCAGCGTCACCGCGGTCGCGCCGGAGCCGATCACCACGACTCGCTTGCCGGTGCAGTCGAGGTCCTCGGGCCAGTGCTGCGGGTGCACGACCTCGCCGCGGAAGTCGGCCCGGCCGGGGAACTCCGGCGAGTACCCCTGGTCGTAGTCGTAGTAGCCGCCACAGGCCCATAGGAAGCCGGTCGTGAACGTGAGCGGCTCGCCGTCGTGGTCGACCTCGACGGTCCAGAGGTCGGTCGCGGAGTCCCAGCTCGCGCTGGTCACCCGATGCCGGTAGCGGATGAGCCGGTCGACGCCGTACTCGCTCGCGACGGTGCGGAGGTAGGCGAGGATCGACGGGCCGTCGGCCAGTGCGACATCGCCCTCCCAGTGCCGCCACCTGAAGCCGAAGGTGAACATGTCGGAGTCGGAGCGGATGCCGGGGTAGCGGAACAGGTCCCAGGTGCCGCCGCTGACCGCGCGCGCCTCGAGCACGGCGACGGTGCGGCCGGGGTGCTCCGTGCGCAGCCGCGCGGCGGCGCCGATGCCCGAGAGCCCGGCACCGACGATGAGGACGTCGACGTGCTCGGCCATGCCGACACCCTACTGAATATCTGTCAACAGGACTAGCCCTGGACCGCTGCCCCGGACTCGATCAGCGCGTCGGCGTCCGCGATGCCCCAGGCGGCGAGCGCCTCGCGGGTGCTGTCGCCGGCACTCTCGGCCGGGCGGCCGATGGTCGCCCCGGTGCGGGAGAAGCGCGGCGCCGGTGCCGGCTGGAGGAGGCCGTCGTGGCGGACGATCGTGCCGCGCGCCTCGAGGTGCGGGTGCTCGGCCGCCTCGGTGAACGGGATGATGCCCGCGACGCAGGCGTCGGTGCCCTCGAAGATCTCGACCCACTCGGCCTGGGTGCGCTGCCTGAATGTGGTCGCGATCAGCTCCCGGAGGGCGTCGGCCCGGCCGGCGTCGTACCGGTCCGGCGCGGTCTCCCCGATGCCGAGCAACTCGACGAAGACGTCGTAGAACTGCGGCTCCAGAGGGGCCACCGACAGGTGCCTGCCGTCGGCGGTCTCGTAGACGTCGTAGTAGGGCACGCCGCCGTCGAGCAGGTTGGCGGCGCGCTCCTCGGTGTAGCCGCCGGAGGCGAGGAACGCCGCGGTCATCGCGTTGAGGTGGGCGGTGCCGTCGACGATCGCGGCGTCGACGACCTGGCCCCGGTTGCTCGTCCTGGCCTCGAGGAGGGCGGCGAGGATGCCGATGACCAGGTACGTCGAGCCGCCGCCGAAGTCGCCGAGGAGGTTCATCGGGAAGTGCGGGCGGCTCTTGTCCTGGCCGAGGCCGTGCAGCGCGCCGGTGATCGCGATGTAGTTCATGTCGTGGCCGGCCGCCTGGGCGAGCGGGCCGTTCTGACCCCAGCCGGTCATCCGGCCGTAGACGAGCCTCTCGTTGCGCGCGTGGCACTCGTCGGGACCGAAGCCGAGGCGCTCGGCGACACCGGGCCGCATGCCCTCGACGAGGACGTCGGCGGTCTCGACCAGTTGGAGGACGGTCTCGACGGCTGCCTCGTTCTTCAGGTCCAGCACCACGCTCGGCCGGCCGCGGTTGAGCAGCATCTGCGGCCCACCGCCCGCCAGTGCCTGCCCGCCCGGCCGCTCGATGCGGATCACGTCGGCCCCGAGGTCGGCCAGGATCATGCACGCGTGCGGCCCCGGCCCGATCCCGGCGATCTCCACGACCTTCACCCCTCGCAGCGGTCCCGTGCCCCGGCCGAGTTCGATGCCCATGGCCCGATCATGACAGAGGTGCTGTCAAGGTTGATGCCGAGTCGGCGCAGACTCAGCTGAGACTGCGCCGACTCGGCGTTGAGTTTGCGCCGACTCGGCCTACAGGACGCGGCGGAGGAACTGGCGGGTCCGGTCCTCGCGAGGGGAGGTGAAGATCTCGGACGGGGGGCTCTGCTCGAGGATCCGGCCCTCGTCGAGGAAGCAGACGGAGGTGGCGACGTCGCGGGCGAAGGCCATCTCGTGGGTGGCGATCACCATCGTCATCCCGGCCGCGGCCTCGGCCCGGACGATCGAGAGCACCTCGCCGACCAGCTCGGGGTCGAGGGCGGCGGTGATCTCGTCGAGCAGGAGCACCGAGGGGTGCGTGCAGAGCGCGCGGACCACGGCGGCACGCTGCTGCTGCCCGCCGGAGAGCCGGTCCGGGTGCTTCCGAGCGTGCTCGGAGAGACCGAAGCGCTCCAGCAGCGAGAGCGCCCGGGCCAACGCCTCCGCGCGCGAGACACCGTGCACCTTCCGCGGCGCGAGCGTGCAGTTGTCGAGCACGGTCAGGTGCGGGAACAGGTTGTAGGCCTGGAAGACCATGCCCATCCGCGACCGCACCTCGCGCGGGTCGACCCGCGGGTCGGAGATCTCCCGCCCCTCGAACGAGATGACCCCGTCGTCGATGTCCTCGAGCAGGTTGAGGCAGCGCAGCAGGGTGGACTTCCCGGAGCCGGACGAGCCGATCAGGCAGACCACGTCGTGCTGCTCGAGCGACAGCGAGACGTCGTCGAGGACCAGCCGATCGCCGTAGGACTTGCGCAGGCCGGAGACGGACAGGAGGCTCACATCGACCCCGCCAGCTCGCGCCGCCGCATCCGCGCGGTCAGCCAGTCGCACAGCCGCGCGAGCGGCACGGTCATCGCGATGAAGAAGACGGCAACGACGAGGTACGGCGTGAAGTTGAAGTTGTAGAGCGCGTAGTCACGCGCGTTCGCCACCGTCTCGAAGACGCCGGCCGCGGAGGCGAGCGCGGTGTCCTTCTGGAGCGAGACGAAGTCGTTGAGCAGCGGGGGTACGACGCGGCGTACCGCCTGCGGGATGATCACGTGCCGCAGCGCCTGGGCACGGGAGAGGCCGAGCGCCTCGGCACTCGCCCACTGGGACGGATGGACCGAGAGGATGCCCGAGCGGAACACCTCGGCGACGTAGGCGCTGTAGGAGACGACCAGCGCCGTGGTCGCCCAGAAGAACGGGCTGACCGGCAGCCCCTGGAGCTCGAGCGCCGGCATGCCGAACGCGAAGACGTAGACCAGCAGGATGGTCGGGATGCCCCGGACGACGTCGGTGTAGGCGACTGCGACGATGCGCAGCGGCATCAGCCACGGCGACCGGCTCACCCGGGCCGTCGCGATCAGCATCGCGACGACGAGGATGAACACCTCGGCGACGAGGAACATCTTGACGTTCAGCCACAGGGCGTCCCAGACCGCCGGCAGCGAGGCCCTCGCGTCGGGCCAGCTGAGGAAGTACTCGCGGAACCGCGGCCAGCCCGGCGAGCTGCCCACGACCACGACGACCAGGGCGAAGACCGCGACGGTCATCACCGTCGCGATCGCCGCGGACCGCGCGCGGGTCCGGCTCCGGACCCGGCGCCGGTCGAGCTCGTGCCGGCTCGGCGACCAGTCGCTCACCCGGTGGGCGGTCATTGGAGCTCGGGCACGTCCACGACGTCGGAGAGCCACTGCTGCTCGAGCTGGTCGAGCGTGCCGTCCGCACGCAGCGCCGCGAGCGCCTGGTTGACGCACGACACGAGCGCGCTGCCCTTCTCGAAGAGCATGCCGAACTCCTCCTGCTGGCCGCCCTCGACCTGGAACTGCCCCACGACGACGCTGTTCGGGATCTCGGCCGCGCTGATGTAGAACGCTGTCGGGAGGTCGGCCAGGATCGCGTCGACCTGGCCGTTCTGCAGCGCGGCCTTGGCGACGTTGGTGTCCTCGAACACCATCGCCTCGGTGTCCGGCGCGATGACGTCGCGGATCGCGGTGAGCGAGGTGGTGCCGGTCTGGGCGCCCAGCCGCAGGCCCTGGAGGTCGGCGAGGCTGGTCGCGTCGGCGCCGGGAGTGCCCTTGAGCGCGATGACCGCCTGCGACGCCTGGTAGTAGCCGTCGGAGAAGTCGACCGCCTCGGCCCGCTTGGCGTTGATCGAGATCTGGTTGATGTCGAAGTCGAAGTCCTTCGGGCCGGGCGCGTAGGACTTGTTGAACGGCACCTTGACCCACTGGACCTGGTCCTGGCTGAAGCCGAGCTGCTCGGCGACCGCGTAGGCGACCGCGGACTCGTAGCCCTGGCCGTTGGTCGGGTCGTTCTTGCGGAACCAGGGGTCGTACGCCGGCGAGTCGGTGCCGACGGTCAGCTGGCCGGCCGTGCGCAGCGCGAGGGAGTCGGCGGCGCAGGAACCCGAGGACTCGGTGGCGGAGGGGGTCGAGGTGTCCTCCGCCGTCGGCGACGAGGAGTCCTCGGCCGGGGCACAGGCCGAGACGACGAGGATCACGGGGAGGACGGCGGAGGCCGCCAGGGTTCGACGCAGGCGCATGACGAAAGGGTAGGGCTCGGAGACCGGCCGCGTACGGTCATCCCATGAGGAGAGCGGTCGTGGGCTCGCTCACGGCGGTCGCGCTGGCGACCGCCGGCTGCTCCGGCGACCGCGACACCGACCCAGGCAGCGACCCCGGCAGCGACCCCGGCCGGCCCACGTCCACGGCGGCTGTCCCGACCACTCCGACACCCACGCCGGACCCGGAGCCGCCGCGCCGGTTCGAGGCAGCCCGCGCGCTGGCCACGGTCCGCGACCTCGCGGGCGGCATCGGCCCGCGGCTGGCCACGGGCCCCGCGCTCGACGAGGCGGCGGCGTACGTCGCGAGGCGCCTCCGGCGCGAGGGGTACGCCGTGCGGCGCGAGTCGTTCCCGGTCCCGGCCGGCGACTCGTGGGGCGTGCCGGTGGACGCGGGCCGCTCGCAGAACGTGGTGGCCGAGCCGCCGGACTTCCAGCCCCGCAAGGGATATGTGCTCCTCGGCGCGCACCTGGACAGCATCGCGGTCGCCCCGGGCGCCGAGGACAACGCGTCCGGCGTCGCGGTGCTGCTCGAGCTCGCCCGGGTGCTGCAGGGCGAGAGTCAGGTCGTGCTGGTGGCGTTCGGCGGCGAGGAGCCGGTCGGCGAGGTGGAGATGCACCACTACGGCTCGAAGCATCGCGTCGCGGCGATGTCGCCGGCCGAGCGCCGCGGGCTGACCGCGATGGTCTCCCTGGACCGGGTCGGCGTCGGGGACCGGGTGCCGGTCTCGTCCGTGCCGGGGACGCCCGCGCGCACGGCCGAGGGCCTCGCCGCGGCCGGGCGGCGGGCCGGCGTCCCGGTGACGCTCGGCCTCAACACGACCAGCGACCACGAGTCGTTCGCGGACGCCGGGCTGCCGGCGGCGCGGATCGGCAGCACCGACTACGCGGCGTACCACTCCGCCGACGACCTGCCCCGAGTGGTCGATCCCGCTCAGCTGAGCCGGATCGGGCGCCTGCTCACGGCGTGGCTCCGGGCGAGCTGAACTCCCGGAACCCGTCGAGCATCCGCCGCGCCTGCGACACCGGCACCACCCGCGGGGCGAAGTCGGCGCCGATCCGGTAGGGCACGAGCTCCGCGGCCACCAGCCGGTCGCCCCAGAACGTCGCCTCCAGCGCCAGCCCCTCCATGGTCTCGGGCGAGAAGTCCATGTCGAAGACGAAGTTGCCCAGCGACTGCACCACGAGCGAGTCGCCGACCAGCTCCGCGCCCTGCACCCAGTGCGGGTGGCCACCGACGACCAGGTCCGCGCCGGCGCGGGCCAGCGCCCGGGCGACCCGGCGCTGCACCGGCCACGGCTCGTAGGTGTACTGCTCGCCCCAGTGCGGCATGACCACGACGACGTCCACGCGCCGGGCGAGGCGGCGTACGTCGCCGACGAGCCGGTCGAGCTCGGCGGTGTCGAGCGGACCCGTGCGCGGCGGCATGCTCAGCGACAGCGCACCCGGCTGCCCGGGCGCGGCCTCCGGGGTCTCGCCGATCGCGTTGAAGCCGAGGAAGCCGAAGCTGACGCCGTCCCGGCGTACCACCGCCGGCTCGCGCGCGGCGGCGAGGTCCGCCCCGGCGCCGAACGTCGCGAACCCGCCCTCGCGCAGCAGCGACACGGTCGAGACGAGGCCGGCGTCGCCGTAGTCGCCGGTGTGGTTGTTGGCGAGGCTCAGCGCGTCGAACCCGGCCCGCCTCAGGTCGGCGCGCACCGACGGCGGGGCGTCGAAGAGGTCGGTCTGCACCGGGTTCGGCGGCCCGGCGGTCGAGAGGGTGCTCTCCAGGTTGCCGACGGTGATGTCGGCGCCGGCGAGCCGGTCGGCCATCGGGTCGAGCGCGGGCGAGCCGGCGACGCGCCGGCCGAGCATGACGTCGCCGACGACGGTCAGCGTGGTGACCGGCCCGGTCGGCGGGCCGAGGCCGACCGTCCCCGGGCGGGTGTTGGCGTCGACGACGGGCGGGCGCGGCGCTGGATCGGGGGACGGAGTCCGGGTGGGAGTCGGCGTCGAGGGAGGGGCCGACGACGGCGCCGACCGCGGCGGCTCGGCGTCCGAGGTGCAGGCGGTCAGCAGCCCGGCGACGACCAGGCCGGCGACCCACCTCATCCCGTCACGGTAGCCGGGCCGCTTCAACCCCCGGTTCAATGGACCGGTGATCCGCGACCTCACCGACGACCAGGCCCGCGCCGCGCTCCCGTTCAAGTGGGACGTCGCCCCCGGCGTACTCCCGGCGTGGGTCGCCGAGATGGACTTCCGGCTCGCCGAGCCGATCGAGGAGGCGCTGGTCCGCAGCGTCCGCTCCGGCGCGGTCGGCTACCCGCCGCCCGACGACGGCGGCCTGGGTACGGCGTTCGCCGGGTTCGCCGCGCGGCACTGGTCGTGGGAGGTGCCGGCCGCCGCGGTCGTCCCGACCGGCTCGGTGATCGGCGGGATGCGGATCGCGCTCGAGGCGCTCTGCCCGCCGGGGCCGGTCGTGGTGCCGCTGCCGTGCTACCCGCCGTTCCGCGACGTGGTCGCCGTGACCGGCCGCGAGCTGGTGCCGGTGCCGCTCGACCCGGACGCGGCCGAGGCGACGCTCGACCTCGATGCGGTCGAGCGGGCGTTCGCCGGCGGCGCTCGCACGCTCCTGCTCTGCAACCCGCACAACCCGCTCGGCCGGGCCTGGACCCGCGCGGAGCTGGCCGGCCTCGCCGACCTGGCGCGGCGCCACGACGTGCGCGTGGTCGCCGACGAGATGCACGCGCCGCTGACGCTGCCGGGCGCGACGTTCACGCCGTACCTCACCCTCGACGAGCGCGCGGTCGGGGTCATCAGCGCCTCGAAGTCGTTCAACATGCCGGGCACCCACAACGCCCACCTGGTGCTGCTCGACGAGGCCGACCGGGCGACCGCGCGGGCGCTGCCGGAGCCGGCGCAGAACACCTGGTCCTCGCTCGGCATCGTCGCCGGCACCACCGCCTGGACCGAGGGCGACGCGTGGCTGGCCGCGCTGATCGAGCGGCTGGACGCCAACCGCGCGCTGTTCGCACGGCTGCTCGCCGAGCGGCTGCCGGAGGCGCGGATGCGGCCGCTGGAAGCGACGTACCTCGCCTGGCTCGACCTGCGCGCCTACCGCGTCGAACCGGCGGCCGCCGCGCTGCGGCACGGGCTGCGGGTCAGCCCCGGGTCGGACTACCAGCCCGGGCTGGCCGGCCACGCGCGGCTCAACCTGGCGACCAGCCCGGAGCGGATCGACCTGATGGTTCACCGGCTGGCCACCGCGCTGACGCCCGCCGGCTCCCGGGCCCGGCCCTAGACTCGCCGGTGTGAAGGTCACGGTCATCGGGTGCGGCTACCTCGGCGCGACCCACGCGGCGTGCATGGCGGAGCTGGGGTACGACGTGCTCGGCGTGGAGATCGACGACGCGAAGCGGGAGGCCCTCGCGTCGGGCAAGGTCCCCTTCTACGAGCCGGAGCTCGAGGACCTGCTCGCGCAGCACGTCGCCTCCGGCCGGCTGCGCTTCACCGACTCCTTCGCCGACGCGGGCGCGTTCGGCGACCTCCATTTCGTCTGCGTCGGCACCCCGCAGCGCGGCGACGGGCTCGGTGCCGACGTGTCGTACGTCGACGGCGCGGTCGAGTCGCTGGCGCCGTACCTCTCCGAGGATGCGCTGGTCGTCGGCAAGTCCACCGTCCCCGTCGGCACCGCCGAGCGGCTGGCCGGCCTGCTGGGCGGCGGTGCCGAGCTCGCGTGGAACCCGGAGTTCCTGCGCGAGGGCTTCGCCGTGCGGGACACGCTCGAGCCGGACCGGCTGGTCTTCGGCGTCGCGTCGGAGCGCGCCGAGGGCGTGCTGCGCGAGTTCTACGCGCCGGTGATCGCGGCCGGGACGCCCGTGGTCGTCACCGACTTCGCGACCGCCGAGCTGGTGAAGGTGTCGGCGAACGCCTTCCTGGCCACGAAGATCTCGTTCATCAACGCGGTCGCCGAGGTGTGCGAGGCCGCCGGCGGCGACGTCGTCGACCTCGCCGACGCGATCGGCCACGACGACCGGATCGGCCGCAAGTTCCTCAACGCCGGCGTCGGGTTCGGTGGCGGCTGCCTGCCCAAGGACATCCGCGCGTTCCTCTCGCGCGCCGGCGAGCTCGGCGTCGAGGACGCGATGTCGTTCCTGCGCCAGGTCGACGACATCAACCTGCGCCAGCGCAGCCGGGTCGTCGGGATCGCCACCGCGATGCTCGGCGGCAGCGTCGCCCGCACCCGGATCGCGGTGTGGGGCGCGGCGTTCAAGCCGCACAGCGACGACGTCCGCGACTCCCCCGCGCTCGCCATCGCGGGCCAGCTGCACCTGCGCGGCGCCGCCGTCTCCGTCTACGACCCCAAGGCCAACGACACCGCCCGCGCGATGTTCCCCACCCTCGACTACGCCGAGTCCGCGCTCGCCGCCGCCCGCGACGCCGACCTGCTGCTGCACCTCACCGAGTGGCCGGAGTTCCGCGACGTCTCGCCGGTCGAGCTGGGTGACGTCGTACGCCGCAAGCAGGTCGTCGACGGCCGCAACCGCCTCGACCTGGACACCTGGCGCGCCGCCGGCTGGACCGCCCGCGCCCTCGGCCGCCGCTGAGCGGGTCGTCCGCCTCTCGCGGGTGAATACGCCGCCCTCAGGCGGACGACCCGAGCTCGAGGAGGCGGGACGGCGACAACCCGTCCCATCGTCGCTGCACGCGGGAGGGGTCGAGCAGGTGGTCCAGGTCGACCTGCCAGGTGTGGCCGGACTCGTTGCGGCGCAGCACGTAGCCGAAGCCGTGGGTGCGGTAGATCGCGCCGCCGGCGGCCGCGATCGCGGTCAACAGCTGGCGATCGACGTACTTGTGCACGCTGCGGAAGCCGCCGACCTCGCGCAGCGCGTCGCGGTCGACGAGCATGGTGCCCCCGGCGACGACGTTGGCGTAGAGCTCGGTCGGGTGGCCGCGCTTGACGGTCACATCGGGCGGCGCGAGGTAGTGGAACTCCGGCGGCATCCCGGTCAGCTGCGCGCCGGAGTAGGCACGCGCACGGAGCAGGTCGGCGACCACGTCGGGGGCGTACCAGTCGTCGTCGTCCATCTTCAGCAGTACGTCGCCGTCGGCGGCCGTCGCCGCCGCCTGGAGTACGTCGCCGAACAGCACGTCCGGGGACATCGGGACGACCTTCGCCGGCAGGCCGGTGGCGTTGCGGACCCGGTCCGGATCGACCGAGAACCCGTGCGGCGCCAGCACCAGCTCCAGCGAGTCGACGCCGCGCTGCCGCGCGACCTGGGCGAGGGCGAAGTCGAGCTGCTCGGGGCGCCGGGTCGCGAGCAGCACCGACACCGGCCGCTGCCAGGAGACGGAGCCGTGCGAGTCGATCGCCGCGCGGCGCAGCTCGATGCTGTGCTCCTCGCGGGCGATCGGGTCGTCGAGGTCGACCGCGGCGAAGCCCGGCCCGACCAAGGGGATGCCCGCCATCGCCAGGCCGGCGACCGTCTCCGCGTCGGCACCCGCAGGGACCAGCACCCCCTGGGCGTCTCGCAGCGACGCGACGAGCGCCGCGGACACCGGACCGGACGGCAGGTCGACCACGCCTCGGTCCCACGAGGGCCGGAAGCCGATCGGGTTCAGGACCCGGAGGTCGAGGCCGGGACGCGTGGCCACGACCGCGGGCCACACCGCCTGCCGGCCGACCTCCGCGACGACCTCGGCCACCGGCGCCGGTCGCGCGAACCGCGCCACCAGGACCCAGCCGTCGCCGTCACGGCGCGAGCGCACGGCGGTCGGCCGCGGCCACTCGGGTCGCGGGACGAGGGAGAGCGCGCCGGGGGCGGCGTCGAGGTGGATGGCGATCGCGGCCGCGCGCTCGTCCGGCGATCCGGCGTACGCCCGCAGCGAGAGGAGGTCGGCGAAGGTCAGCTCATGCACGCAGCGGCCTCCCCAGAGATGGACGCTGCACCAGCGGGCGTGGAGCCGCCGGCAGCCAGGTCTGGAGGACATGGTCGACGACGTGCACCCCCGGCGGCGCCTCGATCCGGTGCAGCTCCTCGACCTCGGCGCCGCGCCCGGCGACCAGCGCCCGGTGGACCTCCCACTCGCGCTGCTTGCGCGGCGACCGGGTCGCGTCCTCGAAGGACGACGAGCTCCAGTGCGCGAACTCGTCGACGTCGAGCCACTTCAGCTCGACGCACATCCCGTCGGGCATCACGATCCGCTCGGAGCCGGCCGGGAACTCCCGCACCTCCCACTCGAAGCCCTTCACGTACGTGTAGGCCGGCCCCATCGGGTAGATCCACGGCTCGAGGTAGCGCGTGCGCAGGTCGACCCACGCGACCGACTCGCTCTCGACGGTCACCGGGTGCCGCGGCACCAGCACCACCGCGCCCGAGCGCTCCAGCTGCCACGACAGGTCGCGCAGCGCGAGCACGCCCTCGGGCGTGAGCGCCATGTCGCCGTCCCACTTCATCGAGTACGCCGTGCGCACCTGCGCGAACGACCAGTTGTAGAAGCGCACCAGCGAGTGCACCGAGTCCGGCGGCGTCGCGAGGTGCTCGGCGCCGGCGCGGCTCACCGCGAAGGGGTACGACGCGAGCGTGAACCGGTCCGCGGCCCCGGCCTCCTCCGCCAGCCGCGCGGCCACCTCGGGCGTGCCGTCGTCGGAGCCGTTGTCGACGAGCACGACGTGCTGCACCGCGGCCAGCATCGGCGGCAGCACCCACGGCAGGTTGCGCGCCTCGTTCTTCACGCGGAAGACGCACGTCAGCCCGGGAGCGAGCGGCCCGTCCTGCCACGGCCAGACGACGTCGTACTCGGTCACCGGTGCGACTTCCGCCGGCGGTTGCGCACCGCGACCACCGACGACTGGGCGATGCTCTCGGCCTCCTCGTAGAGGTCGAGGTACGCCGCCCGCAGCTGGTCGAGGGCCGCGTGATCCTCCTCGACCAGGTGGCGTGCGGCGGCGGCGGCGATCTCGCGCAGCCGGGCCGGCACCCGCAGCTCGTCCCAGGGCACGGTCGCGATCGGCGGGTCGGTGGCGAGGAAGTCGTGCACGGCGCGCTGGTCCTGGGCCGTCGCCGACCGGACCACGTCGAGGTCGAGGGCGGCGAGCGGGACCGTCCAGTCGGCGCGCAGCTCGGCGTACCGGACGAGCCGGCGCTCGTGGCCGCGGGTGGACCGCTCGGTGTGGAGCATCGCGTTGACCCGGGCGGCCGTGCGCTCGATGCCGTCGCCGGACTCGGGCTCCGCCCCCACCACGACGACGTGCAGCAGCGAGGCGCCGCAGCGCAGGGCCGCCCAGCGCCAGAGGCCGAGGAGCCAGGGCAGTCCGGGATCCGCCACGACCAGCTCCGGAGCGTCCTCGAGCTGCCGGCGCAGCCAGGTCTCCAGCCGCTCGCGCGGCCCGTCGAGCACGGCGACCTTGCCGGCCTCCAGCCACGCCGCCGGCCGGCCGTCGTCGAGCGCGACGTCGCAGCGGTCGAGCAGGTCCGCGTGCAGGCGGGCGACCCACTCCGGATCGGGCGCGCGCATCCCGAGGGCGTGCAGCGCGCCGGCGACCGTGCCGCTCCCGGCGCCGGTCACCAGGACGATCCGGCGCTCCATGTCCCGCACCCTAGTGCGGCTTCCGGCGCAGGAGCGATCCGAGGCCGCGGCGCCTCTCGGGTGCCGCGGCCCTCCTCTTCGAGGGCTGCTCCGCCGGCTCCCTGCCCAGCGCCCGCCAGGACTCGGCCGGGTCCTGCGCGGCGCCGGCGGTGCCGCGCGGCCGCGGCCGCTCGATCGTCGCGCTGGACTCGAACCCGGCGTCGCCGCCCTCGACCCACCACGACCCGAACAGCTCGTCGACCACGTCGTCGAGGTCCTCGCCCGGCTCGGCGACCCTGCGCGCCCGGGCGTACGCCGCGGTCCGCTCGACCCGCGCCGACGACCCGTCCGGCATCATCACCTGGCGCAGCCCGTGGTGGGTGCGCTCCAGGTGCAGCACCAGCGTGCCGAGCGCCTCGGCGGCCGGCGCCCAGGCCGCGCTGCCGAGCACCAGCCGGAACTGGCCCGCGGGCGCGGGGAGCGACGCCGAGAGCGTCACGCGCGGCTCGCCGGCGTACGACGCACGGAGCAGCCGCGCCGGCAACTGCTGGTCGTCGAGCGGGTGGACGCGCTCCTCCGAGATCGCGGACCAGTCGCCGAGCAGCGTCACGGACAGGTCGGACAGCGACGAGGCGAGCACCGAGTCGACGACGGCCTGGACGGCGCCGTGGTCCTCGCCGCGGGTGTCGAGCACGACCTCGAGGTAGGGCACGGTGTAGAGCCGGCCGCGCCGCCGCTGCGGCTGGAGGTCGGGCACCCGGTCGGTCAGGAACGGCCGGTTGTAGTCGTTGACCTCGTCCTGCCGCTGCTGCTGGTGGGTGCGGCCGAGGTGCCACGCGCGCGCCTCGCGGTCGGCGACGAAGACCGCGCCGCACTCGGCGAGCCGGTAGCCGAGGTCGATGTCCTCGCCGAGCCGCAGCGTGGTGTCCATGCCGCCGCACTCGGCGTAGAGGCTGCGCCGCAGCGATGCGGTCGCGCCGACGTGGGTGCGCAGCGCGCGCGGCCCGGCGGCGCGCAGGTCGTCGGTCTTGTCCCAGACGTCCTCGACCCAGTGCCGCTCCCTCTCGGCGTCGGCGAAGACCTCGTGCATCCGGCCGCTCGCGTCGGGCGGCCGTGCCAGCAGCGGCTCGGGGTCGACGAACCACTTGTGCCCCAGCACCACGGCGTGGTCGATCAGGTGATGCCAGCGCAATTGCGCCGTGACGTCCTCCGGCTCGACCAGCATGTCCGCGTCGAGCCAGTGGATCACCTGCCCATCCGACGCAATTGCGCCGTGATGGCAGGCGTTGGCGCGGCCCCAGCCCTCCTCGACCCGGACGATCCGCGTGTTCTCGGGCCGCACCTCGGGCAGCTCGAGCGGCGAGCGCGGGTCGTCGTCGGCGACGACCACCTCGAGCAGGTGCGCCGGGTACGTCTGGGCCGCCAGCCCGGCGATCACGTAGGGCAGCAGCCGCTGCGCGCCGTACGCCGGGATCACGACCGACACCGACAGCGTCGGCTCCCACGCACCGAGCGCCGGGACGTCGAGCGACCCCCAGTCGTTGCGGCGCACGCGCGGTTGACTCATGGCTCCTCCAGCAGGCGACTGGGGCGGAAGCCGCGCCACTGGCCGGCGAGGCTCGAGCGGGTGAGGAAGTAGCCGAGGCCGCTGTCCCAGGTGTGGCCGCCGGCCGTCCGGCGCAGCACGTAGCCGAGCCCCTGGGTCCGGTAGACCCGGCCGCCCGCCGCGCGCACGTCCTCGAGCAGTCGCGCGTCGACGTGCCGCGGCACCGGCCGGAACCCGCCGACCGCGCGCAGCAGCGCCCGGTCCATCGTCATCGTCCCCCCTGCCACGACGGACCCGAATGCCTCGGTCGGCCCGCGCCGCCGGACGGTCGTGCAGATCGGCTCCAGGTAGACCATCTCGGCGGGCATGCCGACCAGCTCGGCGCCGGAGTAGTGCTTGGCCAGCAGCAGGTCCGCGACGACGTCGGGCCCGTACCAGTCGTCGTCGTCCATCTTCACGACCACGTGCCCCGACGCCGCGTCGGTCGCCGCGCGCAGCACGTCGCCGAAGACCGTCTCCGCGGGCTGCTGCAGCAGCGTCACGGGTACGTCGCCGAGGTGCTCGCGCACGACGCCGGGGTCGGCCTCGAACCCGTGCGTCGCCAGCACCAGCTCCAGCTCCACCCCGCGCTGCCGGCCGACCCGGGCGAGCGCGAACGCGAGCCGTTCGGGCCGCCGGGTCGCGAGCAGCACGCTGACCGAGGGGTACGCCGCCGTACGGATCCCGACGGCGACGCCGGTCCGCTGCCGCCAGCCGAGCGAGGAGTGCTCGCGCAGGGCGGCTCGGCGGAGCCGGACGGAGTGCTCCTCGCGGCGCATCGGGTCGTCGAGGTCGGGGGCGCCGAAGTCGCCGCCGGTCAGGGGGACCCCCGCCATCGCGAGGCCGGCGACCATCCGGGGGTCGGCGCCGACGCCGACCGTCACCGCCTGGGCGTCGCGGAGGCTCGCGACCAGCGCGGGCGTGGGCTCGCCGTCCGGGAGCGGCACCGGGCCGCGGTCCCAGTCGCGGCGGAAGCCGACCGGGTTGAGCAGCGCCTCGTCGAGCGGCCCCAGGCCGGGGTCGACGACCACGGGCGGCCGGCCGAGCACCTCGCTGTGCCCGCCGGTGCCGATCGACGCGGGCACTTCGTCGGTCACGGTGGTCGGGTCCATCGGCACCGCGATGCCGTCGACCACCAGTCCGTGGTTGCCGGTGACGACGGGCGTGCCGGTGTGCCGGGCGAGCTCGACGAGCACCGGCCGGACCGGGGCGGGTCGGCGGAAGGTCATCCGGGTGAACGCGCCGCCGTCGGGCGTCTCGGCGTCGAGGGCCGCCAGGGGCGGCCACTCGGGGCGGAGCACGGTCGTGACCGGGCCGGCCGCGTGCGCCAGGTGGCAGGCGACGTGCTTCGCCCGGCCGAGGTCGGGCAGGGCCGAGGCGGCCAGCCGCAGGGCGCTCTCGTCGGCGACCGACAGCAGCACGGTCGCCCACCTGTGCTCGGGGACCTCGTCGCCGAGCACGGCGTAGGTGACGCCCGCGGGCAGCGCGCCCGGGTCGGCACCCAGCACGAGCGCCGGAGTGGCCAGGTCGCCCAGCATCATCACGTCCGGGTGAGGACCGCGGCGCCCTTGTCGAGCTTGAGCAGCTCGAGTTCGAAGCCCGGCAGCAGCGGCCGCCACCGCTCCACCACGTCCGCGTCGCCGGGGCGGGCGGTGTCGTCGACGAGGATCGTGCAACGCTCGGCGAGCCGGTCGCGCAGCAGCGGGACCATCGGGTACCGCGCCCGCGGCCCGGTGCCCTCGGGCGGACCGTCGACCAGCACCAGGCCGACGTCGGTGAGGTCGGCGATCGCCGACGCGTCGTACCAGGGCGTCTCGTGGCCCGCCAGCGACGTGGGCGCCAGCGGGGCGACCCGGACCTCGGCGTACTCCGCGACGCCGTGGCGCTCCAGCATCCGCCGGGTCTGCTCGGCCCACTCGGGCTGGTGCTCGAGCGCGACGATGCGCGTGGCGATGCCGTGCTCCTTCGCGGCGAGCGCGAGGACCACGGTCGAGACGCCGCTGCCGCCCTCGACCACCGTCGCCGGGCGCAGCTCGACGAACCGGTCGACGAGCTCGACCAGCAGGTCGGCCGACGCGGTCCAGAGGCCGAGCGGCGGGATCCCCGAGCGGATCGGCACCATCGCGAACAGGTTGACCAGGTCCTGCACTCGCTTGGCGACGTGGTCGCGCTCCCGGCGCAATTGCGCCGTTGTGGCAACGCCCCGGGGAAGCCGCGCCTCCCGCGACGGCTGCCGCGGCTGCTCGCGCTGGCGCTGCCTGGCCAGCTTGCGCTCGAGCTGGTCGAAGCGCCGGTTCACCGTCTCGACCAGCACGTAGAGCGCGGCCGCGACCACGACGACGAGCCCGGAGAACGCGAGGCCGATCAGGACGCCGGTCGCGCCGTCGATCAGCCCGGCGACGACCGGCACCGCGACCAGGACGAGGGCGAGCGCCGGGGCGACGGACCGGACACGCTGGAGCATGGCGGTCAGCCTAGACTCCCGGCCATGGCGCCACGGGACCTGGACTACCTGTTCGTGGTCACCTACGGCCGGTCCGGATCCACGCTCCTCATGGGGCTGCTGAACACGCTGCCCGGCTACCTCATCCGCGGCGAGAACCGCGACGCGCTGCACCACCTCTTCCGCTTCGACCAGACCATGCGGACCGAGAGCGGCCGCGGCCCGAAGCGCCGGCTCCGCGAGCCCACGCACCCGTTCTTCGGCATCGCCGACTACCCGCGCCAGAAGGCGGTCCGCCAGCTACGCCGGATCGCCACCGACACCGTGCTGCGGCCGCAGCAGGACACCCGGGTCACCGGCTTCAAGGAGATCCGGTGGTACCACCCCGACCTCGAGGAGTACGTCGCCTGGCTGCGTGAGGTCTTCCCGGGCGCCCGGTTCCTCGTCAACACCCGCAACCACGCGGACGTGCTCAGGAGCAAGTGGTGGGCCGAGGGCGAGGACAAGTCCACGCATCTCGCCGACATCGAGCGCCGGATCCTCGCGCTCGCAGACTCACTTGCCGACGCGGCGTACCGCGTCCACTACGACGAGTACGTCGCCGACCCGACGGTCCTGCGCGGCATGTTCGCCTGGCTGGGCGAGGAGTTCGACGAGGCCGCCGTCCGGGCCACGATGGCCGTCCGGCACAGCATCTGACGTCGAGTCGGCGCAGTCTCAGCTGAGACTGCGCCGACTCGGCGTCAACCGATGGACCGGGTCTGGGCGGCGATCACGTCGGCGTACCACTGGAAGGACCGCTTCGGCGTGCGCACCAGGGTCTCGTAGTCGACGTGCACCAGGCCGAACCGCTGCGAGTAGCCCTCGGACCACTCGAAGTTGTCCAGGAGCGACCAGACGTAGTAGCCGCGGACGTCGACGCCGCGCTGGACGGCGGTGGCGACCGCGCGCAGGTGGGCGTCGAGGTAGTCGATGCGCGGCTGGTCGTCGACGACGCCGTCCTCGTCCGGGCCTATGTTGTAGGCGCAGCCGGACTCGGTGATGTAGATCGGCGGCAGCGCGGCCCGGTAGCGGGCGCGCAGCGTGATCAGCCACTCGCGCAGCGCGTCCGGCACGACCGGCCAGCCGAAGTCGGTCACCGGGTAGCCGACCAGCTCGCGGAACTCGAACGGCATCTCCGCGTCCTCGCGGGCGGCACCGATCTTGAACGGGTTGTAGTAGTTGACCCCGTAGAAGTCGAGCGGCTGCCGGATCGTGGCCAGGTCGCCGTCGCGGACGATCGGGTCGAGCAGCGGCTGGAGATCCCGGGGGTAGCGGCCGAGCAGCATCGGCTCGGTGAACATGCCGTTCCAGAGCGCGTCGAACAGCTTGGTCGCGCCGACGTCGGCCTCGTGGTCGGAGGCCGGCCACATCGGGGCGTGGTTGTTCGCGCAGCCGACCGACGTCGCCCCCGCGGCGCGCAGCGCGACGGCGGCCCGGCCATGGCCGAGAAGCAGGTGGTGGGCGACCGGCATCGCGTCGAACATCAGCGCCTTCCCCGGCGCGTGCATGCCGATCGCGTAGCCCATCATCATCACCACGTTGGGCTCGTTGACCGGGATCCAGTGCTCGACCCGGTCCGCGAACCGCTCGCCGAGGATCGCGGCGTAGTCGGCGAACCGCTCCACGGTGTCGCGGTTCAGCCAGCCGCCGTCGTCCTCGAGCGCCTGCGGCAGGTCCCAGTGGTAGAGCGTCACCATCGGCTGCACGCCGCTCGCGAGCAGTTCGTCGATCAGCCGGTCGTAGAACGCGAGACCCGCGGCGTTCGCCGGGCCCGAGCCGGTCGGCTGGATCCGCGGCCACGACACCGACAGCCGGTACCCACCGACGCCGAGCCGCCGCATCAGCGCCACGTCCTCGGCGTACCGGTGGTAGTGGTCGCACGCCACCTCGCCGGTGTCGCCGTCGTGGATCGTGCCGGGCCGGGCGGTGAAGGTGTCCCAGATGCTGGGGCCCTTGCCGTCCTCGGTGGCCGCGCCCTCGATCTGGTACGACGCCGTGCTGGTGCCGAAGCGGAAGCCGGGCGGGAGCTGGGGAGGGAGCACGGGCACAATCATGCAGATGAGCGTGGAGATCCGCCGGGGAACCGAGCGTTACCTCACCCGCGGGCAGGGATATTTCACCCGGCACTCGTTCTCCTTCGGCGCCCACTACGACCCGGGCAACGTCGCGTTCGGCCCGCTGGTCTGCCACGACGACCACCGGCTCACGGCCGGCGCCGGCTTCCCGGACCACGAGCACCGCGATGTCGACATCGTCACCTGGGTGCTGTCCGGCTCGCTCCTCCACAGCCACATCTCAGGGGACTCGGCCGGCCACGACGGCGTCGTGCGGCCGGGCGAGGTGCAGGTGCTGTCGACCGGCTCCGGCGTCACGCACGCCGAGATCGCCGGGCCGGAGGGGCAGGTGCGGTTCGTGCAGGCGTGGCTGCGCCCCGAGGAGAGCGGTACGCCGCCGGCGTACTCGGTCACGCCGGTCCCACTCGTCCCCGGCGAGCTGTCGCCGGTCGTGGCCGTGGGCACCGCGGAGCTGCTGGTCGCCGGGCTCGGCGCCGGCGACACCGTCACCCTGCCCGACGCGCCGCTCCTCCACGCGTTCGTCGCGGGCGGCGCGCTCACCCGGTCGTCGCTGGCCGAGCCGCTCGCCGACGGCGACGCGTTCCGGATCGCCCGCCCCCGGAGTCAGCCGAGCCCCCGGCTGTCCGTGACCGCCGCGGTGCCCACCGAGCTGATGGTGTGGACGTTCGGATGACCGGCCGCGCGCTGCTGCTCCCCGGACGGCTCTACACCGTCGACCTGCCACTGCTCGCGTCCACTGGCGAGGCGCTGTCGCGGCACGGGTTCGCGGTGCGCCCGGTCAGCTGGACCGCGCCCGACCCGGTGCCGACCGACGGCGCGTGGGTCGGCGAGCGCGCCGCCGAGGCGATCGGCGACGACCCCGGCCCGTGGCTGTTCGCCGGCAAGTCGCTCGGCACCCGGGTCGTCCAGTCTTCGGTCCGAGCCGACGCCTACGTGCTGCTCACCCCGATCCTGTCCGACCCCGCCCACGCGGCCGCCATCGCGCAGCGGGTCACGGACGGCGTCCCGGTCCTCCTCGTCGGCGGCACCGGCGACCCGTTCTGGTCCTCGGCCGCCTCCCGCTCGACCGGTGCCGAGGTGTTCGAGGTCCCCGGCGCCGACCACGCGATGCTCGGCTCCCACGACGAGGTCGCCCGGGCCGTCGCCGCGTTCGTGGCCGGCCTGCGCTTGTAACGCCGGGTTACCGCTTGTTCCCACGGTGTTGCAACCTGGTGGGAACAAGAAGTAACCCGGCGTTACATGGGGGAGCAGAGGACCGCCAGCGCCCCGGGGACGACCTCGACGACCGCAGGCGCGGCGCCGAGCTGGGGCAGCGGGCCGAGCGGCTCGCCGTCGGCGCCCATCGGGATGGCCGAGCGGGAGGTGCCGCGGACCTCCACCTGCCTGCCGGAGAGCACCGTCACCTCGGCCAGCGAGACGTGGGCGCCGTCGTAGACCTGCGGCAGCGAGCGCATCAGGGCCAGCCGCGAGGCGGCCTCGATCACGACGACGTCGAGCACGCCGTCCTCGACCGAGGCGGACGGCGCGATCTTCATGCCCTTGCCGTAGTACGCCGAGTTCGCGACGACGACCGTCGCCGCGGCGTACTCGTGCTCGATGCCGTCGACCGCGACCCGGTAGCGGCCGGGCTGGTAGGTCGCGAGCGAGCGGAGCGCGGCATAGGGGTACTGCAGCCGGCGCGGCAACCAGGTCGCGCGGTCCACGATCTCGGCGGCGCGGGCGTCGACGCCGGCGTACACCGAGCCGGCCACCACGCGGCGCGAGCCCGCGACGGACACCGCGAGCAGGTCGACTCGCCGCACCTGACCGCCCAGCAGCAGCTGCGCCTGGTCGGCGGGCGAGTCCGGCAGCCCCAGCATCCGGGCGAAGTCGTTGCCGCGGCCGGCAGGGAGTACGCCGAGCGTCCCGCCGCGCGCGGAGACCAGCCCGGCGAGCGAGGAGAGCATGCCGTCGCCGCCGACGGAGACGACCACGTCGCCGCGGCCGACCGCCTCGTCGACGAGCGCGACCATCGCGTGCGGGCCGGGCGAGTAGGTGACGTCGACGGTCGCGCCGGCCTCGCGCAGCAGCCGGGCGACCGGCACGACGGCACCGGGTGCGGCGCCGCCGCCCGAGGCGGGGTTGACCAGGAAGGTGAAGGAGCGACGCCTTTCCGGGGTCCCCGCGGAAAGGGGAGCGAAGCGAGGCTTTTCGTGGGGTGATTTCACGGGATCAGCACCCCCGGGTTGAGGATGCCGGTGGGGTCGAGGTCGGCCTTCACCGCGCGCAGCACCGAGACGCCGAGCGGCCCGACCTCCCGCGCGAACCACGGCTTGTGGTCGGTGCCGACCGCGTGGTGGTGGGTGATGGTCGCGCCGGCCGCGATCATCGCGTCGCTCGCCGCGGCCTTCGCCCGCCCCCACTGCGCCAGCGGGTCGGCGGCCTCCTTCGCGGCGACGGTGAAGTAGAGCGAGCAGCCGGTCTCGTAGACGTGCGAGATGTGGCACAGCACGATCGACGGGTCGCCCGGAGAAGGACTCAGCGCGCTCGTCAGCGCGGCCCGCACGTCGGCGTACAGCCGATCGAGGTTCGACCAGAAGGTCGCCGTCTCCAGGGTCTCCACGAGGACGCCGGCGTCGAGCATCGAGTCCCGGAGGTACGGCGCGTCGAACCGCCCCTGCGCCCACCTCTCCCCCGGCGCGGTGCCGGCGCCCTCGCCGCCGCGGCCGGCCAGCACGGCGGTGACCGCGGCCCGCTTGGCCTCGACCGCGGCCGGGTCGCCCTCGTAGCCGGTGACCATCAGGCAGCCCGCGGATCCGGACCCCCCGATGGCCCCCGGGTCGGCGAGGTTGATCGCGGTCTCGGACTCGTCGGAGAGGCGGATCGTCGTCGGCAGCAGGCCGGACTGCGCGAGCGTGCGCATCGCGGCGGCGCCGTCGGCGAAGGACGGCCAGCGCCAGCCCTCGTAGACCTTCGTCTCGGGGAGCCTGCGCACCCGGACGGTCACGGCGGTGATCACGCCGAAGGTGCCCTCGGAGCCGAGGAAGAGCTGGCGCAGGTCGGGTCCGGCGGCGTTGGCCGGCGCGCTGCCGAGGTCGATCCGGCCCCGCGGCGTGGCCACGGTGAGGCCGACGACCAGGGAGTCGAAGCGGCCGTACCCGGCGCTGGACTGGCCGCTGGAGCGGGTGGCGGCGAAGCCGCCGATCGAGGCGTACTCCCACGACTGCGGGTAGTGCCCGAGCGTCAGCCCCTCGGCCGCCAGCAGCGCCTCCGCCTCGGGCCCGCGCAGCCCGGGCTCGAGCACGGCGGTCATCGAGACGTGGTCGACCGAGACCAGCCGCCTCATCCGCACGAGGTCGAGGCTGAGCACCCCGGCGTACCCCTCGCGAGCGGCGACCAGGCCGCCGGTGACCGAGGTGCCGCCGCCGAACGGGACGACGGCGAGGTGGTGCTCGACGGCGATGGCGAGCACGGCCGCGACCTCGTCGTGCGAGCCCGGGCGGACGACGGCGTCAGGTGCGTCGGCGAGGTCGCCGGCACGGGCGCGCAGCAGGTCCGGCGTCGACTTGCCGCGGGTGCGCAGCCGGCGGGTCTCGTCGTCGGTGCGGACGTGCTCCGCGCCGACGGCGGCGGCGAGCGCCGCCAGCACCGCCGTGTCGATCACCGGCGCGGCGAGCGGCGGCGCCTCGACCGCGGGGCGGTCGTCGACCCCGAAGACCAGCTCGACCAGGCCGCGGGTGGCCTCGGGGAGGGCGGCGGCGCGGGCCGGGTCGCCCCAGCGGGAGGGATGCATCTCGACGCTCTGCTGATTCGACGACATGCGTTACACTGTGACATATGACGTCACTTCGTCACAACACCGAGGACAGACCCGAGCCCCGCGACGCGTATCTCGACGCGGCGCGCGACTGCATCCTCGACGTGGGCTGGCGGCGTACGACGCTCACCGAGGTCGCCCGCCGCGCCGGCGTCTCGCGGATGACGATCTACCGCACCTGGGCGGACATGCCGCAGCTGCTCGGCGACCTGATGACCCGCGAATGGGGGGCGGTCGTCGCCGCGAGCCTGGCCGAGCGGGACCCGGACACCCCGACCGTCGAGCGCCTCGTCGGCGACATCGTCGGCACCGTGCAGCGGCTGCGCGAGAACGAGCTGTTCGTGCGCATCGTGGACCTCGACCCCGAGCTGATCCTCCCCTACCTCTTCTCCCGTCGCGGCCGCTCGCAGGACGGCATCCTCGAGCTCACCGTCGCCGCGCTCCGCGAGGCCCAGGCCGAGGGCGCCGTCCGCGACGGCAGCCCGGACGCGATGGCGCGCGCGATGCTGCTCGCCGCCCACGGGTTCGTGCTCTCGGCGCACACCATGGTCGACGACCAGGTCTCCGCCGAGGAGCTGGACGCCGAGCTGGCGCTCGCGCTGACGAGGAGCCTCGAGCGATGAGCGAGCGCATCACCCCCGGCCTGGCCGGGGCGCCCACCGACGTCGACCTCGTCGTGATCGGGCTCGGCATCACCGGCGCCGGCGTCGCGCTCGACGCGGTCACCCGCGGCCTCTCGGTGCTGGCGGTCGACGCGCACGACCTCGCCTTCGGCACCTCGCGCTGGTCCTCGAAGATGGTGCACGGCGGCCTGCGCTACCTCGCCCGGGGCCAGGTCGGCGTCGCCCACGAGAGCGCGGTCGAGCGCGGCATCCTGATGGAGGTCACCGCTCCCCACCTGACCCGGCCGATGCCGATGCTGGTGCCGCTCTCCTCGAGCGCCAGCCGCGTCCAGACGCTCCTCACCCGCAGCGGCCTGGTCGCCGGCGACCTGCTCCGCCGCGGCGCCGGCACCGCCGCCAGGACCCTGCCGAAGCCGCGCCACCTCACCGCCACCGAGGCGCTCCGCCTCGTGCCCGCGCTCCGGCCCGCCGGACTGCGCGGCGCGATGCTCGGCTGGGACGGCCAGCTCGAGGACGACGCCCGGCTGGTCACGACGGTCGCCCGGACGGCGGCGGCGTACGGCGCCCACGTGCGCACGCACGCCCGAGTGCTGTCCACCACCGCGACGAGCGTCGTCCTGCGCGACGAGCTCACCGAAGAGACGCACACGGTCACCGCCCGCGCGGTCGTCAACGCCACCGGCGTCTGGGCGGACACCCTCGTCGAGGGCATCGCCCTGCGACCCAGCCGCGGCACCCACCTGGTGCTGCGACAGGACTCGCTGCCCGGCCTCACCGTCTCGGTGTTCTGTCCGGTCCCGGGCGAGACCAACCGATACGTGCTGGTCCTCCCCCAGCCCGACGGCACCGTCTACGCCGGCCTCACCGACGAGCCGGTCGAGGGCGAGGTGCCCGACGTGCCCGAGCCGTCGGAGCCCGAGATCGGGTTCCTGCTCGACGTCGTCTCGGCGGCGTTCTCCCACCAGCTGCACCGCGGCGACGTCGTCGGGGCGTACGCCGGGCTGCGACCGCTCCTGCACTCCGACGACGGCTCCACGGCCGACCTCTCCCGCAGGCACGCGGTCCTCACCAGCTCCTCGGGCGTGATCACGGTCGTCGGCGGCAAGCTCACGACCTACCGCAAGATGGCCGAGGACGCGGTCGACGCCGCCGTCGAGCACGTCCGCCTCGAAGCCGGCCCGTGCCGCACCCGCAGCCTGCCGCTGCTCGGCGCCGCCTCCCGGGAGGAGCTGGCCGCGCTGGAGCTGCCGCCGCGGCTGGTCCGCCGCTTCGGCACCGACGCCGCGCTCGTGCTCGACGACGCCCGCGAGCTGACCGGGCTCGCCGACGAGGAGCTGCTCGCGCCGATCGCCGAGGGCGTCCCGGTCACCCTCGCCGAGCTGGTCTTCGGCGTCACCCACGAGGGCGCGGCCGACGTCGACGACCTGCTCGATCGCCGCACCCGGGTCGGGCTGGTCCCGGCCGACCGGGCGCTCGCCGTACCCGCTGCCGAGAGGGCGCTGCGGCTCGCCGCGGCGGGGAGGCGGATCGACGCCGGTCCTCTTCTGCACGAGGATGGAGCCCCATGACGACGACCGAGCTCGACGACTTCCCCACGCTGACCCAGCGCTACCAGCGCGAGCTGCTCGCGCACTGCTACCGGATGTCCGGCAGCGTGCACGAGGCCGAGGACCTGGTGCAGGAGACGTTCCTGCGCGCCTGGAAGGCCGCCGGTGCGTTCGAGGGCCGCTCGTCGGTCCGCACCTGGCTGTACCGGATCGCGACCAACGTGTGCCTGACCAGCCTCGAGGGCCGGCCGCGCCGGCCGCTGCCGGCCGGCATCGGGACGCCCGAGGCGATCGCCGGCGACGCGCTCGAGACCGACCACGAGATCGCGTGGCTGGAGCCGGTGCCCGACGCGGCCGTCGTCGTCGCCGAGCGCGACTCGATCCGGCTCGCGTTCGTCGCGGCGCTCCAGCACCTGCCGGCCCGGCAGCGCGCGGTGCTGATCCTGCGCGACGTGCTGCGCTGGTCGGCCGCCGAGGTCGCCGAGGCGCTCGACACCTCGACCGCGGCCGTGAACTCCGCCCTCCAGCGCGCACACGCGCAGCTCGCCGAGCGCGGCCTCACCGAGGACACCGTCCGCGACGAGCTCACGCCCGCGCAGGAGCGGCTCCTGGAGAGGTACGTCGACGCGTTCTGGCGCAAGGACATCGACTCGATCGTCGGCCTGCTCACCGCCGAGGCGACGTGGGACATGCCTCCGTTCACGAGCTGGTTCAAGGGCGCGGAGGACATCGGCTGGCTGATCGGCAGCGAGTGCCCCGGCGGCGCCCACGACATGCCGATGCTGCCGACCCGGGCCAACGGCCAGCCGGCGTACGGCCTCTACATGCGCACGCCCGAGGGCGACTTCGCCCCGTTCCAGCTCCAGGTGCTGGAGCTCGACGGCGACCGGGTCAGGCATGTGTCGGCGTTCTTCGACCACACCCTGTTCGAGAGGTTCGGGCTGCCGGCGCGGCTGCCCGCCGACCACGAGCCGGCGTCGCTCCCAGACCGGACCTGACTGGACCGCTGGCCCCGGTTCGCCGCGTTCCGGCACGCCGCCCTGCCGGCGTTCCTAGGGTGGCACCCATGCTGACGCCCCAGGCGGATCTCGCCGAGGCCTCGGCTCGGGACGACCGCCGCCTCTCGCACGACCTGCTCACCCGCGCGTTCGCGCGCGCCCGCGCCGGCGAGGTCACCGCCGCGCTCGCCGACCTCGAGGACGCGCGCCGGCGCCACTGGACCGAGCTCGACGACCTGCACCGGGCGGCCCTGCTGACGACCGCGCTCGACTGCCGGCTCGCGCGCGGCGAGCTGGACGAGGCGTACGCCGTCGGCGAGTCGATCCGCCCGATGCTGGACCGGCGCGGTCTGATCGGCGCAATTGCGCACTTCGGCCGCGGCGAGCTCGCGGCGGCGGCCGGCGACCCCGAGACCGCGTGCGGACACTACGCCCGCGTCGGCGCGCTGACCGCGCTCGACGACGACCCCTACCTGCTGCCCTGGCGCGCGGCCGCCGCCCTGGCCTCGGTCCGGATGGGCCGCCGCGCCGAGGCCGTCGTGCTGGCGCGCGAGCACCTGACGCTCGCGCGAGGGGCGTGCTCGCCGTACGCGATCGCCCAGGGGCTGCGCACCCTCGCGACCGTCGACGTGCACACCGACCGCACGGACGCACTGGGCGAGGCCCGGGCCGCCCTGGCCGCCACGCCGGCCGCGCGACTGGCCGCGCAGATCGACACCGACCTGGCCGGGCTGCTGCTCCTGTCCGGTCGCGACGACGAGGCCCGCGAGGCGCTGGCGCTGCTCCGCGCCGCCGAGGACTACGCCGGGCGCGAGGAGCTGTGGCCGCTGCAGGGACGGGTACGCCGGCTGCTCGACCGGATGGGCGAGCCCGCCCGCCCCGTGCTGGGCGAGGCGCTCGCCGCGCTGACCACCGCCGAGCGCCGGGTCGCCCGGCTGGCCGCGACCGGGCTGACCAACCGCGAGATCGCCGGCGAGCTGATCGTCACCGTCAAGGCGGTCGAGTGGCACCTCTCGCACGTCTACCGCAAGCTCGGCATCCGCTCCCGGTCCGCGCTGGCCGGCAGCCTCGGCGTGGCCTGACCCGGGTGAGTGGCTGTCGGGATCCCCGGTCAGCCGGGGAAACCTGACGTTGTCGGCCGTTGCAACCCCTGACAACGTCAGGGATCCCCGGTCAGCCGGGGATCCCGACACACACCTCACAGCGGATGCGCAACCTCGTCCCGCGGCAGCCGGGCGGCCAGGATCGCCACGATCGCGGCGACCGCCGGGACGACGCCGGCGATGAGGAACGTGGTGCGCAGGCCGAGGGCCTCCGAGACCGGGCCGGCGATGGCCATCGAGATCGGCATCAGGCTGATCGAGACGAAGAAGTCGAGCGAGGCGACCCGGCCGAGCAGGTGCGGCGGCACCCGGCGCTGGAGCAGCGTCCCCCAGATCACCATCGGCGCGGCGAAGACCAGGCCGAGCACGAACGCCGCGGCCACGACCTGCCAGATCTGGGTCGCGACGCCCATCACCACCATCGGGAGGCAGCCGAGGCCCCACATCAGGTTCATCGAGGTGAGATAGCGGCGCGGCAGCCGCAGCGAGGCCATCACGAGGGAGCCGACGGCGCCGCCGATGCCGAACGCCGCCAGCACCTGGGCGTGGTTGCCCGGGCCGCCGCCGAGGCGGTCCTTGATCAGGAACGGCACCAGCACCTCGAGCGGGCCCATCGTCACGAAGACCATCACCGAGGCGAACAGCAGCGTCGCGAGCAGCCACGGCGTGCGCCACATGTAGGCGAAGCCCTCCCGCAGGTCATGCCACACCGTCGACGGGCCGGCGTCGGCCTCGCGGCGGACCGGGGTCAACGGCACCGTCGTCAGCGCGAGCAGCCCGGCGAGCGCGGACAGCGCCGCGACCGTGAGCGCGGCGCCCGGCGAGGCGGCGCCGACCACGGCGCCGGCGACCGCCGGGCCGACCGCCTGGCCGATCGTGGGGCGGATCATGCCCTCGAAGCCGTTGACCTGGAGCAGGTCCTCCTCGGGCACCAGCGCCGGCAGCCACGCGGAGTACGCCGGGTAGTAGAACGCCATCGCCGCGCCGATGACGAAGCCGACCAGTCCCAGCTGCCAGATCGCGGTGACGCCGGCGACCGACAGCAGCGCGACCGTGCCCATGCAGAGGAGCTCGATCGCCGCGACGCCGAGCAGGATCGCCTTCTGGGGCACCCGGTCGGCGACCACGCCCCCGAGCAGCGCCGGCAGGATCACGCCCACCGCGCTCGCGGTCGCGACGACCGAGAGCTGCGCCGGCCCGCCGCCGATCCGGATGACCTCCCACACGAGCCCGACCGTCCACACGCCGCCGGCGAACGTGGCGAGCACGAGCGCCACGGCCAGCCGCCGGTACGCCGCATGGCGGAACGGGTGCAGGGCGCGCGGCAGCCTCCGGCTCGTGGCAGGCTCGCGAACGTCGGTCATCACTCCTCCTCGCAGCCAGTCTGGACGCAACGACCGACAACGCCCACCGATTTCATCGCGGGGTCAGCACGCGTCGGGTTTCACCGGCTGACCGGAGAAACCCGACCGACACGCCGACGAGGCACGGCGTGTCGGTCGGGTTTCGGCGGACAACCTCGGGGCGGAGCAGCTCGCGCGCCCGGTCGGAGGCGACCGGGGGACTCCAGCTCGAGCTCGAGGACGAGGCGCTCGGGGGACCGAACTCGTGCAGTCGCACGGCGCGCACGTGACCATCCGACAAGCTCCCGTCGACTCCAGGTCAAGCGAGCCAGCGGATCCAGCTCCCGTGGCCGTGCGCCAGCGCAACCGCCCGCCCGTCGATGCCGAGCACGAACCCGCGCGCGTCGTCCGGCACGGCGGCCGTCGCGGTGACGGCCGGCAGCACCTGCGGCGCCTCGTTGCTGACCCAGTGGCACCGCCCGTCGGCGACGAGCCCGGCCATCAGCTCCTGGAGCCGGTCCCGCTCCGCGGCCGAGAGGTACGCCGCCACGGCACTGTGGAACACCACGACCGTCCCGTGGCGGCCGGCCTCGGCCACCAGCGCGGGCAGCTCGTCGAGCAGGTCGCCGCGGACCAGCCGGGGCGGGTCGGCACGGGCGACCTCGATCGCCCGGACCAGGCGCGCGCGGCGTTCGTCGTGCTCGGGCCAGACCAGGTTCGTCAGCCAGCGCATCTGGTCGGCGTCGGTGACGTCGAGCGGGTTGAGGTCGACGCCGCCACGCCAGGAGATCGCCGGCACGGACGAGGGCAGCGGCGCCGGCCCGGAGACGGCAGCGGCGAGCAGCGGGCCGACCCCGATCTCAGAGCCGCCCCACGAGTAGGAGTAGCGGTCGGGGAACAGGTTGAGTCCGGCGCTGGCGCCGACCTCGATCAGCGCCAGCGGCCCGTCGAACCGGGCGAAGGCCGGCACCAGCGTCGCCAGCCGGCCGACCTCGTTGGTCTGGGTCGACCGCGTCAGGATCGTGTCGACGACGACACCGTCGTCGCCGAGCAGGACGTCGCGCAGCCCGGCGTACGGCCCCGGCGCGGGCACACCGTGCCAGCGGGCGGCCGCGAAGACGAGGTTCGGCTGCTGCTTCGACAGCGGCAGCCGCTCGATCCAGGCGAGCACCTCGGCATCCTCGGCGACCCGGGTCGCCCAGTCGTCGAAGCAGGGCGAGTAGCCCCGCGCGTCGAGGGCGAAGGCGCGGTACTGCTCCGCGGCGGAGGCGGTGAGGTCCATGACGTTCATTGTCGATTCCCGCCCGCGGACCCGCCCCGATGGGTCACCATTCTCCGCATGGGAACCTTCGGGGGGCGAAGGGCGGTCGTGCGCGCACCCGCCCTGGTCGTGGCTGCGGTGCTGCCGCTCGCGCTCCTCGGCGCCTGCTCCGGCGCGCTCGACCAGGCGAACACGGTGCAGACCCGCCTCAACCGGATCGACCAGGTGACCTCGTCGAAGGTCGCCACGCCGTCGGCGGACACCGGCGCCGCGATCACGGTGACCTACAACGACGCGAGCTCGGTGCGCGAGCTGAGCCGGCTGATCGCCGCGATCGACCGGGTCGCCGACGAGCAGGACTACCCGTCGTACCGCCTCGACCTGGTGCCGGCCGAGAACGACGCGGACCGGCTGACGGTCGACGACTCGTTCGCGGGGAGCTCCGACGAGGCCGAGGTGCTCGGCAACTGGCTCACGACGACCGCGGCCATGCTCGGCAGCGTCCGGTACCGCTTCGAGCCGGGCCTGGAGTCGATCGAGCTCGACTCGGGCGCCGGCATCCTGCCCGACGTCGGCGAGGCCAGCCGGATCGGCTACGGCTTCGACGACACGGTCTGGACCTTCCGCACCGGCGACAGCGCGTTCGTGGTCGCCGGCCGCGTGTCGCCGACCGACGTGACCCTGTTCCAGGGCACCGCGCGCACGGTGGCCTCCGGGGTCCTCCCCGCCCCCGCGTCGACCTGGCGGCTCGAGCGCCGCGACGGGCACGTGCTGCTCGACCTCCGCGTCGCGTTCCCGGGCGGATCCGTGGCGCCCGACCGGCTCACCATCGGGCGGTACGGCGAGGACGTCGAGCGCCTCGCCGGCGCCGCGATGACCGCGGTCGGCGTGGCCGGGCTCCCCGTCACGATGCGCCTGGTCAACCCGGCCCCGGACGGCGACGACGTCTTCGGCTACTGGTCGTCGGACGACCGGCCGGTGCGCGGCCGCGACCCGCTGATGCGCGGCTGGGATGCCTGGCTGGTCCAGCTCGCGCAGCAGCGGACTTGAGCGGGATCAGCCCGCCGGCAGGGCGACGTACGTCGTCTCGAGGTACTCCTCGATGCCCTCGAAGCCGCCCTCGCGGCCGAAGCCGCTCTGCTTCATGCCGCCGAAGGGGGCCGCCGGGTTGGAGATCAGGCCGGAGTTGATGCCGACCATGCCGAAGTCCAGCGACTCGGCGACGCGGATCGTGCGGGCCAGGTCGCGCGTGTAGACGTAGGACGCGAGGCCGTACTCGGTGTCGTTGGCCCGGCGGACCGCCTCCTCCTCGGTCTCGAAGGTGGAGATCGGCGCGACCGGGCCGAAGATCTCCTGCACGTTGATCTCCGCGTCGACCGGTACGTCGAGCAGCACGGTCGGCGGGTAGAAGTAGCCCGGGCCCTCGGGCGCGGTGCCGCCGGTCACCACGCGCGCGCCGCCGTGGATCGCGTCGGTGACCAGCTGGCCGACGCTCTCGACGGCCGACTCGTCGATGAGCGGTCCGACGTCCACGCCCTCGGTCTGGCCGCGGCCGACGGTGAGGCCGCCCATCCGCTTGCCGAGCTTGTCGGCGAACTCCTCGGCGACCGAGGAGTGCACGAGGAACCGGTTGGCGGCGGTGCAGGCCTCGCCCATGTTGCGCATCTTGGCGACCATCGCGCCGTCGACGGCGGCGTCCACGTCGGCGTCCTCGAAGACGAGGAAGGGCGCGTTGCCACCGAGCTCCATGCTCAGCCGCTGGAGCTGGTCGGCGGACTGCCGGACCAGCACCTTGCCGACGCCGGTGGAGCCGGTGAAGCTCACCTTGCGCAGCCGGTCGTCGCCCTGGAGCGCCTGGCTGAACTCGCCGGTGTGGCTGGTCGTGACGACGTTGAGCACGCCGCCGGGCAGGCCGGCCTCGGCGAGCACCGCGGCCAGCGCGAGCATGGTCAGCGGCGTCTGGCTGGCCGGCTTGACGACCATCGTGCAGCCGGCGGCGATGGCCGGCCCGATCTTGCGGGTGCCCATCGCGAGCGGGAAGTTCCACGGGGTGATGAACAGGCACGGGCCGACCGGCTTCTTGATCGTGAGCAGCCGCGAGCCGCCGGCCGGCGCCTGCATCCAGCGGCCGTGGATGCGGACGGCCTCCTCGGCGTACCAGCGGAAGAACTCCGCGCCGTACCCCACCTCGCCCCGGGCCTCGGCGACGGTCTTGCCCATCTCCAGGCTCATCAGGTGCGCGAAGTCGTCGGCGCGCGCGGTGATCGCCTCGAACGCCGTCCGCAGAATCTCGCCGCGCTCGCGCGCCGGCGTCCGCGCCCACGACTCCTGGGCCGCGACGGCGGCGTCGAGGGCGTCGAGCGCGTCGGGGACCGAGGCGTCCGCGACGTCGGTGAGCACCGAACCGTCGGCCGGGTCGATCACGTCGAGGCGCCGGTCGCCCTCGGCCGCGCGCCAGGTGCCGCCGATGTAGAGCCCGCGCTGGTCCGGGCCGAGGAGGTCGAGTCCGTTCATGGGGCCATCTTGGCACCCCGGAACGAGGGAAACGCTGACAGGTCATCCGGGACGTGCCACGCTAGGCAGGTCGACTTCGGAGGGAGCACCTAGTTGTCGGCAAGAACCCCTTGCTGACCCCATGCAGCGAGGGGTTCGTCCCTTCCCGGGCCGCTCCGGCACACCCCCTCGTCGCCGGTCCGGCGCAGGCCGCGAAGGGGCGGGGGCCCCGGCACTGCCGGGGCCCCCGCGTCGTCCACCGCGACCGCGCTCGCACGAGAGGGGCCGAGAGACCCTTGCGCTCCCGGCCGATCGGGGGTTCTCTCGGACCAGGAGGAATCACCATGGCGGACAAGGGCGGCAGCAACCGGAGAGCAACCGGCCAAGATCTGGGGGCGAGCAGCCCGGACCGGATCCGGAACGTCGTGCTGGTGGGCCCCGCGGGCTCCGGCAAGACCACCCTCACCGAGACCCTGCTCGCCGCCTCGGGCGCGATCCCTCGCGCCGGCTCCGTGCGCGACGGCACCACCGTGACCGACTTCGAGGAGGCCGAGCACGCGCACGGGCGCACCATCTCCCTCGCGGTCGCGCCGCTGGTGCACGAGGGCACCAAGGTGAACCTGATCGACACCCCCGGGTACGCCGACTTCGTCGGTGAGCTGCGCGCCGGGCTGCGCGCGGCCGACTGCGCCCTGTTCGTCGTCGCCGCGAACGAGGGCGTCGACGAGGGCACCCGCTCGCTGTGGCGCGAGTGCGCCGCGGTCGGCATGCCGCGCGTCGTCGTGATCACCAAGCTGGACCAGGCGCGTGCCGACTACGACGGGGTGCTCCGCCAGGCCCGGGCGGCCTTCGGCGACGCCACCGGCGGCAAGGTCGTGCCGCTCTACGTGCCGATCCGCTCCGGCAGCGACATCACCGGCCTGACCGGCCTGCTGGCGCCGGCCGAGGAGACCGGGCTGCGCGGCGAGCTGATCGAGGCGGTGATCGAGGAGTCCGAGGACGAGACGCTGATGGAGCGGTACGTCGGCGGCGAGGAGATCGATGAGAAGGTGCTCGTCGACGACCTCGAGCGCGCCGTGGCGCGGGCGACCTTCCACCCCGTCGTACCCGTCTGCTCGGTGACCGGCGTCGGCTGCACCGAGCTGCTCGACCTCGCCGTGCGCGGCTTCCCGTCGCCGGCCGAGCACCCCTCCCCCGACGTGTTCCTGCCCACCGGGGCGGCCGCCGGCCCGATCGCGTGCGACCCGTCGGGCCCGCTGGTCGCCGAGGTCGTGAAGACGACGAGCGACCCGTACGTCGGACGGCTCAGCCTGGTGCGCGTCTTCTCCGGCACCCTCGACCCGGAGCAGCCGGTGCACGTGTCGGGCCACTTCGCGTCGTTCTTCGGCGCGGACGCCGGCCACGAGGACCACGACGAGGACGAGAAGGTCGGCGCGCTGTCCCACCCCTTCGGCAGGCAGCTCGCGCCGGCCGAGCAGGTGGTCGCGGGCGACCTCTGCGCGATCGGCCGGCTCAGCCGCGCCGAGACCGGCGACACCCTCTCCGGCGTCGACGAGCCGCGGGTGCTGCGGCCCTGGAGCATGCCCGAGCCGCTGCTGCCGGTCGCGATCGTCGCGCACACCAAGCAGGACGAGGACAAGCTCTCGCAGGCGCTCGCCCGGCTCGCGGCCGAGGACCCGTCGCTGCGGATCGAGAACAACGCCGAGACCCACCAGCTGGTGCTGTGGTGCATGGGCGAGTCGCACGCGGAGGTCACCGTCGAGCGGCTCACCGAGCGGTACGGCGTGCACGTCGACCAGGTGCCGTTCGTGGTGTCGCTGCGCGAGACCTTCGCCGGGCGGGCGACCGGGCTCGGCCGGCACGTGAAGCAGTCCGGCGGCCACGGTCAGTACGCCGTGTGCAGCATCGAGGTCGAGCCGCTGCCCGAGGGCTCGGGCTTCGAGTTCGTCGACAAGGTGGTCGGCGGCGCCGTGCCGCGGCAGTTCATCCCGAGCGTCGAGAAGGGCGTGCGCGCCCAGATGGAGAAGGGCTGCCGGCTCGGGCACCCGATGGTCGACCTCCGGGTGACGCTGCTCGACGGCAAGGCGCACAGCGTCGACTCCTCCGACCTGGCCTTCCAGACCGCCGGCGCGCTCGCGCTGCGCGAGGCCGCGGCGGCCACGACCGTGACCATGCTCGAGCCCTACGACACCGTCTCGGTCGTCGTACCCGACGACCTGGTCGGCCCGGTGATGAGCGACCTGTCCTCGCGCCGCGGCCGGCTGCTCGGCACCGACAAGGTCGGCGAGGACCGCACGTCGGTGCAGGCCGAGGTGCCCCAGACCGAGCTGGTCCGCTACGCGGTCGACCTACGCTCCTCCACCCACGGCTCGGGCGTCTTCACCCGGTCCTTCGCCCACTACGAGCCGATGCCCGAGGACGTCGCCCGCACCCTGCCCGCGCGCGGCTAATGCGGCCGGCGGGGGTCGCGGCCTGGTCACGCCCCCCGCAGGAACGCCTCCAGGATCGGCCCGGCGGTGCCGGAGCCGGACGAGCCGACGTCGACGAACACCGCCACCGCGAGGTCGCCCTGCGCCGCGATCATCCAGGCGTGCGTGAGCAGCCTGCCGCCGCGCTCGAACTCGGCCGTGCCGGTCTTCGCGATCACCGGCGGCCCGGGTACGTCGAGCAGGCCGGTGCCGCTGCCGGAGGTCACCACCGCGCGCAGCATCGAGCGGAGCTGCCCGGCCTCCTGCCCGGTCAGCGGCTCGGCGTCCTCGGGCACCGACACGTCGACGGATCTCACCAGCCGGGGCACGACGGTCCGGCCGGCCTGGATCGAGGCGATCACGGTCGCCATCGCCATCGGCGACGCCAGCACCGTGCCCTGGCCGATCAGGTCGGCCGCGGCCTCGGTCCCCGAGGCGGGCGGCTCGACGCTGCCGAAGTACGCCGGGAAGCCCAGATCGTGGTCGATCCCGACGCCGAGCGTGGCGGCCGCCGCGGCGAGGTCGCCCTTGCCGAGCCTGCCGCGCTGCGAGATCACCGCGGTGTTGCACGAGTTGGCGATCGCCGTACGCAGCGCGATGTCGCCGAGCGCGCCGCTCGGGTAGCCGTCGTAGTTCTCGAACCGCTTGCCGTTCACCACCACCGACGTCGAGCACGGCACCCTCGAGTCCGGCGTCAGCCCGGCCCGCAGCAGCGCCAGGCTGCTGACGCTCTTGAACGTCGATCCGGGCGCGATCTGCCCGTAGGTGGCGACGTTGTAGCCGTCGGTGCCCGGCCCGTTCGCCGCGGCGAGGATCGCGCCGGTCGACGGGCGGATCGCGACCAGCGCGCTGGCCGGGCCGACGTCGGCGAGCAGGCCCTCGGCGAGCGACTGGAGCCGCGCGTCCATGGTCAGCCGGAGTGCCGGACCGGGCCGGGCGGCGACCCGGAACAGCTCCCTCTCGCTGCCGTCCCTGGCCACCGCGTCGACGACCACGCCGTCGACGCCGCTCAGCTGCTCGTCGTACCGCGCCTGCAGGCCGGAGAGGCCCGCGACGTCGCCGACCTGGTAGCGGTCCGGCTCCTTCTCGACCATCTCCGCGGTCACCGGGCCGACGGTGCCGAGGATCGGCGCGGCGAACCCGCGCGTCGGCGCCAGCGGGATGTCGTCGGGGACCGCGAGCGCGCCCGGGATGGCGTCGTACCCCCGCGCCACCGCCCGCGGCACGTCGTCCTTGCGGAGCACGATCGCCTCGACGAACGCCTGGTCGCCCGCGGCCCTCACCTGTTTGACGTACGGCGCCGCGTCCACGCCGACCAGACGGGCGAGCCGCTCGGCCGACTGCCCCGCCCGGGCCGCCGGGACCTGCGACCGGTCGATCCCGAACCGCACCACCGGCCGCTGGGTCACCAGCGCGACGCCGCCGGCGCCCATGATCGGCCCGCGCGCACCGCCGATCGGGGTGACGTCGAGGACCGCCGCCTTCCCCAGGCGCGGCTGGACGAGCTCGCGCGACCAGGCGACCTGCCACTCTCCGTCGCCCTCGGTGAGCTCGACCTCGGTCGTGTAGGTCCACTCGTCGCCGGCCAGCGGCCAGGTCCAGCGCAGCGCCGCGTTCGCGGTCCCACCGGCCTCCTCGGCGGCGCCCGCCGCGACGACGGGCTCGACGTCGCCCATCCCCTCGACGACCCTGCCGAGCTCGGCGGTCGGGTCCGGCGTACTCCCGGTGAAGGCGACCCCGGACAGGTCGCCGGACTGCAGCCCCGCGGCCAGCGCGTCCACCGCCTCCTGCGGATCGGGTCCGCTCGGCCGGTCCTCGGACGTGCACGCCGTCAGGCTCGTCGTGGCGAGGACGAGGACGGCGACCGGGAGGAGGGAGCGCACCCCTCGGTTCTACCAGCCGCCGCCCCCGACGTTGAGTTGGGCATCAGTCCCACGCGAGTTGGGCGAGAGTTCCGGCCCAGCCGGGAACATCGCCCGACTCGACTGCGAATACGGCCCAACTCAACGGTGCTTGTGGCGGGGCTTCCTCTGACGGGCCTCGGCGCGGGGGGCGCCGGTGTCGCGCTGGAGCTCGATCAGCTTGCCGGAGATCCGGGTCTGGCGCAGGGCGTCCCAGACCTCGCCGGGCAGGTCGGCGGGCAGGTCGACGAGGGAGAAGTCCGGCCGGATCTGGATGTGGCCGAAGTCGGCGCGGCGCAGGCCGCCCTCGTTGGCGATGGCGCCGACGATCTGGCGGGGCTCGACCTTGTGCCGCTTGCCGACGTTGATCCGGTACGTCGCCATGGCGATGTCGCCGCGCGGTCCACGCCGCTCGCGGCTGACGCCGCGCTCGGGGCGGTCGCGCTCCTGACGGGGCGCGCGGACCGGCTTCTCGGCCTCGGGGTCGAGCAGCAGCGGCGTCTCGCCCTGGGCGACGACGGCGAGCGCCGCGGCGACATCGACCTCGGGCACGTCGTGCTCGCGCACGTAGTGCCCGATGATGTCGCGGAACCGCTCGATCCGGCTCGTCTGCGTGAGCGCCTCGGTGATCGCGTCGTCGAACCGCGCGAGCCGGGTGACGTTGACGTCCTCCACCGACGGCAGCTGCATCTGGGTCAGCGGCTGGCGGGTCGCCTTCTCGATGTGCTTGAGCAGGTAGCGCTCGCGCGGGGTCACGAACGAGATCGCGTCGCCGCTGCGACCGGCCCGGCCGGTGCGGCCGATCCGGTGCACGTAGGACTCGGTGTCGGTGGGGATGTCGTAGTTGACGACGTGGCTGATCCGCTCGACGTCGAGGCCGCGGGCGGCGACGTCGGTGGCGACCAGGATGTCGAGCTTGGCCGACTTGAGCTGGTTGACCGTGCGCTCGCGCTGGGCCTGCGCGACGTCGCCGTTGATCGCGGCGGCGGAGAAGCCGCGGGCGCGGAGCCTCTCGGCGAGCGCCTCGGTCTCGTTCTTGGTCCGGACGAAGACGATCATCCCCTCGAAGTTCTCGACCTCCAGGATGCGCGTGAGCGCGTCGACCTTCTGCGGGTAGCTCACCATCAGGTAGCGCTGGGCGATGTTCGAGGCGGTCGCGGTCTGGCTCTTGACCGTGATCTCCTCCGGGTCGCGGAGGTACTTCGAGGAGATCCGTCGGATCTGCGTCGGCATCGTCGCCGAGAACAGCGCGACGTTCTTGTCCTCAGGGGTGTCCGCGAGGATCGTCTCGACGTCCTCGGCGAAGCCCATGTTGAGCATCTCGTCGGCCTCGTCGAGCACCAGGAACCGCAGCTCGGTCAGGTCGAGCGTGCCCCGGTCGAGGTGGTCCATGATCCGGCCCGGGGTGCCGACCACGACGTGCACGCCGCGCCGCAGCGCACTGAGCTGCACGCCGTACCCCTGCCCGCCGTAGACGGGCAGCACGTGCACGCCCCTGACGTGCGCGGCGTAGCGCTCGAACGCCTCGCACACCTGGAGCGCGAGCTCGCGCGTGGGCGCGAGCACCAGCGCCTGCGGGGTCTTCTGCGACAGGTCGAGCCGCGACAGGATCGGCAGCGCGAACGCCGCCGTCTTGCCGGTGCCGGTCTGCGCGAGGCCGACCACGTCGCGCCCGGCCAGCAGCGGCGGGATGGTCGCGGCCTGGATCGGGGAGGGCGTCTCGTAGCCGACGTCGTCGAGCGCCTTCAGCACCTTCGCGTCGAGCCCGAGGTCGGCGAAGGTCACGGTGTCCTCGTTGCTCACCCGACAACGGTAGTGGTTGGGCGACCGGGCGCCACCTTCGTCGTCGCGGTGGGCTGGCTCACTCGGCGGTGGCGGGCCGGGCGCAGTACGCCTGGGGAGCGCCGTCGCAGCACGGCTCGATGTAGCGGCACCGCGGGCAGCGGTTGTGTGCCTGCTCGGCGTACATCTGGGTGCCGCAGCCGGGGCAGGGGAGGTCGAGCGCCACGCCCACATCCTCGCCCGGAACGGCCGAATGGAGCGGCATCCCCACGGCGCGCCGCCCGACGACCCCTGGAGTGGGGGACGCCCAGCCATTTCGGCAGTTCTCTGGCCGTCGAAGTGGGTATGAGGTACTGTAGATGAACAGAAGGTGAACGAAAGGCGTCCAACGATGAACTCCATGACCAACAACGGGGTGAACGACCTGGTGCTGAGCTGGGTCGCGGTGACGGACGTACGCGGACGCAAGCGCCTCGAGGCCCGCTGGGTCGAGGCCCCACGGACCCACGCGCCGCACGCCACCCACGCCGCCTGATCCGGCTCCACATCCACGCGCACGACCCCGCCGGCCCCGGGCCGCGGGGTCGACGCATGTCCGGACACCTTCCGGCTACCGGGAATCAACCGGACCATGGTCCAGTTGAGGTGATCAAAGGTTCAACAACGCCTACCCGACCAGGAGCACCCGATGTCGTTCTTCAACCGCCAGTCCGCCGAGCAGTTCGACGCCCCGACCACCGCCGTCGAGGACATCTCCGGCGACTACACGATCGACCCGACCCATACCCGGATCGGCTTCAGCGCCCGGCACGCGATGGTCACCACCGTCCGCGGCCAGTTCACCGAGTTCGCCGGCACCGCGCACGTCGACGCGGCAAACCCCGAGAACTCGAACGTCGAGCTCACCATCCAGACCGCCAGCATCGACACCGGCGTCGCGGACCGCGACGCCCACCTCCGCTCGGCGGACTTCTTCAGCGCCGACGAGAACAAGGAGATCACCTTCTCCTCCACCAAGGTCGAGCGCGACGGCGAGGACTGGGTCATCACCGGCGACCTGAGCATCAACGGTGTGACCAAGTCCGTCACCGTGCCCTTCGAGTTCGCCGGCTCCGCCAAGGACCCGTTCGGCAACCTGCGGATCGGCTTCGAGGGTGGCACCGCCATCAACCGCAAGGACTACGGCGTGACCTGGAACGCCGCGCTCGAGACCGGCGGCGTGCTGGTCTCCGAGAAGGTCAAGCTCGAGTTCGACGTCTCCGCCATCCGCAACGCCTGATCTCCACCCGTACGACGCACGACGGCCCGGCGCCCGAGGGAGCCGGGCCGTCACCGGATCGGCGCCCCCGACACCGAGCGGGCGATGACCAGCCGCTGGATCTCCGAGGTGCCCTCGAAGATGGTGTAGATCCTGGCGTCGCGGGCCATCCGCTCGACGGGGTACTCGCGGGTGAAGCCGTTGCCGCCGAGGATCTGCATCGCCTCCCCGGTCACCCTGACCGCGGTCTCGCCCGCGAACAGCTTCGACATCGAGCCCTCGGCGTTCTCGAACGCCCTGCCCTGCCGCGCCATCCAGGCCGCGCGCCAGACCAGCAGCCGCGAGGCCTCGATCGAGGTGGCCATGTCGGCCAGCTTGAAGGCGATGCCCTGGTTCTCGATGATCGGCTTGCCGAACTGCTCGCGGGTCTTCGCGTAGTCGAGCGCAACCTCGTACGCCGCCCGCGCGATGCCGATGGCCTGGGCGCCGACCGCGGGCCGGGTGCGCTCGAAGGTCGCCATCGAGGCGTTGCCGCGGGCGCCGTCACCCTCGTGGGCGCGGGCCAGGCGGGCGTCGAGCCGCTCCTTGCCGCCGAGCAGGCAGCGGCCGGGCACACGCACCTGGTCGAGCACGACCTCGGCGGTGTGCGAGGCGCGGATGCCGTGCTTGTGGAACTTCTGTCCCTGGCTGAGCCCCTTGGTGCCGGGCGGGACGACGAAGGACGCCTGGCCGCGGGTGCGCAGCTCCGGGTCGACGACGGCGGTGACGACGTGGACGTCGGCGATGCCGCCGTTCGTGGCCCAGGTCTTGGTGCCGTCGATGACCCACTCGTCGGCCTTCTCGTCGTAGGTCGCCCGGGTGCGCATCGCGCCGACGTCGGAGCCGGCGTCGGGCTCGGAGGAGCAGAACGCGCCGAGCTTGAGGTCGCCCGGGGTGCCGTACATCGCCGGCACCCACTCGGCGACCTGCTCGTCGGTGCCGTTGGCGCGCACGCCCGCCGCCGCGAGGGAGGTGCCGACGATCGAGAGCCCGATGCCGGCGTCGCCCCAGAACAGCTCCTCCATCGTGATCGGGAAGCCGAGCCCCGTCTCGTCGAGGGCCTGGGCGAGGATGAAGTCGACGGAGTAGATGCCCGCCTTCGCGGCCTCCTCGACCACCGGCCAGGGGAACTCCTCCCGCTCGTCCCACTCGGCCGCGGCCGGCCGGACGACGTCGGCGGCGAACCCGCGCAGCCAGTCGCGCAGGTCGAGGTGGTCCTGGTCGAGGTCGAACGAGGGCGTCACGCGACTGAGGCTACCGGCCAGTCGAGATCTCGATGCGTCCCGACCACACCGTTGAGTTGGGCGATCCTCCCCGTTGAGTTGGGCCTCGTTCAAATCCGAGTTGGGCCTTCGTCCCGCCGGCCGTGATCAAGACCCAACTCGACTGCGAATACGGCCCAACTCAACGACGGGATGCCGCCGGGTCGAGCCCGCGCTCGACGCCGGGGTCGCCGGCATCCGCGTGGTAGTCCTGTGCGGTCGTCCGGTCGACCCCCTCGGCCACCTTCATCGCCCGCAGCACCACGGTGAGCACCAGGACGACCGCGAGGTTGGCGAGGAACGCGACCAGGGCGATGTAGACCTTCGTGTCCGTGCCCGGGAAGTCGACCAGCGGGCCGCCGAAGTGGGACTTGGTGGGCGACGCGACGCCGTAGGCGAGCCAGGTGCCGTAGGCCATGCCGACCGCCCAGCCGGCGAACAGCGCCCACCGGTGCGGCCAACGGGTGTAGAGCCCGATGACGATCGCGGGCAGGGTCTGCAGGATCCAGACGCCGCCGAGCAGCTGCAGGTTGATCGCGAAGTCCTTCGACAGCGCGAGCACGAAGACCAGCGCGCCGACCTTGACCAGCAGCGAGACCAGCTTGCTCTGCTGGGTCTCCTGCGCCGGCGTCGCGTCGCGCCGGAGGAACGCCTTGTAGACGTTGCGGGTCCACAGGTTCGCGGCCGCGATCGACATGATCGCCGCCGGCACGAGCGCGCCGATCACGATCGTCGCCATCGCGACGCCGGCGAACCAGGGGCTGAACTGGTCCTCGAACAGCTGCGGCACCGACTGCTGCGGGTTCGCCACCTTCACGCCGGCCGCGATCGCGACGAAGCCGAGGAGCGCGAGCAGGCCGAGGAGCACGGAGTACGCCGGCAGCAGCGCCGCGTTGCGCCGGATCACCGAGCGGCTGCGCGTCGCGAGCACGCCGGTGACCGAGTGCGGGTACATGAACAGCGCGAGGGCCGACCCGAGGGCCAGCGAGGCGTAGGCCCACTGCGCGGTCTCCGGCGGGATCATCCCCTTCGGCGGCATGGCGCCTCCGGCGTTCGCGGTGTCGAAGGAGTCCTGCGCCGCCGAGAACACCGCGCCCCAACCGCCGACCTGCTGCGGGATGTAGAGCACCGCCACGATGATCACGACGTAGATCAGCGTGTCCTTGACGAACGCGATCAGCGCCGGCGCCCGGAGACCGGCGGAGTAGGTGTAGGCGGCGAGGAAGCCGAAGGCGATGAACAGCGGCAGGTCCTTGACGAGCCAGCTGTCGCCCGGCGCGGTGATGCCCATGACCTCGAGCACCACCTGCATGCCGACGAGTTGCAGCGCGATGTAGGGCATCGTGGCGAGGATGCCGGTGAGCGCGACGGCCAGCGCCAGCGGCCGGCTGTCGTAGCGGCCCTGCACGAAGTCGGCCGGCGTGACGTAGCCGTGGCGGTGGCTCACCGACCACAGCCGCGGCAGGAACAGGAAGACCAGCGGGTAGGCGATGATCCCGTAGGGGATCGCGAAGAAGCCGATCGCGCTGCCGGCGTACAACGTCGCGGGCACCGCGATGAAGGTGTACGCCGTGTAGAGGTCGCCGCCGATGAGGAACCAGGCGACGAACGTGCCGAAGCCGCGCCCGCCGAGGCCCCACTCGTCGAGGCTGTCGAGGGCCCCGCCTCGACCGTCTCGTGCCCGGCGCCACCGCGAGGCGGCGAAACCGAGGACGGTGACGAGCAGGAACAGGAAGACGAAGACGCCGAACGCAACGCCGTTCACCTCACCCACGCCGGTCCTCGGCCGCCGGTGGCTCGGGGGCGAGCCCGTGGGCGACCCGGTCGTGGCGGTCGACCCGCTTGGCCACGACGTACGCCGCCGCGGTCAGCACGACGGCCAGGCCGATCAGCGCCATCTGGAGCCAGAAGTAGAACGGCCAGCCGGCCAGCTCCGGGTCGGTCCGGTCGTAGAGCGGGACGCTCAGCGGCAGTACGACGGCGGGCGCCAGCAGTGCGACCACCAGCAGCCAGCCGCGGGCTCGTGCGGACATCCGCGACCTCCTGGCGTGATCCGTGTGGGCACAGTGTGGGCACAGACCTCGCCGGGCGGGGGTACTCCTGTCCGGTACGTCCCGCCCGGCGGGGGGCTGGGGAATGCTCCCGAGAGGGTCCGAGAACGCCTGAGCCCGCCCCGGGTGCCCGGGGCGGGCTCAGGACTCAGGTCACGGCGAGATCGCTACCGGGTCGAGCTCAGGGAGCGATCTGCTTGCCGGTGCGGGCCCGGATGCAGAGTCCGGCGTGGTAGACGCCGCTGTCTCCGCTGCCGGTCCACCAGTACCTGAACGCGCGCTGCTTCGGGCGCGGGTCCATGCCGAGGTACCACACGTTGCGCGGGTCGTTGATCCAGAACGCGCCCACCATCAGCTTGTAGTTCTGGTAGTACCGACCGTCGGAGCCGTCGTCGCAGTTCAGCCGGCGCTCCTGGGTGCGGACCACGCTCAGGTTGTCCAGCCGCCCGGCGTAGCCGTACGGACGCCACTCGGTGAACAGCTGGTGCGAGTGGGGGCCGCTGCCGGCGGGCAGGACCTTCGTCGACAGGCAGCGGAAGTAGACGTCGATGTTCACCGGATCCTCGACCACGAACGCCCACTGCCAGCCCCGGTAGTTCGGGGTCGGCCAACTGCGGAAGATGCGGACCTTCTTGCCGTAGTCCTGGCTCGTCACGTTGAAGCCCGGAGCGACCGCGTAGGTGCCGGCGGGGCATGAGGTGGAGGACGGGAGGGAGTAGTCGTTCGGCGTGGCGTAGGAGCCGCTGCCGACGGTGTACCGGTCCGAGACCTCGACGCCGTGGCTGTGGACGAACGCCTGCTCGACGTTGCCGCGAATGCAGGTCGCGAACAGCTTGATCTGCGCCCTGCCGTCCGCGAAGTTCGTGGCCCGGAAGTTCCACTTCGCCTTGTCGAACTGGTCGCCGTAGGAGGCGGAGAAGTAGACGTCGCGCTCATCGCCGTAGGTCTCGGGTGGGTTGGCCTGGTCGACGTTGTCGACGCGCCACATGCCGTCGAGGGCGATGTCGCCTGGGTTGCAGGACACGCTCTCGCGCAGGTTCTGGTCGGGGAACTCCCCCTCGAGGTCGACCTGCTTCTCGACCTTGTACATGTAGACCTCGTGCTGCTTCATCTGGGCAGCCGAAGCGGGGCTGGCCATAGCCGCCACGACCGCCAGGGGGGCGAGCAGGGCGGCGACGGCGGCACCGACGAGGAAGGTTCGGGACCGTTCTCGAGTCGTCATGATGACGATCTCCTTGCGTTGACAGGAAATAGGGGCGGTGAGCACGTCTCCCGAGACCGTTCCTTCCGGCTCCCCCCAGATCCGGCGTAGTCAGGTTAGGTCGCCGAGCTGGGGTCGGCCACCGGAACGGAACCTGGTCTATGCCACTGGTCTAACGCATAGGTCTGGACCACTCTCTTCGGAGGCACCGCACCCGATCCGCAGGCACGCGTCCTTCCGACTCCTCGATCGCGTCCTGCCCGGCGTCGCCGCCCGACCCTCCGTGGCGGCGGCGTAGTTGGCGTGGCAGCGGGATGGATCCCCGGTCAGCCGGGGAAGCCTGACGTTGTCAGGCGTTGCAACCCCTGACAACGTCAGGGATCCCCGGTCAGCCGGGGATCCATCCAGCGAGCCCTACCGCGCCAGCCAGGCGGCGTACGCGTCGAAGGTGTACGGCCGGCCGAGGAAGTCGGCAACCAGGTCCGCAGCGTCGCGGGCGCCGCCGGGGGCGAGGACGAGGTCGCGGTAGCGGCCGGCGACGGTGGGCTCGAACAGGTCGGCCGGGTCGAAGGCGGAGAAGAGGTCCTTCGCGATGACCAGCGACCACATGTAGGTGTAGTACGCCGAGGAGTAGCCGGACAGGTGGCCGAAGCTGGCGAACATGTGGGTGCCGTCGACGTAGGGGAACGGCGAGTACCGCTCCTGCAGCGACCGCATCGCGGCGGTGAGGTCCGCCGGGCGGGAGGCGTGGAGCCAGTAGGACATGGCGGCGTAGAACATCTGGGTCCGCGCCTGGTAGCCCTTGCCGAAGTCGTGGGCCGCGCGCATCCGCTCGACGAGATCGGCGGGGATGGGCGAGCCGGAGGCGGAGACGGCGAAGGTCCGCAGCACGTCGGCGTCCCAGGCCCACTCCTCGAGCAGCTGGCTCGGCGCCTCGACGAAGTCCCACTCGGTGGCGACGCCGGCGAACCGGGTCCACTCCCCCGCGCCGGCGAGCACGTGGTGCACGAGGTGCCCGAACTCGTGGAACAGCGTGACGACGTGGTCGTGCTCCATCAGCCCGCGGGAGAAGTTGCAGACCAGCACGCCCTCGGCGAGCTGCCGCCCGGCCAGGCCGTCGGCGAGCGTGAACTGCGCGGCGTGCTTGTACTTCCCCTCGCGCGGGTGGAGGTCGAGGTAGATCCGGCCGATGCGCTCGCCGCCGCGGAGGACGTCGTACGCCGTGACGTCCTCGTGCCACACCGGCGCGTCCGGCACCTCGGCGTACTGCAGCCCGAACAGGCGGGCGGTCACGTCGAGGAGCCCCTGCCGCACGCGAGCGAAGTCGAAGTAGGCGCGCACCCGCTGGGCGTCGACGTCGTGCCGCTCCTGGCGCACCAGCTCCTCGTAGTAGAGGGAGTCGGCGGTCGTGATCGACGTGGCGCCGGGGACGTCGCGGCGGTAGCGCTCGAGCAGCAGCTCGAGGTCGCGGCGCATCGGGCCCTCGGCGGCCTCGGCGATGCGGTCGATGAACTCGGGGATCGCCGGGCCCGTCCCGATCATCTTCACGGCGGCGTCGTAGGACGCCCAGTCGGCGTAGCCGACCAGCGTGGCGAGCTCGTGGCGCAGCGCGAAGAGCTCCTGGAGGCGCGGCTCGTTCTCCGGCCAGCCGCGCTCGAGGAAGGCCACCGTCACCTGGCGGCGTACGTCGCCGTCGTGGGCGAACGTCCGGACCGGCACCGAGTCCGGATAGTCGGTGGTCACGGTGACCAGCCCGTCCTCGTCGGCCGGGTGCGCCTCCAGCCAGTCGGCAGGCATGCCGGCCAGCCGGTCCGGCGTGACCCGGACGGTCCGCACGTCGTCGCGGATGGCGCGGCCGAACTCCTGGCCGACCTCGGTGAGCCGCTCGTTGATCCGCGCCAGCCGCGCCCGGGTCTCCTCGTCGCGGTCGACGCCCGCGCGGCGGAAGTCGTCGAGGGCCTTGGCGAGCAGCCGCGCCGCCGCCCGGTCGAGACCGGCCGGGTCGGCGGCGGCGAAGATCTCGAACAGGGCCCGGTCCTGGCGCAGCTCGGTGAGGTAGCGGTCGACCTCGACCTCGGCCCGCTCGCAGGTGGTGCGCACGGCCTCGAGCGGGTGGACGTTCGCGAGCAGCGACGACACTGCGGCGACGTTCGAGAGGTGACGGGACACCTCGTCCCACTGGCGGAGGAGGTCGAGGGTCGCGGCCGGCGGCTCGATGCGCAGCCGGTCGGCGAGTCCGCGTGCGGCCGCCAGTCCCTCGCGGGTGCGGGCCTCGACCCAGTCCCGCGCGTCGTCGGCCCTCGGGAGGGCGAGGGGAGTCATGGCGCCAGCCTGCCACTTCGCACCGGCCTCCCCGCACCGGTGCCCGCGAGGACGACCAGCCCGTACCCTGATCGGGTGCTCCTTCGTCCGGCCTTCCTGCGCGCCGCCGCGCTGACGGTCGCCCTGGTCCTGGGCGGGCTCGGCCTGGTCGCGCCCGTCGACGCGCAGTCGCCGGCCGAGCACACGGCAAGGCACCCGGCCGAGCAACCGGTCGCGGCCAAGGCCAAGCCGAAGGACCCGCGCAAGACCCGGGGACTGTTCGTGGACCCGCTGATGCCGGCCGCCAACCAGGAGCGCGTCTACCGCGAGAGGATCGGCAGGTTCGCTCAGGCGCTCTGGCTCATCCCCGAGGCGTACCCGACGAGCCGGGTGCGCGGCATCGTTCGCGCCTACACCTCGCGGGCACTGCAGGCGAGGAAGACGCCGATGCTGTCGGTCTACGGCATCCCGGACCGCGACTGCGGCATGTACTCCTCCGGCGGCCTGCCCGGCGCCAAGCAGTACCGGAAGTGGATCACGCAGATCGGCCTCGGCCTGAGGAAGCAGAAGGCGCTGGTGGTGCTCGAGCCCGACGCGATCCCGTTCTACGGCGACCCGCGCTGCGAGAACGCCGGCGACCGGCTCGGCCTGATGCGGTACGCCACCCGGGTGCTGGAGAGGAGCGGCGCCTGGGTCTACCTCGACGCGGGGCACTCGGGCTGGACGCCGTACGACAACCGGGCGCGGCTGCTCAAGCGGGCCGGCATCGAGTACGCCCGCGGGTTCAGCACGAACGTCTCGAACTTCCGCCCGACCGCCGACGAGAAGCAGTACGCCGAGGAGCTGCTGCGCGGCCTGCGCAAGGTCGGCATCAGGGGCAAGCGCTACGTGATCGACACGTCCCGCAACGGCAACCCGGACCCCGTGGACGGCGACGTGATCAACCCGACCTGGGCGCGCATCGGCAAGCCGCCGCGGCTGGTCTTCAGGGGCGCCTTCGACGGCACCCTGTGGGTCAAGCACCCCGGCGAGTCGGACGGCCAGGTCAACGGCGGCAACTCGTCGGGCAAGTGGTGCGACCTGCTCGCCGACCGGCTGCTCGGCCGGCAGTCCGACCAGACCTCCTGCCCGGAGTAGCCGCAGCGACCGTCCGCCGGCGGTCTAGGTTGGGGGACCGTGCGCGGACTACGGGGACTCATGGCGGACACGCGCCCCCTGCGCAACGAGCACTTCCGCCGGCTGTGGCTCGCGAACATCATCACCGTCGTCGGCGCCCAGCTGACGGTCGTCGCGGTGCCGGCGCAGATCTACCAGATGACCGGCTCGTCGGCGTACGTCGGCCTGACCGGCCTGTTCGGGCTGGTGCCGCTGGTGGTCTTCGGCCTCTGGGGCGGCGCTCTGGCCGACCACTTCGACCGGCGCAGCCTGCTGATCTTCACCACCACCGCGCTGATCGGGACCAGTGCGCTGTTCTGGGTGCAGGCGGCCCTCGGCAACACGAACGTGTGGCTGCTACTCGGGCTGTTCTCGGTGCAGCAGGCGGTCTTCGCGATCAACCAGCCCACCCGGTCCGCGGTGCTGCCGAAGATCCTCCCGGTGGAGCTGCTGCCGGCGGCCAACTCGCTGAACATGACCCTCTTCACCTCCGGCGCCATCGGCGGCCCGCTGCTCGCGGGCGTGCTGATCCCGGTGCTCGGCTTCGAGTGGCTCTACCTGGCCGACACGATCACGCTGCTCGCGACGCTGAGCGCCGTGCTCCGGCTGCCGCGGCTCCCGGTCGACGCCGCCGGCAAGGGGACGCCGGGGCTGCGGTCGGTGATCGACGGCTTCGCCTACCTGCGCGGCCACCCGGTGCTGATGATGTCGTTCGTGGTCGACCTGGTCGCGATGGTCTTCGGCATGCCGCGGGCGCTGTTCCCGGAGATCGCGCACACGTCGTTCGGCGGCCCCGACGAGGGCGGCCTGGTGTTCGCGCTGCTGTTCGCGGCGATCCCCACCGGCGCGGTCATCGGCGGCATCTTCTCCGGCTGGGTCTCACGGGTGGAGCGGCAGGGGTACGCCGTGGTCGCCTGCATCCTGGTCTGGGGCACGGCGATGGCCGGCTTCGGCGTCGCGGTCGGCCTCGCGGAGCACGGCGTCCGGCTGATGCTCGGCGTCGCGCTGCTCATGCTGATCGTCGGCGGCGCGGCCGACATGGCCTCGGCGGCGTTCCGCTCGAGCATGCTGCAGAGCGCCGCCGACGACTCGGTGCGCGGCCGGCTCCAGGGCATCTACGTCGTCGTGGTCGCGGGCGGGCCGCGCGTCGCGGACGTCGTGCACGGCGCCAGCGCCGCGATGGTCGGTACGGCGGCAGCCGCGGCCGGCGGCGGCGTGCTGGTGATCGTGGGGACCGTGGTCGCGGCGGTCGCCGTCCCGTCGTTCGTGCGCTACCGGATCACGCGATGAGCCCCTGAGGTAGGTGGCTGGTCATTTCGCGTCGAGACACCCGAAACGGCCCCGATTCGGCGCCCGGAAGGGCCAGTTTGGGTGTCTCGACGATCCCGGCGCAGCCGGGCCACACCAGCTCAGCCGCGGATCCGGTCCAGGCGGGTGAGCAGGGCGTCGCGGCGGTGGGCGTTGCCGGGCAGGTCGGCGTACCGCTCCCCGAACGCCGAGAGCAGCGCGTCGTCGAGGCGGCGGACGGCGCCGGGCGGGTACTTGTAGGCGAGGCGCTCGTCGATCAGCGCCGAGTCGACGCCCGCGAGCACGTCGCCGAGCTCGGCGAGGGTGGCGATGCCGAGCTCGGGCAGCAGGCCGGCGATCCAGGCGTAGTGGTCGGTGCGCGACCACTCGGCCTCCGGATACTGCCCGGCGAGGTACGCCGCCAGCTCCCGTGGCGTCACGCCCTCGGACTCCCCCGGCGACCCGGCGGGCTCGGTGACGGCCGCGCCGCGCAGCCGCTCGCGGATCGTGGTGAACTCCTGGTCGGCGAGCTCGAGCAGCCCGGCGGCGAGGGTGAACCGGCGGTCGAAGTCGCGCGCGTGCTCGGCCGGGACGGTGCCCTTGTAGCGGATGTCGTGCTCGAACTCGGCCCACGCGTGCTGGAGCACGGTGCGCACCTGCACCTGGGCGACCCCGCCGGCGCGGGCGAGCAGGAGGTGCCGGCTCGCATAGCCGAACCGCCCCTCGCTCGCGGTCTCCTCGCCGAGGTCGCGGTCGTCGATCACCTGCAGCTGCGAGCCGAGCACCTCCGCGACCGCGGCCACGTCGCTGCGCACGTAGGTGATCACGCGCACGCCGATCTGGTCGGTGATCTCGCGGAGCGGGTCGCTGAACCCGGGCCGGCCGTCGACGGTCCGCGACGCCTTCGCCGCGAACGACCCGACGCTCTTCGCGCGCCCGGCGACGCTCAGGTAGTTGATGCCGGCCTCGTCGAGGATCGAGGTCACCAGCGCGACGTACCGCTCGGCGACCTCGACCAGGCCGGGCTGGAGCAGCGCGTACTCCTCGACCGCCCGCCGGATCGCGCCGTGCGCGTCGAGCAGCGTGGGCGTGACGATGTAGCCGAGCTCGTAGCTGCCGTACGTCGTGACCCGCTCGGGCCACCGGTCGGCGAACAGCGCGACGTACGCGCACACCACCGCGTCGACCTGGTCCTCGACCGCGCGCAGGTCGACCTTGCGGGTGGCGGTCTCGACCCGGGCGCGCAGTGCCTGCCAGGTCCGGTCGGTGCGCACGATCCGCTCGACGTGGTCCATCAGCCGGAGCAGCTCGGCGCGCATCGAGTCGAGCGTGCGGCCGGGCTTGGCCTTGTACTTCAGCGTCCTGGACAGCCCGAACAGCACGATCGTCGCCGGATGCGGGTAGACCTCGATCGCGCGCCGGGTCCGGCCCGACGACGGGTTGATGTCGAGGCCGAGCAGCTTCGCGACCCGGGCGCCGCGGGTGCCGTTCGCGAACTCGGGCTTGCCGGTGTTCGACGGGTGCGCGCCGGCCTCGAACCCGCGGAAGTCGGCGTTCAGCTCCTGCTCCGCGACCCGCGAGCCGGTGGGGTTCGCGACGACGAGCGGGGCGTCGATGCCGACCCGGCAGGGGCCGTCGACGTACGCCGCCAGCGCGTCCCTGATCTCCTCGTCGGTGTGCACCGCGGAGAGGTGCGTGAGGGCGCCGTCGGCGTCGAGCACGGCCAGGCCGGTCGGGTTCTTCGAGCCCCAGGCCAGGTCGATGCCGATGTAGTGCACGGCCCCAGCCTGCCCTACGGGGCGGATCGCACCGGCGCGTGATGACCGAAGGGCGCGGACTCGGCGTGGCCGAGGGCCAGCAGGACGCTGGGCAGCATCGCCTTCGCCGTACGACGGTAGCCGGCTCCGGAGGGGTGGAACCGGTCGAGCGCGAACATCTCGTCGGGCCGGGTGATGAAGAACGGGCCGACCACGTCGGCGAGCGAGACCGCGTAGCCGCCGTGCTCGGTGGCGACCTCGCGCTGGGCGGCGGCGAGCTGGCGCGACGCGCGCGAGCCGAGGGTGCGCAGCGGCTGCGGGAGCGGCCGGAGCGCGCCGAGGTCCGGACAGGTGCCGACGACGACCTCGGCGCCGAGGTCGCGCAGGGCCCGGACGGCCTCGCCGAGATCGCGACGCGAGTCCGCGATCCGCACCCGGTGGGTGATGTCGTTGCCGCCGACGACGATCACCGCGACCGCCGGGACGTAGCCCGGCGGCAGGGTCGCGAGCTGCCCGGCCAGATCGGAGGTCTCGGCGCCGACGACCGCGACGCTGCGCAGCCGCACGCTGCGGTGGGTGGCCCGGGCGAGCCGGCGGGCGAGCTGGCCGCCGAGGGTGTCCCGGGGCCGGTCCGCGCCCAGCCCGGCGGCGATCGAGTCGCCGACGAGCAGCAGGTCGACCGGGTCGCCGTACGACTTCTTCCAGGTCCGGTCGATGCGGAGCGCCTCCTCGCCGAGCGGCTTGCCGATCGCGGCGCGGGCGATCGCGGCCTGGCGGCGCAGGCCGTACGCCGAGGCGGCGACCGCCGCGGCGAGGATCCCGACGACCGTAAGCGGTCCACGGAGCTTCATGCCGCCACGGGACCATGCGCGTCCGACCGCCCGGTGACCTCCGGGTGTACGCCGACTGTTCAATCCGTCGTCGGCTCGCGGTACCGCGGGCTCCCTACCGTGACCGGGTGGTCGCCGCCGTGGGTGCATCAGGGTTAGCCGTCGTCCAGGTGCGTGCATCGCAGGGCGCCGGAGCGACGGCAGCGCCGCGAGGCGCGCGCCGGGGACGCACCTGCGGTGGTGACCGCCCATGATCGCTCGCGGCGTGGTGGGCTCCCTGCTGGTCGCCCTGGGTGGTCTGGTGACCCAGGTGCTGCCCGGGTCGAGCCCGGTGGCGACCTTCCCCCTCCTCGCGGCGCTGCGCGAGTCGACCGAGGGCCGGATGACCGGACTGGTCGTGACCATGGCGGGGCTCGCCCTGCTCGGGTCGGCCTGGCTGCAGCTCCTGCACCGCCCGCGGCAGGTGTACGTCGCGACCGCGGCCTGGACGCTGCCGCTGCTGCTCGCGCCGCCGCTGTTCAGCCGGGACGCGTGGAGCTACGCGGCGCAGGGCGCGCTCACGAACATCGGGTTGTCGCCCTACATCTGGACGCCGAGCATCTTCGACGGCCAGATCCGCGAGGCGGTCGACCCGATCTGGATGTGGACGCCCACGCCGTACGGCCCGCTCCCGCTGGCGTGGGGGTCCATGGTCGCCGGGCTCACCGACAGCCCGTGGCTGATGGTGGTCGGCTACCGGATCCTCATGCTGCTCGGCCTGGCGCTCCTGGCGTGGGCGGTGCCCCGGCTGGCGCGCGCGGCCGGGGCCGACCCCGACCGGGCCTCGGTGATCGCGCTCGCCTCGCCGCTGACCGTGATCCACGGGATCGGCGGCGTCCACAACGACCTGCTGATGGCGGGGCTGATGGCCTGCGGCCTGGCCCTGGCCATCGAGCGGCGCTGGCTGCTCGGCGCGGTCTTCGCCGGCGCGGCGGCCGCGGTCAAGGTCACCGGCGGGGGCGTGGCCATCGGCATCGCGCTGGTGTCGCTGCCGCTCCTGGCTGCCATGGCGGCGCGATTGCGCCGTTTGGGCACCATCGCCGTGGTCTCCAGCGCCGTCATCGTCGGCGCCGGGCTGGCGATCGGGGTGGGCGTGGGCTGGATCTACGCCCTCGACACCCCCGGCCTGGTGCGCACCCCGCTCTCCCTGACCACGCAGCTCGGCGTCCTCGTCGGCCAGGTCACCGTGCTGCGGACCCTCGGCCTGGTGCTCGCCCTCGGGTACGCCTGCTGGGTGGCGCTCCGCGGCCGCACCGGCGATCCGGCGTACGCCGTCCGCGCGGTCGCGCTGGTGATGACCGCGATGATGGTGCTGAGCCCCGCGGTGCACGCGTGGTACCTGCTCGGGGCGCTGCCGTTCCTGGCCGCGGTCCGGTGGAGCCGGCCGGTCGAGGGGCTGGTGCGCGACACCGCGCTGGTCCTCGGCCTGGTGGCGCCGCTGGACTCCTCACTGCGCGGCGCGCCGGTCGAGATGCTGGTGGTGGCCGGGCTGGCGCTGGTGACGCTGGTGCGGCTGCGGGTTCAGGCCGGGCGGCGCGAGGAGAGGCTGCCGGTGGCCGCGTGAACGCCGAGCATCGCCTCGACCGAGCGTGACCACGGGAACTGCTCGGCGCGCGCCCGCGCACCCGCACGGTTGAGCGCCCGGGGGCGCGCCGCGACCCGGAGCACCGCGTCGGCCAGCGCGGCCGGCGTCGGCGCGGCCCAGTCGCCGCTCGCCTCGTCGACCAGCTCGCGCGCGCCGCCGACGTCGGCGGTGACGACCGGCGTGCCGGACGCGAGCGCCTCGAGCACCGCGAGGCCGAACGTCTCCCCCGGGCAGACCGACAGCGCCACGTCGGCCCGGGCGATCCGGCGGCTGAGCCGCTGCCGGCTGGTGACGAAGCCGTGGAAGTGCACCGGCGCCCCCTCCGCGGCGATCTCGAGCTCGTGGCGGTGCGGCCCGTCGCCGTACACGTCCATCCGCAGGGGTACGCCGCGGCGGTGCAGCTCGAGCGCGGTCGCGACCGCCAGGTGCGGGCTCTTCTCGCGTGAGAGCCGGCCGACGTGCACGAGCCGCAGCTCGTGGCTCGGCGGCGCGGGAGCGCCCGGCCGGAAGGTGTCCAGGTCGACCCCGAGCGGGATCTGGTGGGTCGGCGTACCCCTCCGCGCGGCCGCCGCCGAGAACTCGCCGCGGGCGTACGACGAGGTCACCACGACCGCGTCGAACCGGCGCACCAGCAGCCGGTTGAGCGCCGCGGTCGAGGCGCCGACGCCCGTCTCCCAGCCGGTGCGCAGGCTGAGCATCGCGTCCAGGCGCTCGTGGGAGAACAGCACCGACCGCACGCCGTTGCGGCGCGCCCAGCCGGCGACCGGGAGCAGCGTCGACTTGTCCGAGACCTCGACCGACGTGGGGCCGAAGGCGTCGAGGGCGTCGATGACCCGCCACGGCTCGACGATCAGGCGGTACCCGCCGCCGACCCGCGGCGCCCGGAGGGTCACGACCTCGCCGTGCTCGGTCTGCTCCCGGGAGTCCTGCGAGCCGGGGACCACCAGCATCCGCGCGACCCCGGCCGCGGCGTACCCGGCGCCGAGCGCGTTGACCGCGTGTTTCATGCCCCCCGAGGTCGGTCCGACGAAGTTCGCCAGCTGCGCGATCCGCATCTACGCGGCTGCGGTCACGGCGCGGTAGTGGACGTCGACCAGCTCGGCGACCACGCCGGCCCAGCCGCGACCGGAGACGGCGGCGCGGCCGTTAGCCGCGAGCGTCGCGCGAAGGTCCGGGTCCTCGACGAGCGCGGCCACCTGCTGGCGCAGCGAGCCGAGGTCGGTGGGGTCGAAGAGCAGGCCGGTCCGGCCGGGATCGACCAGGTCGAGCGGCCCGCCCGAGGCCGGGGCGACCACCGGTACGCCGCTGGCCTGGGCCTCCTGCACCGTCTGGCAGAACGTCTCGGCGTCGCCGGTGTGCACGAACACGTCGAGCGAGGCGAACGCCGCCGCCAGCTTGTGACCGCGCAGCATCCCCGCGAAGACGGCCGTCGGCAGCTGCTGCTCGAGCTCGGCGCGGGCCGGGCCGTCGCCGATCACGACGAGCTGGACGCCCGGCAGGCCCGCCAGCACCGCGAGCCGGTGCACCTGCTTCTCGTGGGCCAGCCGGCCGACGTACCCGACCGCGACCTTGCGCCCGCTGGTCCAGTGCTCGTTGATGGCGGGGCTGCGGCGGCTGGGGTCGAAGAGGTCGAGGTCGATGCCGCGGCGCCAGAGGTGCAGGTTGCCGACGCCGAGCGCGGCGACCTGGTCGAGCGAGGCGGAGGACGGCACCAGCGTGCGGTTCACGCGCTTGTGCAGGCGCCCGACCCACCGGTCGACGATCTGGTCGGCGACGAGGTCCGCGCCGGCGCCGTACCGCCGGGCGAAGCCGGAGACGTCGGTCTGGTAGACCGCGACCGTCGGCAGGTCGTGGCGCCGGGCCGCGCGCAGGCCGACCGCGCCGAGCGCGATCGGCGAGGCGAGGTGGACCAGGTCGGGGCCGAAGCGGTCGAGCGTGCGGGAGAGGGCGCCGTCGGGCAGGCCGACGGGGAAGGACCGGTAGCCGGGCAGTCCGACCGAGCGGACCCGGACGACCGGCACCCCCCGGTAGTGGTTCGGCCCGGGGCCGGGAGCGACGACGACGGCCTCGTGGCCGGTGTCGGTCAGCTCCTCGACGACATGGCGCACCGTGTTGGAGACGCCGTTGACCTGCGGCAGGAAGGACTCGGTCACGATCGCGACGCGCATGCCCTCACGGTCGGTTCGACCGGTGAACGGACGGTGATGTCACCGGGAGAGTCGTGCGAACTCCCGCGCAATGGCGGCCCCGAGCTGCGCGTTGTGCCGCCCCAGCCCGCCGAGTCGGCGCGTCTTGCCCGCCCCAGCCCGCCGAGTTGGCGCGTCTTGCCCAGACCGCGGGCAAGTTGCGCCGACTCGCACCCTCTCGGCGGGCAAGTTGCGCCGAGTCGCGGACTACAGCTGGCGAGACTGGTCGTAGGCCAGCAGGGCGACGCCGAGGGAGAGGCGGGAGGCGGGGTCGTCGAGCGGGTGGCCGACCAGCTCCTCGAGGCGGCGCAGGGCGGGGTAGAGCGAGGTGCGGTTGCGGTGGGCGACGCGGGCCAGCTCGGCCTTGTTGCCGCCGACGGCCAGGTAGTGCCGCAGCAGGTCCACGAGCCCGCCGTCGTGCCGGGCCTCGTGCTCGAGCAGCGCGCCGAGCTCGGCCTCGGCGAACTCCTGCAGCCGCGCGTCCTCGCGCAGCGACATCAGCAGCCCGGGCAGCCGGATGTCGGCCTGCCGCACGCAGCCGGCCAGCGGCGGCAGGGTGACCGCGACGTCGGCGATCGCCCGGGCCGAGCGCAGCGACGTCGCCGCCGGGAGTACGCCGGACACCGCATGCCCCACCGCCAGGACCGCCTCCTGCGTCAGCGACCGGGCCACCGCGTCGAGGTCGACGTCGCCGGGCACCAGCAGCCCGACGTGCACCGCGTCGAGCACGCCGACCAGCCCGGTCACCGACCCGAGCGCGGTCACCAGCCGGTCGACCGGGGCGTCGGTCCGCAGCCGGGCCACCGCGCCGACGTACGAGCCGGCCTCGGGGACGCCGAGCGCGCGCAGCCGCGCGGCCGCGACCGGCTCCGCGCCCAGCCGGCCGTCGAGCAGCTCGAGCAGGAACCCGCCGTGCACGCGCAGCTGGATGGAGGTCTCGTCGCGCTCGATCATCCGGCCGAGCTCGAGCGCCTGCGCGGCGCGCTCCAGCACCAGCCGCCCGCGCGGGCCGGAGCGCGGGAGGACCAGCCGTCCCCACGCGCCGCCCTGGATGCCGACCGGGGTGGTCAGCCAGCCCTCGGGCCCGCCCACTCCGGTTGTGCGGAGGAACGGCGTCAGCCGCGACCGCCGCTCCCAGTCGGTGAGCATCCGCTCGACCGGCTCGTCGCGCGCGGCCGCCACGAGCACCCGCCGGGCCAGGTCCTCGAGGACCACCGAGCCGCGGGCGAGGTCCGCCGCGGCCTCGACGAGCCGGGCCATCGGCGCGCGCTCGAGCCCGAGCCCGGTGAAGGTCTCGTGCACGTCGCCGGCGAACCGCACCTCCTCGAACTGCTCGGCGACGATCGCGCGGTGCACCTCCTCGGTGACGTCGACGAACCGCACCGGCCGGTTCAGCGCGACCAGCGGCAGCCCGGCCGCGCGGGCCCGGCGCAGCGCCGGCTCGGGGACCGAGGGGTACGCCGCACCGAGCTCGATCACCAGCCCGGCGGCGCCGACCTCGACCAGCTGCCGCACGAACTCGTCGGCCGCCGCGGCCGAGGCCGCGATCCCGAGGCCGGTGGTCAGCACCAGCTCGTCGCCGGAGAGCACCGCGCCCACGTCGCGCGCCTCGGCGACGTGCACCCACCGCAGCACCGCGTCGAGCCCGCCGTCGCCGCCGAGCACGACCGGGTCGCCCGCCGCGAGGGCGGGCAGCGCGAGGGCCTCGCGGACGGTCACGGGCATGCGACGTACTGTCCCACAGACACCCATGTGAGCGACAGACCGTCCCTCGTGCCGGGAACGGCCCCGAGGCACGATGGCCGCATGACCTCCACCATCACCCACTGGATCGACGGCCAGGCCCACCCCGGCTCCAGCAGCCGCGCGGGCGACGTGACCAACCCCGCGACCGGTCGGGTGACCGCCCAGGTGGCGTTCGCCGGGCCGGAGGAGATCGAGGCCGCGGTCGCCTCGGCGAAGAAGGCGAGCACGGACTGGGCGAGCACGTCGATCAGCGCGCGCACCCAGGTGGTGTTCCGGTTCCGCGAGCTGCTCAACGAGCGCAAGGAGGAGCTGGCCGCGATCATCACCGCCGAGCACGGCAAGGTGCACTCCGACGCCCTCGGCGAGGTGTCGCGCGGCCAGGAGGTCGTGGAGTTCGCGTGCGGCATCCCGCACCTGCTCAAGGGCGGCAACTCCCCGCAGGTCTCGACCGGCGTCGACGTGCACAGCGTCCGCCAGCCGCTCGGCGTGGTCGGCATCATCAGCCCGTTCAACTTCCCCGCGATGGTCCCGATGTGGTTCTTCCCGATCGCGATCGCCGCCGGCAACGCGGTCGTGCTGAAGCCCAGCGAGAAGGACCCCTCCGCCGCGATCTGGATGGCCGAGCTCTGGAAGGAGGCCGGCCTCCCCGACGGCGTCTTCACCGTGCTGCAGGGCGACAAGGTCGCCGTCGACGGGCTGCTCGACCACCCCGACGTCGCGTCGATCAGCTTCGTCGGCTCCACCCCGATCGCCGAGTACGTCTACGAGCGCGCCAGCCGCGCCGGCAAGCGGGTCCAGGCCCTCGGCGGAGCCAAGAACCACATGGTCGTCCTCCCCGACGCCGACCTCGACCTGGCCGCCGACGCCGCGGTCAGCGCGGGCTACGGCTCGGCCGGCGAGCGCTGCATGGCGATCAGCGTCGTGGTCGCGGTCGGCGACACCGGCGACGCCCTCGTGCAGAAGGTCGCCGAGCGCACCCGCACGCTGCGGATCGGCGACGGCGCGCAGGCCGGACCGGATCAGGGGGCGGACATGGGCCCGCTGGTGACGCGGCAGCACCGCGACAAGGTGGCGTCGTACGTCGACGCCGGCGAGCGCGAGGGCGCGACCCTGGTCGTCGACGGTCGGACCGTGGACGCCGACGGCGAGAGCGACGGCTTCTGGCTCGGCCCGACGCTCTTCGACCACGTCACCCCGGACATGAGCGTCTACACCGACGAGATCTTCGGCCCGGTGCTGAGCGTGGTCCGCGCGGACACCTACGCCGACGCGCTCGAGCTGGTGAACGCCAACAAGTACGGCAACGGCACCGCGATCTTCACCGGCAACGGCGGCGCCGCCCGCGCGTTCGAGACCGATGTGCAGGTGGGCATGATCGGCGTCAACGTCCCGATCCCGGTGCCGATGGCCTACTACTCCTTCGGCGGCTGGAAGGCCTCGCTCTTCGGCGACACCCACGCGCACGGCGTCGAGGGCGTGCACTTCTTCACCCGTGGCAAGGTCGTCACCACGCGCTGGCCCGACCCGGCGACCGCCGGCGGCCTCGAGCTGGCCTTCCCGAAGAACCACTGAGCCGGACCCTGAGAGAGGTACGACGATGAGCACCACCTACGAGCTGGACCGCAAGCACGTCTTCCACTCCTGGGTCGCGCAGGCCGAGTTCAGCCCGATGGTCATCACGGCCGCGCGCGGCTCCTACGTGTGGGACGACGAGGACCGCCGCTACCTGGACTTCTCCAGCCAGCTGGTCTTCACCAACATCGGCCACCAGCACCCGCGCGTGGTCGCCGCGATCAAGGAGCAGGCCGACCGGCTGTGCACGATCGCGCCGCAGTTCGCCAACGACCAGCGCGCGGAGGCCGCCCGGCTGATCAGCGAGATCGCGCCGGACGGCTTCGAGAAGGTGTTCTTCACCAACGGCGGCGCCGACGCCAACGAGCACGCCGTCCGGATGGCGCGGCTGCACACCGGCCGGTTCAAGGTGCTCTCGGCGTACCGCTCCTACCACGGCGGCACCCAGACCGCGATCAACATGACCGGCGACCCGCGTCGCTGGGCCAACGACACCGCGACCACCGGCACCGTGCACTTCTTCGGGCCGTTCCTCTACCGCTCGGAGTTCCACGCGACCACCGAGGCCGAGGAGGGCGAGCGCGCGCTCGCGCACCTGCGCCGCACCATCGAGGCCGAGGGCCCGGACTCGGTGGCGGCGATCGTCCTCGAGACGATCCCCGGCACCGCGGGCATCTTCGCGCCGCCGCCGGGCTACCTCGCCGGCGTACGCGCGCTCTGCGACCGGCACGGCATCGTGATGATCCTCGACGAGGTGATGGCCGGCTTCGGCCGCGCCGGCTCGTGGCTGGCGCTCGACCAGTACGGCGCCACCCCGGACCTGATCACCTTCGCCAAGGGCGTGAACTCCGGCTACGTCCCGCTCGGCGGCGTGATCATCAGCGACCCGATCGCGGAGACGTTCGCGCACCGGGCCTACCCGGGCGGCCTCACCTACTCCGGCCACCCGCTCGCCACCGCCGCCGCGGTCGCCACCATCACCACGATGCGCGAGGAGGGGATCGTCGAGAACGCCGAGCGCCTCGGTCGGGAGGTCCTCGGCCCCGGCCTGCAGGAGATCGCCGCCCGCCACGCCTGCGTCGGCGAGGTCCGCGGCCTGGGTGTGTTCTGGGCGATCGACCTGGTGACCTCGCGGGAGACCAGGGCGATGCTGCCGGCCGCCGGCCTGAACGACGTGGTCGCGGCGTGCAAGGCCGCCGGGCTGCTGCCGTTCTCGAACACCAACCGGATCCACCTGGTGCCGCCGTGCACGATGAGCGACGAGGAGGCCCGCGAGGGACTGGCCATCCTCGACGACGCGCTCAAGGCCGGCGACCAGCATGCCGACGCATAGGACCGTCTACGAGCGGCTCGCTCCTCCCGCCGCCGCGGTCGACGCGGCGCTGGCGCCGAGCCGGCACGCGGTGTTCTGGCTCGAGGACGCGCCCGGCACGGCGTACCCCTCGCTCGCGGGCGACGCCGCCGCCGACCTGACCGTGGTCGGCGGCGGCTACTGCGGGCTGTGGACCGCGGTGCTCGCGAAGCGGCGCAACCCCGGCGCACGGGTGCTGCTGCTGGAGGCGCAGACGATCGGGTGGGCGGCGTCGGGCCGCAACGGCGGCTTCTGCGAGGCCAGCATCACCCACGGCGAGGAGAACGGGCGCAGCCGCTGGCCCGAGGAGTACGACGTCCTCGAGCGGCTCGGCCGGGAGAACCTCGATGCCCTCGAGGCCGACGTGCGCGACCTCGGCCTCGACTGCGAGTTCGAGCGCACCGGCACGCTGTCGGTGGCGGTCGAGGAGCACCAGGTCGACTGGCTGCGCGAGGCGGCACCAACGTCAGGGCCGGGCTTCCTCGACGCGACCGCGGTGCGTCGCGAGATCGACAGCCCGGCCTTCCTCGCCGGCCTCTGGGACAAGGAGGACTGTGCCCTCGTGCACCCCGCGAAGCTCGCCCGCGAGCTGGCACGCGTGGCCGCCGACCTGGGCGTGGAGATCCACGAGCAGACGACCGTGACGGGTCTCGACGGCACCACGGTGCGGACCACCGGCGGCACAGTCGCCAGCGACCGGGTGGTGCTGGCGACCAACGTGTTCCCGTCGCTGCTGCGCCGGACCCGGCTGCTGACCGTGCCCGTCTACGACTACGTGCTGATGACCGAGCCGCTGACGTCCGACCAGCTCGCGAGCATCGGCTGGGCGAACCGGCAGGGCCTCGGCGACCTGGCCAACCAGTTCCACTACTCCCGGCTCACGGCCGACGATCGGATCCTGTGGGGCGGGTACGACGCCGTCTACCAGCGCCGGGTCCGCGCCGAGCACGAGGAGCGGCCGGCGACGTACCGCCGCCTCGCCTCGCACTTCCTCACCGTCTTCCCGCAGCTCGACGGCGTCCGCTTCAGCCACCGGTGGGCCGGCGCGATCGACACGTCGACGCGGTTCGCGGCGTTCCACGGGCTCGCGTCGAACGGCCGGATCGCCTACGCCGCGGGCTTCACCGGCCTCGGCGTCGGCGCGACCCGGTTCGCGGCCGAGGTGATGCTGGACCGGCTGTCCGGGCTGACCACCGAGCGCACCGGGCTGGAGATGGTGCGCCGCAAGCCGCTGCCGTTCCCGCCGTCGCCGGTCGCGGACGTCGGCATCGGGCTGACCCGCTGGTCGCTCGACCGCGCCGACCACCGGCAGGGCCGGCGCAACCTCTTCCTCAAGACCCTCGACAAGGCAGGACTGGGCTTCGACTCATGACCGACTCCGGCAGACTCCTCTCCACCGACGTGCTGGCCGGCGACGCCGGCCCCCTCGCCGAGCTCGGCGACGCCGAAGTCGGGACCTGGGAGATGGCGCCCGGGACCGACCACGACACCGAGGTCGACGAGGTGTTCGTGGTGCTCGCCGGCCGCGGCACCGTGACCTTCGAGGACGGCGAGGTGGTCGAGCTCGAGCCGGGCGTCGCCGTACGACTGCGCGCCGGCGAGCGCACCACCTGGGTCGTCACCGAGACGCTGCGCAAGGTGTACGTCGCGGTTTGAGCCGGGGCCGAGCGGGCATGAGGCCCGCATGTCGGAGCTCGCGCTCGTCCCGGGAGACATGCGGTCGGCGGCGGCCACCGTCGAGTCCGCGGCCGGTCGCGCCCGCGGCGCCGACGGGTCCGATGCCCTGTCGACGCTGGCCGGCGCCCTGCCCGGCAGCACCACCGCCGAGACCGTGCCCGACCTCGGCGACGCCTGGGAGACCGGCGTCAACGGGTGGGCCGACGAGGTCGCCGCCTTCTCGGCCTCGGTCGAGCAGCTGAACGACGACGCCGGCTCCACCGACGACAGCGCCGCGGGCCGGCTCCTCGGCGGTGGCCCGCGATGATCGCGTACGGCGACCTCCGCTCCTGGCGCGCCGAGGCCGTCGGCCGGGCCGGCGAGCAGCTGCGCGCCGACCTGCATCGGCTCGAGCTCACCGCCGACGCCGTCCGCGGCCAGGCGGTGCCGGGCTCGTGGTGGGGCCTCGCCGCGATGTTCGCCCGCGCTCGGCAGCAGCGCCTGGTGAGCACCATGGACGCCCATGTCGAGGGGGCCCGCGCATACGTCACCGCGATCTTCAACGCCGAGGGCACGGTCTCCGCGATCGAGACGCTGGTGCAGGAGATCGACGGCGACGCCGCCGCCCAGCAGTTCTCCGTCGGCGCCGACGGCACGGTCACCGACACCGCCGGTCGCAGGGAGTTCGAGAGCCAGCGCGCGGCCGACGCCTACACCGCCCAGCGGACGGCGGCCCGCGACGCCCTCGTCGACCGGGTGACGTCGGTGCTCGAGACGGCCGACGAGGTCGACAGCGCGCTCGAGGATGCCCGCCCCGACGACGCCTTCGCCGACGGCGGGCCGCAGGGCGTCGCCGACCCGCGGGTCGCCCGCGACTGGGCCGCGATGTCGACCGACGAGCGCCGCGCCGTACTCGAGGACATGGCCGAGGACCTCGCGGACGAGTACGGCCTCGACGACTTCACCGTGAACATCGAGGACCTCGAGGACCAGGACGGCGACGGCGTCGACGACGATCCCAGCCTCGACCTGCACGGCTACTGGTCGGAGAGCGACAGGGGCCTCTACCTGGACTCCAACGAGCTCGACGACCCGAGCCTGATCAACACGATGGCCCACGAGGTGCGCCACGCCGCCCAGAACGAGCTCGCCCGCGACGCCGATCCGGGCTGGCTCGACCAGCGGCTGATCGACCTCGGCGTCAAGGACGACCCGTGGGACCCGCCGGCGGGCGTCACCCGCGAGGAGGCGCGGGAGTGGGGCGACAACTTCGACGACTACCAGGTCGCGGAGGACGACTTCGACGCGTACTACAACCAGCCGGTCGAGGTGGACGCGCGCGACTCGGGCGAGGAGTACCTCGACGATCTCGACGCCGGCGACCTCGCCGAGCACCGGAGGGAGGCGGGATGACCGACGAGCTCGCCCGGCTCCGGGAGGCGGTGCGGTCGGCGCGGAACTACGCGCCCGACCTCGACGTCGAACGAGACGTGCACCCCCTGCTGGCCCGTGGCGCCCACGCCGAGGTGGTCGCGCTCGTCAGCGGCCTGATGCCCGGCGCCTACCTCAGTCCGTCCGCGCACACCATCCTCGCGGCCGCCCACGAGGCCCTCGGCGCGGCCGACCTCGCCCGGCGCGAGCAGCGGGTCGCCCGGATGGCGCTGGCCTCGATCCTCGACTCCGGCGACGGCACCGCCGAGCGGCCGTGGCGGGTGCTGCGCGTGAGCGACGAGTACGACGTGCTCCGGTCGCAGGGCCGGCGCTCGGTGGAGCAGCGGTTCCTCACGCGCGACGGGATCGACCTCGACCGCCATCGCTGCGCGGACGGCAGCGAGGCGTGGTTCGACGTGTCCCTGCTGGGGATCCGGACGGCATGAGCCGCCGGGTCCTGGCCGCCGGACTCGGGTGCCTCCTCGCCCTGACCGCCTGCTCCTCGCCGGATCCCTCGTCCGGCCCGCCGGCGGGCGGCGACGTCGACCGCGTGCCCGGGCAGGTCGTCGACGCGGACTCGATCGCGGTGTCGCCCGACGGCACGTCGCTCGCCGCCGGGTGCGGTGACGAGCTCTGCGTCTGGTCCACCGCGGACGGCACCCTCTCGGCGACGTACGACGGCGGCAACGTGGTCGCCTGGGGGCCGGACCTGATCGCCACGAGCGGCTTCTCCGGCAACGCCGCGACCATCTCCCTGCTGTCGCCGGATGACGGCTCGGTCGTGCGGACGCTGGCCGGGCACGCGGTGGCCGACGCCCAGGACGCGGTCGGCGTCGGTATCACCGCGCTGGCGTTCAGCCCCGACGGCACGCTGCTCGCCAGCGCCGGCCAGGACGACACGGTCCGGCTGTGGTCGGTCGACGACGGCGAGCCGGTCGCCACGATCGAGGTCGACGGCCCGCGGGCGATCGTGTTCAGCCCCGACGGCACCCGGGTCGCGGTGAGCTCGGCGGACGGGTCGCTGGCGACCTTCGAGGTCGACTCCGGCGACCGGACCGACGACGCATTCGTCCCGGCTCGTCGGGTCGCGGGGACCTACCGCTTCGCCCTGTCGAACGGGACTCTGGCCGCCACGGTCGCCGGGTCCGACACCGTCCGCGTCGGCACGACCGAGCTGGTCGGCCACGAGGACCAGCCACGCGCCGTGGCATGGTCGCCCGACGGCGGCACCCTCTACTCGGCCAGCGCGAGCGAGGGCGTCCTCGCCTGGGACCCGGCGTCCGGCAGACTCGTCCGCGAGTTCGAGCTGCCCTGACCGGGTACGGACACGCATGGCCCGCCACAACTCCGATCTCCAGGCAGCCGTCGACGCGACCTCGGTCGCCAGGGACGCTCGCACCACGACCGACCTGTCCGGCTACCTCCGCGAGCAGCTGGCCGAGCGCGACGTCGAGACGAGCGACGACGACTGGGTCCGGCGCACGGTCGCCGCGATCGAGCAGGACCCGGACTACATGATCGAGGACGAGCCGTCCGACTTCGGCCCGGAGGAGTGACATGACGACCACGCCCGACGAACCGCTGCCCGAGCCCGAGGTCGTGCCCAGCGGCGACCCGCCCCCGATCGAGACCGACGACCCGGAGCCGGAGACCAACCCGCTGCCCTAGCGTGGGGCCATGCCCCAGGACCTGAGTTCGGTCGCCTGGCCGGTGCGCACCGGGCGGCTGGTCATCAGCCCCGCGACCCCCGACGACATCGACGCGACGTGGGCGTTCCGCCGGCTGCCGGAGGTCTGCGAGTGGGTCACCCACGACGTGCAGCCGCGCGACGAGTACGCCGCCATGTTCCTCGAGCCCGACCGGCTGACCTCGACGCTCGTGGTCGAGCACGACGGCGCGGTCGTCGGCGACCTGATGATCCGCATCGGGGACTGCTGGGCGCAGGCCGAGGTCAAGGAGCAGGCGGCCGGCACCCAGGCCGAGCTCGGCTGGACCCTCGACCCGGCGTACGGCGGTCAGGGACTCGCGACCGAGGCCGCCGCCGAGCTGGTGCGGATCTGCTTCGAGGATCTCGGCCTGCGCCGTGTCACCGCGCTCTGCTTCGCCGACAACGTCGCGTCGTGGCGGCTGATGGAGCGGCTCGGCATGCGCCGCGAGGAGCACAACGTCGCCGAGTCCCTGCACCGCACCCGCGGCTGGCTCGACGGCCTCGGCTACGCGCTGCTCGCCGACGAGTGGCGGGCCGCACGCGGGGTGAGGCCGACGTAGGGTGCCGCGCATGGAGCAGCGCAGCGACGCGGCGGAGTCCCGCGAGCAGTCCGATGGCCGCACGATCTTCGAGAAGTTCGTGGAGGCGATCTACGAGCAGGTCAGCCGGCCGCCGTTCTTCGCGATCTGCGCCGCGATCGTCGTGGCGTGGGCGGTGAGCTTCCCGCTCTGGTCGAGCTCGAAGTCCTGGCAGGTGGCGATCCACACCGTGGCCAGCGTGCTGTCGCTGCTGCTGCTCGCGCTGCTCGAGAACGCCGGGCGGCGGTCCGAGGAAGCCGCCCAGGAGAAGCTCAACGTACTGGCCGAAGCGCTCTCCGACCTGATGGCCTCACGTGCCCAGGACGATCCCGAGCTGGAGTCGTCGGTGCGCAAGCTCCGCGACGCGGTCGGGCTCGAGGCGCGGCACTGAGTACGTGTTGGGAGGAGCCCGGCCGGCTACGCGCTCCACACCATCGTCTGCTGGTGCATCGGCCTGCCGGCGTACCGCAGCCCGGGGACCGGCGGGTTGGGACCGTGCCTGGTGAAGCCCATCCGCTCGAAGTAGGCGACCCCGCGGGTGTTCTCCGCCGAGGTGTGCAGGTAGCAGCCGGGCGAGCCGGCCTCGCGCACGCGCGCGAACCAGAGCCGCATCAGCTGGTGGGCCGCCCCGGTGCCGCGCGCGACCGGCTCGACGTCGACGTGCAGGTGCGAGGGCCAGCGCGGGTCGCTCAGCTCCCCGGCCGTCTCGTCCCACCGGCGCGCATCTCGCCGCGCGCGCAGGAAGAACCGCAGCGGCCCCGGACGCCAGTAGAGGTGGTGGTCGCGGATCGCCTGCCGCGTCCGCTCGTCCTCGCCCGGGAACGCCGCGTCGTCCACGCAGCCGACGAGGTAGCCGGCGGGTCGGCCGTCGGCGGTGACGACGAACGCCGAGACGGGCTCGAGGTCGAGGTACGGCGTCAGGTAGACGTCGGCGAGCGAGCGCGCGTGTCCCCACGCCTCGCCGCCGGGGGCTCCGGAGCCCGCGAGGCCGAAGCCCGCGACCAGCGCCTCGCGGTCGGCCGGCTCGTAGGAGCGGACCGCGATCTCTGCCACCGCGCCAGCCTAGGGTGGAGAGGTGCGCATCGAGGACGTGCGGCGGATCCCGCTCGGCACCTTCACCCGGCCGGCCGAGGAGACCGGCGGCTCGCCCCGCGGCGAGGTCGTCAACGGCTACCTGGTCCGCCACGACGCCGGGCTCGTCCTGCTCGACACCGGCATGGGCCGCGGCGACGACGAGACCGAGGCGTGGTACCGCCCGCGCCGCATCGACCTCCGCGACGCGCTCGCGACTGCCGGCGTACGCCTCGACGAGCTGGCGCTGGTCGCCAACTGCCACCTGCACTTCGACCACTGCGGCGGCAACCCGTTGCTCGGTACGACGCCCGTCCTCTGCCAGCGCGACGAGCTCGCCACCGCGCGGGCGGGTGACTACACGTTCGAGCACCTCCTCGACGGCGTGCGCTACGAGCTGCTCGACGGCGAGGCCGAGCCGCTGCCCGGCCTGCACGTGATCCCGACGCCCGGCCACGTCGCCGGCCACCAGTCGCTGGTGGTCGAGTGCGCCGAAGGCTCGGTCGTGCTCGCCGGCCAGGCCCACGAGCACGCGTCCGACTGGTCCGCCGACGACCCCACGGGCTGGCTGAGCCGGCTGCTGTCCTTCGACCCGAAGCGCGTGGTGTTCGCCCACGACGACGAGGAGTGGCGACCGTGACCCCGGTCCGGCCCGACCGCCTGGTCGGGCTGGACGTCGCGCGCTGCCTGGCCCTGCTCGGCATGATCGCCACCCACCTCCTCGACGAGCGGACGCCCGCGGGCGAGCTGGCCTTCTCCCAGTGGCTGGCCGGCGGCCGGTCCTCGGCGCTGTTCGCGGTCCTCGCCGGGGTGACGCTGGCACTGACCACGCGCACCCATCGCGGACCGCGCGACCTCGCCGCGATCGCCGTACGCGCGCTGCTGATCGCGGCGATCGGCCTGGGGCTCGGCGGCATCGGCAGCGGGCTCGCGATCATCCTCACCTACTACGGCGTGCTGTTCCTGCTCGGTCTGCCGTTCGTGTTCCTGCGTGCCCGCACGCTCGCGATCCTCTGCGCGTGCTGGGTCCTCGCCGCGCCGGCGCTGTCGCACGTCGTGCGCCCGTACCTGCCCGAGCGCGGCTTCGCCAGCCCGACCTTCGGCCAGCTCGCGGACCCGGGGCAGCTGCTGAGCGAGCTGCTGTTCACCGGCTACTACCCGGCGTTCCCGTGGCTGGCCTACCTCCTCGCCGGACTCGCCCTCGGCCGGGCGAACCTGCGCGACCCACACCTGCTCGGCATCCTCACGGTCGGCGGGCTCGGCGTCGCGATCGTCACGACCCAGGTGTCCCGCGCCCTCGTCGACCCGGCGCTCGCCGCGCAGAACGCGGCCGGGATGAACGGCACCACGCCGCCCGACGGCGACTGGTCGTGGCTGCTGCTGGTCGCGCCGCACAGCGCGACGCCGTTCGACCTCGCACAGACCATCGGCAGCGCACTGGTCGTGATCGGCGGCTGCCTGCTGCTCGAGCGGGCGCTGCCGCGGCCCGGCGTCGTCGGGCTCCGGATCGTCTTCGGCGCCGGCGCGATGACGCTCACGCTCTACTCGCTCCACGCCGTCCTACGTACGCCGGGCGTCTGGCCACCCGACGACCCCGGCTCCTACCCCCTCCACATCGGCGTGCTGCTGGCGATCGGCGCGCTCTACGCCGCCCTGGGGCAGCGCGGTCCGCTCGAGACGGTCGTCGGCCTGCCGGTGCGGCTGGCCCGCAGGGATCGCTAGGCTCGCGCGCATGCCGGCGCCGACGTTCCTCTGCATCGGCGCCCAGAAGTGCGGCACCACCTGGCTCGCGTCCGCCGTCGCGCAGCACCCCGAGGTCGGCACCGGGCGGAGGAAGGAGCTGCACTTCTTCGACCAGCGCGACGCCTACGCCCGCGGGCTCGGCTGGTACGAGTCGCAGTTCCGTACGACGCCCGCGACCCGTGCGGTCGGCGAGTTCACCCCGAACTACTGGCGCACGGTCGGCACCCCGGCCGACTCGGTCTTCCTCGGCTCCGCCGACCGGGTCGCGGACGCCTACCCCGACCTGCGGCTGATCGTCTGCCTGCGCGACCCGGTCGACCGCGCGGTCTCGGCGTACTTCCACAACATCAAGGCCGGCCGCCTCTCCCCCGAGATCCCGCTCCTCGACGCGGTCCGCGAGCGTCCGGGCCTGCGCGACTTCGGCAACTACGGCAGCCAGCTCGACGCGTGGCTCACCCGCTTCCCGATCGACCGCTACCTGTTCCTCCTCTACGAGGAGGACATCCGGCCCGACACCGCCAAGCCGGCCGCCCTGCGCCGCACCTTCGAGCACGTCGGGGTCGACCCGTCCTTCGAGCCGGTGGACATCTCCGAGCGGCGCAACGTCCGGCTCAGCGACTTCGAGATGCGCCGGCGCCACGCCTCGCCGATGGGGCGGTGGCTGATGTCGCGCCTGCCCGAGCGGATGCGCGCGTCGCCGCGGTGGGAGATCACCGTCCCCGACGCCGACCGGGCCGCGCTCGCCGCCGACTTCGCCCCCGAGGTCGCCCGCCTCGAGGAGATCCTCGGCCGGCCGATGCCCTGGGCCCAGCACACCTGACGTATCTGTCCCGATTCCGCCGGGCCTCAGGCCGACATCTGTGTCAGGTGCGTATGTCGAGATGCACGGAAGATTGACGGACCTCCCGTGGGGAACTTTGACGAACGCACTCTGATCTGGTCGGCCCGTCAAAGTACGACCGCACGGGTCGTGGCAGCGTCGTCGCCCGTCACTCGGGGGATCACACACCCGGTCAGGGCAGCAGGTCCCAGTACTGCTTCCGTGCGGGCATCGCGTGGATCACGAGCTCATCACCGGACTCGAAGACCAGCACGACGGTCTCGAGGAGTCGTGCTCGCGTGTCGAGCCGAGTCGCAGCTCCCGCCGAGGCCAGTCGTCGTCTTCGAGTGGTTCGACCCACTGAGACCAGTCGGCTGCGTGGATCGCATCCTCTGGGAGCACCCCGTGCTTGAGGGCACTGGGATGGACCCTCACGCAGCAAACCCGGCCAGCGCTCGACGGATCGCCTCCGAGCGGGAGATGTTCTCCCGCTCGGCCACCGCGTCGACGGCCGCCAACTCTTCGGCAGTGAGGCGCACCGCCACGACCTGCATCGGCTCCGCACCGCGTCCGGGTCGCCCGCGGCCGCGGCTCCTCAACTCGTCCACGTCGTAGCCAGCCTCGGCCTCATCGGCCCACCGCTGGATCTGTTCCTCCGACATCATGAACAAATCGTATAACGAAAATGGCTCACGCGATGGGGTCGCCGCGGGCGGACGCAGCCGATGCGTCAGGCGTGGGACCCGACATTGACGACGCGCCCGGACGAGTCCCGATAGAAGAAGCGACGGACACCCCACTCCTCGAGAGTGAGTGGATGCACGATCTCGACGTCTAGGGCGACCGCGGCGTCGTACGCCGCCTGCACGTCGCCGACGAAGACGGAGACATCCGGGTTGACCGGCGCGGTGGCGTCTGCCGTCATCAGGCTCAACTGGTGGCCCGCGTCGTCGGCGAGGGTCACGATCCAGCCGTGGTCCATCACCACCTTCAGGCCGAGGACCTCGGTGTGCTCACGGACCGCCATCGGCAGATCAGCGACGGTCAGGTCGGGCACGATCCGGTCGATGCGCATCAAGCAAGTCGACCACATGTCGCGAACCGAACCGCGCTCAGGCGACTTCGCGCGAGTTGTTCGACAACACGTAGGCAAAGTCAGAGTTCGCTGCATCTCGACAGCGTGGCCGTCAGTGCGCCATGTCGACGAAGCGCGAGTAGTGGCCCTGGAAGGCCACGGTGATGTCGCGGGTGGGGCCGTTGCGGTGCTTGGCGACGATCAGGTCGGCCTCGCCGGGGCGGGTCGACTCCTTCTCGTAGACGTCGTCGCGGTGGAGCAGGATCACCATGTCGGCGTCCTGCTCCAGGGAGCCGCTCTCGCGCAGGTCGGCCATCATCGGGCGCTTGTCGCCGCGCTGCTCGGGGCCGCGGTTGAGCTGCGAGAGGGCGATGATCGGGACCTCCAGCTCCTTGGCCAGCAGCTTGATCTGGCGCGAGAACTCCGAGACCTCGAGCTGGCGGGACTCGACCTTCTTGCCCGACGTCATCAGCTGCATGTAGTCGATCACGATCAGCCGGAGGTCGTGCTTCTGCTTGAGCCGGCGCGCCTTGGCCCGGATCTCCATCATCGTCATGTTCGGCGAGTCGTCGATGAACATCGGCGCCGAGCTGACCTCGCCCATCTTGCGGGCCAGCTTGGCCCAGTCCTCGTCGCTCATGTTGCCGTTGCGGATGTGGTTGAGCGGCACCTTCGCCTCGGCCGAGAGCAGGCGCATGGTGATCTCGGACCGGGTCATCTCCAGGCTGAAGAACACCGACGACAGGTTGTTCTGGATCGACGCCGCCCGGCAGAGGTCGAGCGCGATCGTCGACTTCCCCATCGCGGGCCGGGCCGCGACGATGATCATCTGGCCGGCGTGCAGGCCGTTGGTGAGGTCGTCGAGGTCGGCGAAGCCGGTGGGGACGCCGTACAGCCCGGCCTCGCGGTTGGAGATCGCCTCGATCTCGTCGAGGACGCCGTCCATGATGTCGCTCAGCGGGGCGTAGTCCTCCGACGAGCGCTTGTCGGTGACCTTGTAGACCTCAGCCTGCGCCTCGTCGACGATGTCGTCGACCTGGCCCTCGCCGGCGTACCCGATCTGCACGATCCTGGTGCCGGCGTCGACCAGCCGCCGCAGGATCGCCTTCTCGCGGACGATCTCGGCGTAGTAGCCCGCGTTCGCCGCGATCGGCACGTTGGCCGAGAGCGTGTGGAGGTACGGCGCCCCGCCGATGCGCTGCAGCTCGCCGCGTCGCTGGAGTTCGGCGGCGACGGTCACCATGTCGACCGGCTCGCCGCGGCCGTAGAGGTCGAGGACCGCGTCGTAGATCGTCTCGTGCGCGGGCCGGTAGAAGTCGAGGCCGCGGATCGTCTCGGTGACGTCGGCGATCGCGTCCTTGGAGATCAGCATCGAGCCGAGCACGGACTGCTCGGCGGCCATGTCCTGCGGGGGCATCCGATCGCCGGGGGTGGCCGGCCGCTCACCGGGCGCGTAGGAGACCGGGCCGTCGCCCCAGTCGTCGAAGGACGGCTCGGGGATCCCGCGCGCGTCCTGGTCGGTGACGCTCACCTGCGGCCCTCCTCCGATCGCACCCGTTCGACCCCTCTGCCGATCCCACCACCGGAGGCTAGGGACGACCACCGACAGCGCCCGGCCATGCCCCGGCAATGCCCGACGACCGGGGGGACGTTACGTGGTCCGGACGGGGCAGCGACAGCCCCGTATCCACACCCTGCGCACGACCTTGGGGATAACCGGCGGAGGTTCGTGGAGGACACGCCGGGAGATGTGCACAGCTTGGGGAGCGGCCTGTGGACAGGTGGCCGTTCATGACGCCGACCAAGCCTCTGACCTGCGAGAATGCTCGCCCACAGGTGTGGATCGGAAATTCTCCGGCAGGAAATCCCGTTCAACCGACGGCCACCTCCCGGCCATCTGGCGGTTTGTCGACATAGCGTGGGCGGAGCGGATTTGCCCGGACTTGTCCACAGACGTCGAGGTCTAGTCATGTAGGGAACAGAGCGAGCTTGTGCCCATTACGGTGACTAGGTGCGCATCGTGAGGGACGCCCGGGACCGGGAGATCCTCCGGCTCGCCGTCCCGGCGTTCCTCGCGCTGGTCTCTGAGCCGCTGTTCCTCCTCGCGGACGCCGCCATCGTCGGCCACCTCGGCACCGCGCCGCTGGCGGGGCTCGGCATCGCCGCCGCCGTGCTCCAGACCGTGGTCGGGGTGTGCATCTTCCTGGCCTACGGCACCACCGGCAGCGTGGCCCGCCGGCTCGGCGCCGGCGACCTGCGCGGCGCCGTCGCCCAGGGCGTCGACGGCCTCTGGCTCGCGGTCGGCATCGGCACGGTCGTCACCGTCGCCGGCATCCTCCTCACCGGGCCACTCGTGCGCCTCTTCGGAGCGTCGGAGGCGGTGAGCGGCCCGGCGGCGACGTACCTGCGGATCGCGTTCCTCGGCCTAGTCCCGCTGCTGCTCATGCTCGCGGCGACCGGCGTGCTCCGCGGCCTCCAGGACACCCGCACCCCGCTGGTCGTCGCGGTGGCCGGCAACGCGCTCAACGTGGCCCTCAACCTGCTGCTCGTCTACCCGGCCGGCCTGGGCATCGCCGGCTCCGCGATCGGCTCGGTCCTCGCGCAGGTCGCGATGGCCGCGGCGTTCGTCGCCGTCGTGGTCCGGGCCGCCCGCCGCCACGGCGCCTCGCTGCGCCCCGACCTGCCCGGCATCCGCGCCGCCGCCCGCGCCGGCGTCCCGCTCGTCGTCCGCACGCTCACCCTGCGGGCCGCGTTCCTCGTCACGACGTACGCCGTGACGCTGGCTGCCGTGGGCGCGCGCGACCAGGAGGTGGACCTGGCGACGCACCAGCTGGCGCTGACGCTGTGGGGCTTCCTGGCGTTCGTGCTCGATGCGATCGCGATCGCCGCCCAGGCGATCACGGGTCGCGCGCTCGGGGCCGGCGACGTGGCCGGTACCCGTGAGCTCACCCGCCGGATGATCCGGTGGGGCGCGGTGAGCGGGGTCGCCACCGGCCTGCTGCTCGCCGCGCTCAGCCCGGTGCTCGGGCGGCTGTTCACCGCCGACGCGGCCGTGCAGGACCTGCTGGTGCCGGTGCTGCTCGTCGCCGCGCTCGGCCAGCCCGTGGCGGGCGTGGTGTTCGTGCTCGACGGCGTGCTCATCGGCGCCGGCGACGGTCGGTACCTGGCCCGCGCGGGCCTGCTCACCCTGGTCGTCTACGCGCCGGTCGCCCTCGCCGGCGCGGCGACGGAGGCCGGGCTGGTCGCGATCTGGGTGGCGTTCACGGTCGTGTTCATGGGCGCCCGGCTCGTCGTCCTCCTCCACCGCGCCCGCGGCGACGCCTGGCTGGTCACCGGCATCTCGTCGGGTCGGGAGGCCGGACGGTCGTCGGCCCGCCCGAGATGATCGGGCGGGCCGACGACCTCAGCCGCTGCGCTCGGGTCAAGCAGGGATGACGTTGAGGGCCACCGTGGCGGACACCTCGTCGTGCAGCTTGACCGACACCTCGTGGGAGCCGAGGGACTTGATCGGGTTGGCGACCACGATCGTGCGCTTGTCGACCTGCTCGCCGGAGGCGTCCGCGAGGGCGCCCGCGATCTCGGCCACGGTGACCGCGCCGAACAGGCGCCCGCCGGAGCCGGCGCGCACCTTCACGCTGACCGGTTGGGCCTCGAGCTTGGCCCTGATCTGCGCCGCGTGGTCGAGATCGCGGACCGCGCGCGAGGCGCGGGCGGACTTGATCGACTCGACGGTCTTCTCCGCACCGCGGGTCCAGCGCAGCGCGAGGCCGCGCGGGACGAGGTAGTTGCGGCCGTAGCCGTCCTTCACCTCGACGACGTCGCCGGGGGCACCGAGGCCGGTGACCTCCTGGGTCAAGATGAGCTTCATCTTCTCGGCTCCTCTCAGCGACCGGTGGAGGTGTAGGGCAGCAGGGCCACCTCGCGGGCGTTCTTCACGGCGATCGCCACGTCGCGCTGGTGCTGGACGCAGTTGCCGGTCACCCGACGGGCGCGGATCTTGCCGCGGTCGGAGATGAACTTGCGGAGCAGGGCGGTGTCCTTGTAGTCGACACCGGTCGCCTTCTCCTTGCAGAACTGGCAAACCTTCTTCTTCGGCTTGCGAATCACTGCCTTGGCCATTGTGGTGCTTCCTCTCTAGAAGCCCGGCCCAGACTGGTTACTGGCCCGGAATGGTGGGGGGTGTTCGGATGGATGGGGTGTGGTTTCGAGCGGTTGCCAGCGCAACCTCCTCAACCACCGTCTGTGGATCGGAGCCGATCGAGCCCCGGCCTCGCAAGCGAGGCGACGGACGCTCAGAACGGCGGCTCGTCGCTGCCCACGCCGGGCGCACCCCACGGGTCGTTGCCCGCCGGCGCCGGGCCGCCACCGGACGGCTGGCCGCCGCCCTGCTGGCCACCCTGCTGGGGAGCCGGGGTCGCCCACGGGTCGTTGCCACCGGACTGCGGACGGGACTGGCCGCCACCGCCGCCGTACCCGCCGCCCGAGCGGGAGGCCCGGGTGACCTTGGCGGTGGCGAACGCGAGCGCGGGGCCGACCTCGTCGACCTCGAGCTCCACGACGGTGCGCTTCTCGCCCTCGCGGGTCTCATAGGAGCGCTGCTTGAGGCGGCCCTGCACGATCACGCGCATGCCGCGCTGCAGGGACTCGGCGACGTTCTCCGCGGCCTGGCGCCACACCGAGCAGGAGAGGAACAGCGCGTCGCCGTCCTTCCACTCGTTGGTCTGGCGGTCGAAGGTGCGCGGCGTCGACGCGACCCGGAAGTTCGCCACGGCCGCACCCGACGGGGTGAAGCGCAGCTCCGGGTCGTCGACGAGGTTGCCGACCACCGTGATGACGGTTTCGCCTGCCATGAAGAGCTCCCTAAACGTTGGTTGAGGATCAGAGTCGTCCGACCAAGTCCGCCCATCGTTGCGCGTCGCACCGACAGGCGGAAGTGGCCATCCACAGGTTCGGCGTCCCGAGGCTCAGTGAGCGTCGGGGCGGATGACCTTGGTGCGCAGGATCGACTCGTTGAGGGTGAGCTGGCGGTCGAACTCCTTGACCGTGGCCGGCTCGGCCTGCAGCGAGATGACGGCGTAGATGCCCTCGGCGTTCTTCTTGACCTCGTAGGCCAGCCGACGGCGACCCCACACGTCGACGGACTCGACGCTGCCGCCGTCCTTGCGGATGACGTTGAGGTACTTGTCGAGCGACGGCTCGATGGTCCGCTCTTCGAGGCTCGGGTCGAGGATGACCATCACTTCGTAGGCACGCACAGCGGTCTCCACCTCCTGTGGACTCAGGCGGCCACGGACTCTCCGTGGCAGGAGGGACATGCGTTGTCCGTACGGCGAGCCGCACGGGTCCTCCGCGGGCTCCCGTCGGTGGGAGCTGGACACAGAGAACGGCCTCAGGCTAGCAGCGGACGCGGACGACCACCGAATCGCTAGCGTGACCCCTGTGGACAGCGCAGATCTCGACGCCGCCCGGGAGCGGGTACGCCGCCACGTCCCGGCGACGCCGGCGCGGCGCTGGCCGCTGTTGGAACGGTTCACCGGCACCGAGACCTGGGTCAAGCACGAGAACCACAACCCGACCGGCGCCTTCAAGGTCCGCGGCGGCGTGAACCTCGCGGCCCGGACCGTCGAGACCGGCGGCGCGACCGGCCTGATCTCGGCCAGCCGTGGCAACCACAGCCAGAGCCTCGCCTACGCCGGTGCCGCGTTCGGGCTGCCGGTGACGATCGTCGTCCCCGAGGGCAACTCGCCGGACAAGAACGCCGCGACCGAGGCGTACGGCGCCGAGCTGGTCGTCCACGGCCGCGACTTCCAGGAGTCGCTCGAGCACGCCCACGTGCTGGCCGAGGAGCGGGGCCTGACGCCGGTGCCGCCGTTCCACCCCTGGCTGGTCGAGGGCGTGGCGACGTACGCCGCCGAGCTGCACGAGGACGTGCCCGGCCTCGACGTCGTCTACGTGCCGGTGGGGATGGGCAGCGGCGCGTGCGCGAACATCGCGGTCCGCGACCTGCTCGGCCTGGCCACCGAGGTGGTGGGCGTGGTGGCGGCGAACGCGCCGGCGTACGCGGTCTCCTTCGCGGCCGGCGAGCCGGTGGCGACGCCGACCGCCGACACGTTCGTCGACGGGGTCGCCTGCCGGACGCCGGACCCGGAGGCGGTGCGGCGGCTCGTCGCCGGCGCCGCACGGATCGTGCGGGTCAGCGAGGAGCAGGCCGAGGAGGCGATGGCGCTGACCTACCGGAGCACCCACAACCTGCCCGAGCCCGCCGGGTCGCTGGCCCTCGCCGGGCTGCTCGCCGAGCGCGACCGCGTCGCCGGTCGCCGGGTCGCCGTGGTGCAGACCGGCGGCAACGCGGACTTCGACGTGCTGGCGCGGGCGCTGTCCGCGGACCGCTCTACGGTGGAGCCATGACCCCGATCGCCATCGGCGCCCACGTCGAGCAGACCGACCCGATCGCCGAGGCGCAGGCGCGCGGGATGCCGCACGTGCAGTTCTTCCTCGGCGACCCGCAGGGCTACCGGGGCCCCGAGTTCCGGTACGCCGGCGGCGCGGACGGCCTGCGCGCGGATGCCGAGGCCGCTGGCGTCGGGCTCTACGTGCACGCGCCGTACATCGTGAACGTCGCGACCACGAACAACCGGATCCGCATCCCGAGCCGCAAGCTGCTCCAGCAGCACGTCGACGCCGCAGCGTCGATCGGCGCGCGCGGCCTGATCGTGCACGGCGGCCACGTCAACAAGGACGACGACCCCTCCGTGGGCTTCGACAACTGGCGCAAGGCGATCGAGGCGGTCGACCTCGAGCTGCCGCTGCTGATCGAGAACACCGCCGGCGGCGACAACGCGATGACTCGCTACCTCGACCGGATCGGCCGGGTGTGGGACGCGATCTCCTCGACCGAGCAGTTCGACCTGGTCGGCTTCTGCCTCGACACCTGCCACGCCCACGCCGGCGGCAACGCCCTGGAGACCGTGGTCGACGACGTCCGCGCGATCACCGGCCGGATCGACCTGGTGCACTGCAACGACAGCCGCGACGCCTTCGACTCCGGCGCCGACCGGCACGCCAACCTCGGGGCCGGCCGGGTCGACCCGGACCTGCTGGCGTCCGTCGTACGCGATGCCGGCGCGCCGGTCGTGCTCGAGACGCCGGGCGGGGCGGATGAGCACACCGCCGACGCCGCCTGGCTGTCCGAGCGGCTGTAGCTCAGGCGGGGCAATCGCTCCTCGCCGGTTCACCACGGTATGTAGGGGAACCTGCACATCCCTCGACGTGCCCACCGTGAGAAGTGCCGGTTCGACTGCATCCCATGGTGAACCTGAGCAGTCAGCCGACCAGCACCATCAGGTCGCGCACCTCGTCCGGCCCGGGCCGGTCGACCCGGCGCCGCACCAGCCGCAGCGGGTGCGGGCCGTCCTGGTCGCCGCGGAAGACCAGGAAGTGGAAGTCGTGGTCGCCCTCCGCCAGCGGGAGCAGGTGCGCCGGCCGGTCCTCGACCCGCCAGCGGCTCAGGCCGAGCCCGCGGCGGCGGAACCGGACCTCGAGGCGGGTGCCCGCGGGCACCCGCACGATCTCGCCGGGCCGGGGATCGCGCAGGATCCGATGGGTGGTGGTCGCCATGCCTCCCAGGAGCCCCGGCCGGCCGGCCCTGATACCGGGTCAACCGAAGCAGACCAGGGGCACCGGGGCGGTGTCGGCCGAGACCGCCGGCACCGCCGCGGCCAGCGCGGTCGCGGGGTCCACCCCGGCCGCGAGCTGCCCGTGGACGGCGACGAGGACGTCGTACGCCGCCTGGTCGTTGACCGCGGCCGGCGACGCGATCACGCACCGGGCGCCGGCGTACAGCCACGCGGTCGTCATCCCGATCAGCTCGTCGCCCCACCGGACCGTCGAGCGCCCGACCTCGCACGCCGAGAGGATCACGACGTCCGGCACCTGCCGGAGCCGGTCGACGTCGTAGCCGAACCACGGTCCGTCGGCGAGCTGGAGGCCGGAGAACATCGCGTTCTCGGAGGCGTGCCGGCCGTGCGCGGCCACGTGGAGGACGTCGACCGACGACGCGAGGTCCGACACGGCGGCAGCCATCGCATCCGCGCCGGTGAGCACGCGGGCGCCCGTCCACTCCTTGGCCGCCGCCGTCACCTCGTCCTCGGCACGCGCGACGCGCGGCCCGGCGACGAGGCCGGCCGACGACAACCGCAGCGGCGGCGTACGCCGGGCGAGCCAGCTCGTCGCGGACTGTGCCACCGTGAGCGGGCGGCCGGTGAACCCGGGCAGCAGCGTCCAGGGCACACCGGCCAGCACCCCGGACGGCGTGAGGACGACCCGCCGGTCACCGACCGCATCGAGCACCGGCGCGACGAGCACCTCAGCGATCGCGGCGAGCCGGTCGGCGAGCTCCTGCCGCACGAACCCCGCCATCGCACCGGGCAGCTCCGAGGCGGCCATGTCGAGGTCGGGCAGCAGACCACCGAGCAGGGCATCGACGGACGCCCGCGAACCCAGGTCGGTCCACGTGACATCAGCCGTGGTCACGACGAGCGCGACCAGACGATCGGCAGCGACGACGTACGCCGCCAGCGCACAGCCCTCGTCGAGGGCGCTCCGCAAGTCGCCGAGCGTCACCGGGTCGGCGACCTCGCCGGAGCCCCGGTGCTGCCACGCGCGCTCGCGCACCCGCCGCCGCAGCTCGGCCTCGCGGTCGGCGTCGCGGCGCCGCCCGCCACCGGCCGCCATCTCGCGCAGCTCGGTGAGGTCGGCGACGATCTGCTCGTCCTCCGGCGCCCGCACCGGCTGCACCCGGCTGGCCAGCATCCGCGCCCGCTCCGACCACTCGAACAGCACCTCCGGTCGCCCCGACTCGACGGCCAGCCCCAGACCGCGGGCGGCGAGCCGGACGCCCTGGCCGGCCACGCCGGTCTGGAGGTCGAGCGACCCGAAGGACGACTGCCAGGAGTGCAGGTCGGAGAGGCCGGCCCGCAGGTGGCGGAGCGCCCGCCCGCGCTGTCCACCGGCAGCCGCCAGCTCCGCCCGGACGTCGCGGTCGAGCAGCCGTACGGCGATCGGCGCACTCCCCATCGCACGCAGCGCCGGCAGGCCGGCGCGAGCCTCGTCGACGCGTCCGAGTCGCACGCGCGTCCGCGCGACATCGAGCCGTGCACGTGCGGCCTCCCACCGCAGCCCCTGCCGCTCCAGCACGCCGGCCAGCTCGAGCCCACGGTCGGGCAGCGCCCCGCGCGCGCTCCCGCCCTCGACCTCGACCTCGGCAGCGAGCAGCGTGGCCTCGGCCCGCGCCTCCCACGCGGTCGCGCCGGTACGCCGGAACCGGGTGAGCGCGGCCCGGGCCGCCGCCCGGGCCGCACGCGCGTCACGGTCGACGAGGCTGCGCGCCAGCGCGAGCTCCGCCTCGCCGCGACGCTGGTGCAGGCGGCGGCGCGCGTACGCCGTCGCGGCCGCTGCGAGCGCGACGCTCCCCTCCTCGACCAGGCCGGCGGCCATGAGCACCTCGGCCCGGTCCTGGTCCGCCATGGCGGTCATCACCGGGCCCTCGGCCTCGAATGCCGGGTACGCCTCGCCCAGGTCGCGGAGCGCGGCGACCAGGTCACCGGCCAGGAAGTGGGCGTAGCCGAGGTTGTGCCCGGCCTTGGCCTCGCCGTACTCGTCGCCGACGCGGCGATAGCGCCGGCCCGCCTGGCCGAACTCGCTCGTCGCGGCCGCCAGCTGATTGCGCTGGAGGTACACGTTGCCGCGGTTGAGATGGATCCGCGCCACGACCGCGTCGTCCTCGACCAGCTCGATGGCGAGCCCGAAGTGCTGCATCGCCTCGGCCGTCTCGCCGCGGAGCATGCCGAGCAGGCCGAGCTGCGAGTGCAGCACGCCGCGCGTGTTCCCCACGATCAGCTCGTTGGCGAGCACGTCGCGGCACAGCGACATCGCTGCGTCGTGCTGGCCCGTCTCCGAGAGCACGTACGCGAGACTCGCTGCGATCCGGGCGTCGAGATCAGGGTCGAGCGCCGCCGCCGACTCCCGAGCACGCTCGAAGAACCGTCTCGCCTCGTGGTGCCTGCCTCGATTCTGCGCGCGGACACCGCGTTCGTGGAGTTCGAGCGCCGAGGTCACCCCTCATGATCGGGCCAAACCGGTCGTCGATGTCACTGCTTCCCACACCGCGTCGACCGCTGCCACCGGATCTCGCACCTCGTCGACGGGCTCCAGCGTGCCCACGAGTGCCTGGGCCAGGCTTCCCGCGAGGATCGGCGCGCTGAACGACGTACCGCTCCAGACCGCGAAGCCTCCGGTGAAGTCGTCCGGGTCGATCGCCTCCCGCGTCCTGTCGAACGCGCGCAGCCGCGCCACCGGCTCGTAGCCGCCGCGGAAGGCCGGCATCGTGCTCATCACCGACGCACCCGGGATGTACACGCGCACCCACGGGCCGGCGTTGCTGAACATCGCGTCGGTGCCGTTGGGGTTCGTCGCCCCGACCGACAGGATCGGTGCGATCCCGGGGTCGAAGGGGACCGGACCACCGTCGTCCTCCCACCGGCCGAAGGCCGCCGGGAACGCCGGCCGGCTGGTCGCGTCGTTGCCGGCGGATGCCACGATCACGACGCCGTTGCGCGCGAGCTCCTCGAGGATCGCGTACATCGTGGGATCGAAGAGCTCGTCCTCCGGCGTCTCGTGGTAGTAGCCCATCGACAGGCTGAGCACGTCGATCGGGCGCCCTCCGGACTCGCCGGCCCGGTACCGTCGTGTGAGCTCCGCGATCTGGGCGAGCGAGGCGACCAGATCCGACTCGACGATCGGACCATCCGACGGCACGACGCGCCACGACAGGATGTCGGCGTCCGGGCACCGCTGGCGGATCAGGCCGGCGATGAAGGTCCCGTGGCCCGAGATCGGGTCGATCGAACCGTCGAGCGGACCCGACTGGTCGCCGTCCTGCTCGGGTGAGACGGACATGGCTTCGGTGTAGCCGATCGGTACGCCGTCGAGGGCGACCGAGGTGTCCACGAACCCGTCGAGCCACGAGTGCTGGCCGCACCCGGTGTCGAGGACGGCGACGACCGGCCGCCGACCCTCGATCCTGGCGTCACGGCGACGCCGAGGGGCTGCGCCGACGTAGGCCACCGGCTGCCGCCCTCCGGAGCCGATCTGGAGATAGCTCCCCACGGCCCGCGACGCACGGGCATCGGCAGCGGGGCTGGAGTCGTGCATCGGGCTGGAGTCATGCATCGGGCTCGAGTCATGCATCGGGCTCGAGTCATGCATCGGACTGGAGTCGATGGCCGGGATGAGGAGATGGTCGAGGCTGACCCCCTTGACCGCTCCGACGCCGAACTGTGCTCGCGTCTGCTGAAGGAGAGTCCAGGCATCCGGCGCGATCGTGGCTCGGTTCGAGGCGACGACCAGCCGCAGCGGCCGGTACCCGAACTTCAGGTTGACGGTGCGTCGGTCCTCGTCCTCGAGCACGACGTCCCAGCCCAGGGGCCCGGCGACGGCGCGGAGCACCCGGACGGCACCGTCGACGTCGACGGCCTTCGACACGAGCAGCCGCGGGCCGACGTACGCCGTCGGCCGCGGGACCACGCCGTCGACCATGAGGGCGGTCGCCGGGTCGAGCAGGCGGCCCTGGGCGGCGGCGATCGCGGCCGGCCGGGGCGGCAGCGGGTCGCGATCGAGCGGCCGGCGTGGTCGGGGCTTCTTCTCGGGCTGCTGCTCCATGAGGGTCGGGCTCCTCAGATCTCGAAGGCCGGCGTCGCGAACGCCGGGCGGGTGGTGTCGTGGGGTTCGAGCTGCAGCCGCAGCAGCCCGAGCGGCAGGTCGGTGAGCTCGAAGCGACCCGACTCGGTGACGACCGCGGCGTGCGCGGCCGGCTCCTCGCCGGGCAGGGCGCGGATCGTCATCGGCTCCGGCGGCACCACCCAGCCGTCGACCCGGGAGCGGGCGCCGTCCACGGCCACCCGCAGGAGGAGGTCGGTGTCGCCGTGCACGAAGCGGAGCGTGTACGACGAGGAGCCGCGTGCGCCGGCCAGCTCGGTGGCCCGCTCGACCAACTCCATCAGCTCGACGTCGAGGTCGGAGGCGGCGATCGCCGCGGCGGCCTGCATCGCCGGCACCAGGTGCGCGGGGACCGGGTCGTGCCGCTCCCAGACGTCGCGCACGACCGCGAGGAGTGCCTCCCTGCTCAGCTCGCTCATCGGGGTCCCCTCGGAGTTGTCGGACGGAGGAGCGCAGCGGGGGAGTTCGAGAACTCCGTGGGGTGGTTCATCGGGGTCCCCTCGGAGTTGTCGGACGGAGGAGCGCAGCGGGGGAGTTCGAGAACTCCGTGGGGTGGTTCATCGGAAGTCTCCCGTCTGCATCAGGGCCACCCGGAGCTTCGCCAGGCACCGGCCGCGGGTGGGGCCGATGCTGCCGACCGGCATCCCGAGGTCGGTCGCCAGCTCACGGTAGTCCGGCCGGTTCTCGAAGGCGACGATCCGCAGCAGCCGGCGGCACCGCTCGGGCAGGCCGTCGACGGCCGCCCAGATCCGGTCGCCCTCGTCGCGCTGGACCGCCTGGTCCTCGGCGGAGCGCTGCGCCGGGATCCGCGGCTCGAGGTCCTCGTCGGCCACCGGCAGCGTCCGGTGGTCGCCCTGGGCGACCCGCCACGCCTCGCGCCGGGCCGTCGTCGTGAGCCAGCCGCCGATCGCGGTGGCGTCGAGGATCGCCGTCCGGCGGCGTACCAGCGCCAGCCAGGTCGTCTGGACGACGTCCTCGGCCGTGCTCTCGGGGAGCCGGTAGGAGCGCACCACATGCCACAGCACGGGCGTCATCACGGCGACCAGGTCGTCCAGTCCCGCGGGATCCCCGGCGACCCAGCGGTTGAAGCCGTCGGTCGCCTGTGCCCACACCTCGTCCGTGCGCGTGCTCACTGGCCGTACCACTCCCCGATGTCGGTGGCTCTGTCTCTCGATCAGGATCACGCCTCCGAGGAGGTTCTGGCGAGCGTCCTGATACCCGGTCACCCGCAATCCTCCGCCGCGCGGTCCGGACCGGCATCGCCCGGTCCGGGTGAGATGGTGCCGATTCGATAGCCTCGACAGGTGCCTCGACCCGAGCCTCGACCCGAGCTCAGCGTCCGCGAGATCTCCCCGGCCGACCATCTGGAGTTCCTCCGCGGTCGCCGCTCGGTGAGCTTCCTCCAGACGCCCGCGTGGGGGCAGGTCAAGTCCGAGTGGCGGCACGAGTCGATCGGCTTCCTCCGCGGCGGCGACCTCGTCGGCGCCGGCCTGGTGCTCTACCGTCAGCTCCCGCGCCTCAAGCGCTTCCTCGCCTACCTCCCCGAGGGCCCCGACCTCGACTGGGCGTCCGACGACCTCGCCGCCTGGCTCCGCCCGATGGCGGCGTACCTCAAGGGCCGCGGCGCATTCGGCGTCCGGATGGGCCCGCCGGTCGTCACCCGCCGCTGGGACGCCGCCAGCGTCAAGGAGGGCATCGCCGAGGAGTCGGTGCGCCGCCTCGGCGACCTCCTCCCCACCGAGCGGACCCACACCGGCGCCCGCGTGGTCGCCCAGCTCACCGAGCTGGGCTGGCGCCCGCAGGCGGTCGCGGGCGGCTTCGCCGCGGGCCAGCCGCAGTACGTCTTCTGGGTCCCCCTCGCCGGCCGTACCGAGGACGAGGTGCTCGCCGGCATGAACCAGCTCTGGCGCCGCAACATCAAGCGGGCCGTCAAGGAGGGCGTCGAGACCGCGTCGTACGCCGGCGCGGACATCGAGCCCGAGCTGAAGTCGTTCCACGACCTCTACGTCCACACCGCCGAGCGCGACCGGTTCACCCCCCGCCCGCTCGCCTACTTCCACACGATGGTCGACGCGCTCGGCGCCGAGGACCCCGACCGGATCCGGCTGTACGCCGCCCGCCACGAGGGCACCCTGGTCGCGGCCACCATCGGGATCCGCGTCGGCGCGCACGCGTGGTACTCCTACGGCGCCTCCTCCACCGAGAGGCGCGAGGTCCGCGGCTCCAACGCCGTGCAGTGGGCGATGATCCGCGACGCGATCGCCGCCGGCGCCGACGTCTACGACCTGCGCGGCATCACCGACACCCTCGCCGCCGACGACCCGCACCTCGGGCTGATCCAGTTCAAGGTCGGCACCGGCGGCGAGGCGGTCGAGTACGTCGGCGAGTGGGACCTCCCGCTCAACAAGCCGCTCTACCGGGCCTTCGACCTCTATCTGAAGAGGCGTGCCGGATGACCCTCACCCTGACGGTCGACGGCGACCGCTGGCGCCGCCACCTGCGCGCGATCGCCGACGGCGAGCCCGGCCTGGTCCCGGTCGCGAAGGGCAACGGCTACGGCCTCACGCTCGGCCGGCTCGCGCGCAAGGCCCAGTGGCTGTCCGACCAGGGGCTGGGCGTCGACACGCTCGCCGTCGGGACGTACGACGAGCTGCCCCACGTCGCCCAGCGGTACGCCGGCAGCCTGCTGGTCCTCACCCCGTGGCGCCCGTTCGGCGCGGCCGTCGAGACCGACCCCGCGCTGTCGCGGCGGATCGTCCACACCGTCAGCCGGGTCGAGGACCTCGCCGACCTGCTCGGCCGCCAGCCCGACGCCCGCTTCGTGCTCGAGCGCGCCACCAGCATGCTGCGCCACGGCATGACCGCCCGCGGCCTGTGGGCCGCCGCCCGCGAGGTCGCCGCCCGGCCGGGCGCGCGGGTCGAGGGCGTCGCGCTGCACCTGCCCCTCGCGCACGGCGCGCACCTGACGGAGGTGCGCCGGCTCGTGAACGACGTGGTCGCGGCCGAGCTGGACCTGCGCACGATCTGGGTGAGCCACCTCAGCTCCGCGGAGCTGACCGAGCTGCGCGCGGCGTACCCCGATCTGACCTTCCGGCCGCGGATCGGCACCGACCTGTGGCTCGGCGACCGCGGCGCGCTGCGGGTGACCGCGACCGTGCTCGACGTGCACGAGGTGGAGCGCGGCGACTCCTACGGCTACCGGCACCGCACCGTCCCCAAGGCCGGGCACATCCTGGTCGTCAGCGGCGGTACGGCGCACGGCATCGGCCTCGAGGCGCCGACCGGCGAGGCGTCCATCCGGGCCCGCGCCGCGACGCTCGCGCGGGGCGGCCTGGACGCGGCCGGATTCGTCCGCTCGCCGTTCTCGATCGACGCCAAGCTGCGGCTCTTCGCCGAGCCGCCGCACATGCAGGCGTCGATGCTGTTCCTCCCGCACGGCGCGCGGGTGCCGGCGGTCGGCGACGAGGTGGACGTGCGGGTGCGCTACACCGCGACGGCGTTCGACCGCATCGTCATCACCTGACTCGTCTGACGCACCACGTCGTGCCGCGGCTGCCGGAGGTCGCGCACCACCACCGCCACCAGGTAGAGCTCGGCCGCGACCCGCAGCAGGACGGCCACCCAGTAGAACCCGGCGTCGCCGCCGCCGGCGGGCGCGAGGAAGCCGCCGAGATACCACCACACGGCCGCGAAGTAGAGCACCTCGCCGGCCTGCCAGATCAGCAGGTCGCGCCAGCGCGGCCGCGCGAGCACGGCGAGCGGCAGCAGCCAGAGCACGTACTGCGGCGAGTACACCTTGTTGACCAGCAGGAACCCCGCGACGATCAGGAACCCCAGCTGGGCCAGCCGCGGCGCCGACGGCGCGGACAGCCCGAGCGCCAGCACGCCGACGCACCACGCGCCGAAGAGCAGCCACGAGACCAGGTTGACCGTCGACGGATCGAACGCGAACGGGTCGCCGGCCCGGTCGAGCGCCTGCTGCACGACCAGCCACATCGACCCGAGGTCGGCGCCGCGGTCGGAGTTGAAGGTCCAGAAGACCTGCCACTCCTCGCGGCCCGAGAGGTACGCCGGCAGGTTGGCGACCAGCCACGCGCCGGCCGCGCCCGCGGCGGCGAGGGCGAACGCGCGGAGCCGCCGTCGGCGCAGGCAGATCGCCAGGACCCCGCCGAGCAGGAAGAGCGGATAGAGCTTCACCGCGGTGCCGAGCCCGATCAGCACCCCGGCGAGCACCGGTCTCTCCCGTGCCCACGCCCAGAGCGCCCCGGCGACGAACACGACCGCGACCAGGTCCCAGTTGACGAGGCCGGTGAGCAGCAGCGCCGGCGAGAGCGCGAAGGCGGCCGCGTCCCAGGGCCGGCGCGGGTTCACCCCGGCCAGCAGCCAGGCCGCGAGCAGCGTCAGCACCGCGAACCCGAGCGCGTTCACGATCACGAACGCCCGCATCTCGCGCCTGACCTCGGCGGTGCCGGCGAAGTCGTCCACCGCCATCCGGTAGCGCGCCGCGACGTCCGGCGACCCGGTCAGCCACTGGGCGACCCGCGCAGCGCCGTACGCCCAGTAGGAGATGCCGACGGGATACTCCATCACCTCGTAACGCCCCCGCGTCTCGGCGTCGTCGCTGTAGGGCCAGGCCAGCTCGGCGAAGCCGCGGCCGGTGTAGAGGTAGGGCAGGTCGGAGTAGCACATCTGCGTGTAGCGCTGGGTGCCGTCCTGCCAGGTGTCCTGGTAGCACCCGGCCTTCTGCACCATCCCCAGCCCCAGCACGACCGCGGTCATCGCCAGCACGATCCGCACCGGCGTCCACCACGGGTGCCGGCCCGCGCGCGGACCGGCCGGCCCGCCCACGCTCTCGCTCAGCGCGCCGACGACCGGGTCGTCCGTCGTGGGATGGACCCAGTCACCGCGCGCCGGCGGCATCAGGCCGCCCGGTCGGCAGGCGTACGCCGCCGGCCACGCATGCCACGGGCACCGCCCGACTGCCCGCCGGCCGGCGTACTCGGAGTGTCGCTCGGCGACGGGGAGTTGGTCGGGGTCTCGCAGCCCAGCAGGCCGCAGGACTCGGTCGGTGTCTCGGTCGGGGTCTGCGTGGGCGACTGGGTCGGGGTCTGCGTGGGCGTCTGGGACGGCGTGTTCGAGGGCGTCGGCTTCTCGCTCCTGGTCTTCGTCGGCGGTGGCGGTGCCGGCTCGTGGCCGGAGGACGGCGCCTCGCCGTCGACGTACGCCGGCGGCGGGAACTCCTCGACCTCCACGCCCGCCATCGCCCGCTGCATCACCGCGGTCCAGGTCTGCGCGGGGTAGGTGCCACCGAAGAACGGCTCGAGGTAGCCGTCGAGCGGCTCGGCCCCCTTGCCCCGCACGTAGACCACGGAGGTCGCGAGCTGCGGGGTGTAGCCGGTGAACCACGACGACACCACGTCGCCCTCGTCGTTGGTCGAGGTGCCGGTCTTGCCGGCGGCCGGCCGGCCGAGCTCGAGCGCGGCCGTGCCGGAGCCGGCCTGCACGACCTGCTGGAGCGCGTAGGAGACGTCGGCCGCGATGTCCGGCTCGACGGCGTCGCGCGTCTGCACCTTGTGGTTGTAGCTGACCCTGCCGTCGGCCTCCTCGACCTTCTCGATGATGTACGGCTGCGCGGCCTCGCCCCCGGCCGCCAGCGTCGCGTAGGCGTTGGCCATGTTGATCGGGCTGACCGTCGCGCTGCCCAGCGCGACGCCGATGTTCGGCTGCAGGCCCGGGGTCTGGTCGGGGAATCCCTGGATCTTCGAGGTCCGCTCGGCCGGCGGCAGGCCCATGTCCCGCATCGCCTGGAGGATCTTCGCCGGTCCGTCCTCCATGCCCAGCGCCATGTCGATGAACGCGGTGTTGATCGAGTCCTGGGTCGCCTTCAGCATGCTGACGGTGCCGTAGCTGGTGTTCCCCTGGTTCTCGACGTTCGTGCCGTCGGGCAGGTCGTAGGGCGAGTTGCCGTCGAAGGTGTCCTTGAGCGAGAAGCCGTCGCGGATGGCGGCCACCAGCTCGAACGGCTTGAGCGTGGAGCCGCCCTGGCCGCCGGCGACCGCCCAGTTGATCTGCGACTGCAGGTAGTCCTGGCCGCCGTAGAACCCGCGGACCGCGCCGGTGCCGGGCTCGACGCTGGCCACGCCGACGTGCAGCTCCTTGTCGCCGAGCCCGTCTGGCCGCGCCTCGGCGACGCCCTCGGCGGCCGCCTTCATGTCCTTCTCGGTGAACGTCGTGGTCACCCGCAGGCCCCCGCCGTCGATCTGCTCGTCGGTGTAGCCGAGCCGCTTGAGCTCGCCCCGGACCAGCGTCAGCATGTGGCCGCGCTGCCCGCCGTACCGGCTCTCGGCCTGGATCTCCGGGAACCTCGGCAGCCGCCGCTTGGCCCGGTCCGCCTGGCGCGCGGTGATGTCGCCGGCTTCGGCCATGCCGTCGAGGACCCAGTCGTAGCGGGCCTTGAGCCTGGCCCGCTCCTCCTTGCCGTTGGCGGGATCCATGTCCGACGGGTTGTTGAGCACGCTGGCGAGGACCGCGGACTCCTTGAGCGTGAGGCTCCTCGCGTTCTTGTCGAAGAAGGCCCGGGCGGCGGCCTGCACGCCGTACGCCCCGCGGCCGAAGTAGATGGTGTTGAGGTAGCCCTCGAGGATCTGGGACTTGCTCTGCTCCCGCTGGATCTTCAGCGAGAGGATCGCCTCCTTGATCTTGCGCTTGTAGGAGCGCTCCTGGGTCAGGTAGAGGATCTTGACGTACTGCTGGGTGATCGTCGACGCGCCCTGCTGGGCGTTGCCCTGCGCGTTGCTGAACGCCGCCCGGAGGATGCCCTTGGGGTCGATGCCCTTGTCGGTCCAGAAGCTGCGGTTCTCGGCCGCGACCACGGCGTTCTGGAGGCTCTCGGGCATCTCCTTGATGGGGATCGAGTCGCGGTTCTGGGTCGCGAAGCTGCCGACCTCGGTCTTGCCGTCGGCGTAGTAGACGAAGGAGGTCTGGGTCTCGAACTCCTTGTTCGGGTCCGGGATGTCGATCGCCCGGTAGAGCACGACGAACGCGCCGACGGCGAGCAGGGCGAGCACCAGGCCGGTGACGCCCAGCCACCTCACGACCCGCAGCACCTTCTGCTTGCGTGTGCGCCGGGGTCGCTTCGGGGCGCCCTTCTTGACCGCGGGGCCGGCGGCCCTGCGCTTACCACTCACGAGGCTGTACTACTCACGGGAAGGGGCTCCGGGGGTCGATGTCGAGATCCTGGTCAGGGTACGGGGAGCGGCCACGGCCGCCCAACACGACGCCCGGGTGCCCTCGGCCACGTCGCTCCCGCAGGATTCCCACGGCCCCGGACAAGTCCCCGGTTCGCATTGCGCGGATATATCGCTACGATAGGTCGCGTGGCACGTCGTGGTGAGACCATCGAGCTGGCAGTCCTCGGGCTGCTGCACGAGGGACCCATGCACGGCTACGAGCTCCGCAAGCGGCTGAACCTCATGCTCGGCTGGGGCCGGGTGCTCTCCTACGGATCGCTCTACCCCACCCTGAAGAAGATGCTCCGGGCGTCCCTCATCGAGGAGACCATGAGCACGAAGACACCGGGCACCCCGGTGTCCAAGCGCCCCCGGATCACCTACCAGGTCACCGAGGCCGGCACGCGCGAGTTCGAGCGCCTCATGTCGGAGGTCGGTCCCACCGCGTGGGAGGACGACAACTTCGACATCCGCTTCGCCTTCTTCTCCTCGACCGACATGGAGATCCGGCTCCGGGTGCTGGAGGGGCGGCGTACCCGCCTCCAGGAGCGCCTGGCCCGGGTCCAGAGCCAGCTGGCGATGACGCAGAAGGAGGTCGACCGGTACGCCGCGGAGCTCCAGCGCCACGGCGTCGAGTCGGTCGAGCGCGAGGTCCGGTGGCTCTCGGACCTCATCAACGCCGAGCGCAGCGGAGAGCCCGACCGGGTCGTCGCCCCCGCCGAGGGCGCCGACACCACCAGCAACGGCCAGCGGGCCACCCCTCAGAAGTAGGACTTCGGAAGTTGACTAAGGAAGGAATCCAGATGGGTTCGGTACGAGTGGCAATCGTGGGAGTGGGCAACTGCGCCACCTCCCTGATCCAGGGCGTGCACTACTACCAGGACGCCGACCCTGCGGGCACCGTCCCGGGTCTCATGCACGTCACGTTCGGCGACTACCACGTCTCCGACGTGCAGTTCGTCGCGGCGTTCGACGTCGACGACAAGAAGGTCGGCAAGGACCTCTCGGAGGCGATCAACGCCTCCGAGAACAACACCATCAAGATCTGCGACGTGCCGACCCTCGGCATCGAGGTGCAGCGCGGCCACACCCTCGACGGCCTCGGCAAGTACTACCGGGAGACCATCGAGGAGTCGGCGGCCGAGCCGGTCGACGTCGTCCGCGTCCTCCAGGAGACCGGCGCCGACGTCCTCGTGTCCTACCTGCCGGTGGGCTCGGAGGAGGCCGACAAGTTCTACGCGCAGTGCGCGATCGACGCGGGCGTCGCGTTCGTCAACGCACTGCCGGTGTTCATCGCCTCCGACCCGGAGTGGGCCAAGAAGTTCGAGGACGCCGGCGTCCCGATCGTCGGCGACGACATCAAGTCCCAGATCGGCGCGACCATCACCCACCGCGTGATGGCCAAGCTGTTCGAGGACCGCGGCGTCACGCTGGACCGCACCTACCAGCTCAACGTCGGCGGCAACATGGACTTCAAGAACATGCTCGAGCGCGAGCGCCTGGAGTCCAAGAAGGTCTCCAAGACCCAGGCCGTCACCTCGAACCTGCACGGCTCGCTGGCCGGCAAGGTCCACGACCGCAACGTCCACATCGGCCCGTCCGACTACGTGGCCTGGCTCGACGACCGCAAGTGGGCCTACGTCCGCCTCGAGGGCCGCGCCTTCGGCGACGTCCCGCTCAACCTGGAGTACAAGCTCGAGGTCTGGGATTCCCCGAACTCCGCCGGCATCATCATCGACGCCATCCGCGCCGCCAAGATCGCCAAGGACCGCGGCCTCGGCGGCCCGATCATCAGCGCCTCGTCGTACCTGATGAAGTCGCCCCCAGTCCAGCTCCCCGACGACGAGGGCCGCCGCCGCGTCGAGGCCTTCATCGCCGGCGAGGAGTGACCTGCTCCTGATGTGGCTCGGCTGACGCCCATGTCCACAGGTACGCCGGCGCCAGGTTCGTCCACAACCAGGAACCGGGCAGGCCGGATCCATGCCGCACCGCTGGGATCCGATCGCACCATCCGTCACCGGGCTCGTCCCGCCGGTGCGCGCGGGCGGGTCCGGCCCGACGCCCAAGCAGGCGCGCGGACCGGGCTGGCGCAGGACCTCGCCGGGCCTCTACGTCCCGGCGCACGTGAGTGACACGCTCGTCGAGCAGCGCATCGTGGAGGCGACCGCTCGTGGTGGGGTCGTCACCGGGTGGGCCGCGCTCCGGCTGCGCGGCGGCGGCTTCTTCGACGGCCTGGCCCGCGACGGCAGTACCCGGCTCCCGGTGCCGATCGCCGCATGCGACTCGCGGACGCGAGGTGACTCGGGCATCGCCGTGATCGAGGACCGCATCCCTCCGGACGACATCACGGTCGTGCACGGCATCCGCTGCGCCACCGCGGCACGGGCGCTCTTCGACGAGATGCGCCGGATCGGGGAGGTGCGGGAGATGGCGGTCGCCATCGGTGCCGCGTGCGCCGCCCGGCTCACCACGGTCCGCACGATGCGGACCTACGTCGCCACGCGACGCTGGTACCGCGACGTACGCATGTGCCGGGAGGCCGTCGAGATGGCCGTCGAGGGCTGCCGATCGCCCCAGGAGGACCGGTTCCGGCTGATCTGGGAGTACGACGCCGGCTGGGGCCGCCCCCTCATCAACCGGGCCGTGTACGACCTGCGCGGCCGGCTGGTCGCCGTACCCGACCTGCTCGACGTGGAGCGCGGCGTCGTCGGAGAGTACGCCGGCGCCGACCACCGCGACATCGACCGCCACGCAGACGACATCGCCCGCGAGGCCGCGCTCCGCGACGTCGGCCTGGAGTACGTCGAGGTGGTCGGCCGTGACCTGCGCAGCCGTGAGCGCGTCATCCGGCGCATGGAGCGGGCGGCGGCTCGCGCGGTGCACCTCGAGCGGCGCTGGCGGATCGTCGAGACACCAGAAATGGCCCCTCAGCCGGCTGATTGAGGGCCGTTTCTGGTGTCTCGACAGTAACCAGCACGACCGGCCGGTCGTTGCCGAGGTACCGCGTCGCCATCGGCGACCACTCCCGAGATTGCGTCCACCCATGACCAAGCCCTCACTTCGCCGCAGCACCGCCCTCCTCGCAGCCCTCGTCACCGGCCTCGCCGGCCTCGTCGCCCTCGCCGGCCCGGTCCCCGCAACCGCGGCCGGGACCGACACGAGCACCGGCCCCACCACCGTCTCGCTCCCGAAGGCCGCCCCGGCGGCGCCCGTGGTGAGCACCGTCAGCGTCGGCGGCCTGCGGGTGGAGAACAGCTTCGTGTCCTCGGTCGGGTGGGTGAAGCCCGGCGATGCCTACCCGTCGCGGATCATCGTCAGCAACACCACCGACCTCCCCGTGGCCGGCGCCACCGTGCGGGTCACCGCGCCCGAGGGGTCGACGATCACGGGCGCCGGCTCCGGCGCGACCATCACCGGCGGCGGCACCGAGGTCGCCTGGACGGTCCCCGCGATCCCGGCCAAGCAGACCCGGACCCTGGTCCTCGAGAGCGTGGCCGACACGACCGCCCAGAACCCCGAGATCGTCTGGCGCGACATCTCGACCACCGCCGACATCACGGTCGCCGGCGCGACCAGGTCGGCCACCAGCCACGGGCCCAAGGTGATCCCGCCGTCCGGGGTCTACGACACCGCGCGGTACGGCGACCGCCCGTTCCCGGTCGTCCCGGTCCAGTACCGGGATCGCGCCTACCAGGCCGGCAACAACGGCGACTCCCTCGAGTCGGTGATCAACGACCCGGCCAACCCGGGCTCGACGTTCAACCTCTTCCAGGAGATGTCGCTCGGCCAGCTGTTCCCCGAGGGCACCGTCCCGTCCGCCGGGATCGCGACCAAGGACTTCACCTACGCACCGGGGTTCGACTTCACCCAGATCGAGCCCGGCCAGACCTGCACCGGCCTGACCCAGACCGCCGGGGTCCCGGCCCCCGGCACGGTCGGTGGCGTCGGCTACACCGAGCGGATCACCGACGGCGTCTACAACCTGCCCGGCAACACCGGCTACTACGGGTCCGACGCCAACGGCTCGGCGATCATCGGGTCGCTCGCGGGCGTCGGCGCCCTGCAGAGCATCGACTCCGGCTGCGGCCCCGCCGGCAAGATGGTCTACGACGCCGCCGCGATCGCGGACCCGGAGATCGACTACTCCGACTACGACACCGACAAGGACGGCGTGGTCGACTTCTTCATGGCGGTCTTCGCCGGCTGCGGCGGCAACGGCTCCTCGCAGCTCTCGGCCGCCGGCTGCGACTACACCGACGCGCCGTACGACAACGTCTGGCCGCACTCCTCCTCGCTCGAGTACTACTACACCGACCCGGTGACCGGGCTGCCCGGCTACACCACCGACGACCAGCTCAAGGACCTCGAGGGCCGGCCGCTCTGGTACACCGACAACACCTACGGCGACATGACGACCACCGACAAGGGCGACGCCCTCAAGGTGTTCGTGCGGGTCGGCCCCTACAACGTCAACCCCGAGACCGCGATCGACAAGGCCTCGGTCATCTCGCACGAGTACGGCCACTCGCTCGGCCTGCCGGACTTCTACTCCACCGGCAGCCGCGAGACCTACGGTGACTGGAACCTGATGGCGACCGACAAGTCGCAGAACATGGACGCCTTCTCCCGCCAGGAGCTCGGCTGGGTCGTGCCGCAGGTGCTCCAGCCCGGGCAGACCACGACCGTCACCGGCATGACCGACTCCAAGGAGGACACCGGCACCATCACGTGGCAGCGCCCGGACGGTACGCCGTACACCCTGACCAACGGCCCGGACGGCATCGTGCGCAACTCGGAGATGTTCGTGGCCAAGCTCCCCGGTCGCCAGCTGCTCGACCCGGCGGCGTTCGACACCGGTGACAAGGCGTCCAAGACCCACGCATGGTGGTCGGGTTCCGGCAACGACTTCGGCTGCGCGCCCAACGGCGCTCGCAACCTCGACCTGTCGATCCCCGCCCTGGCGAGCCTGCCGGCCGGCAGCACGGTGAAGCTGACCTTCAAGTCCAACTGGGACATCGAGTGGGACTACGACTACGGCTACGTGCTGACGACCACCGACGGCGGCAAGACCTACACCTCGCAGGCGTCGGAGAACGGCTACACCACCTCCAACACCGACCCCCTCGCCGGCAACCCGAACCAGAACACCTGCCAGGCCGGGTACGACAACGGGCTCACCGGCACCAGTGGTTCGTACGCCGCCGGCACGGAGGCGACCGACCGCAAGCTCGGCAACACGCCCGCCGGGGTCTTCCTCACCGACAGCTACGACATCAGCGACCTGGCCGGCAAGCCGAACGGCGCGCTCCGGTTCAGCTACGCCACCGACCCGGGCCTGGCCCGGCCGGGCTGGTTCATCGACGACGTCACCGTCACCGCGACGACGCCCTCGGGTGAGCGGATTCTGCTGAAGACGGACTTCGAGACCGACGGCGGTCCGAACGACGCCCGGGTGTTCAACGGCGGCTGCCGCGAGGATCTCACCACGGCCCAGCGGTGCACGCAGGGCTGGAAGTACCTCCAGGCCGGGGCGGAGTCCGCGCAGGACCACGCCTACTACCTCGAGATGCGCGACCGCTCCGGCTTCGACCTCGACGGCCGCGGCCAGGTCGACCGCACCCCGATCGCCTTCCAGCCGGGCCTCTACCTCGGCTACACCGACGAGGCGCACGGGTACGGCAACACCGGCACCGACAACCCGCCGGCGCAGTCGCCGCTCGACGCCGTGCCCGAGCCCGGCAACGACACCCCGGACCTCAGCGACGCCGCGTTCACCGCGGCGGCCGACCGGTCGTCGTACTCCGACGCGAAGGCGAAGCCGCACGTCGACAACTACACCGACCCGACCTCGGCGTCGGGCAACTGGGAGTTCGCCTACGACTGCCTGGGCTTCAAGGTCACGTCGATGTCGGGCGACAGCGACGGCCCGGCCACCTCGAACGGCGACCTCACCGGCTCGGTGGACTTCACCATGGGCACCGGCTGCGGCGCGTTCGACTACGGCTACGTCCCGGTCGAGGCGCCGGACAACACCGCGCCCACCGCGAGGGCGACGGCGACGCCGGCGACCGCGCGCGTCGGCGAGCCGGTGCGGCTCGACGCGGGTGGCAGCACCGACGCCGAGACGCCCGGCGACCTGGACTACAGCTGGGACCTCGGCGACGGCGGCAGCACCAAGGACGCCGCCGGCGAGGTGGTCCGGCACCGCTTCGACGCACCCGGCACGTACGCCGTGACGGTGCTCGTCACCGACCCGTCCGGGGCGACCGACACCGACACCGTCCGGGTCCGGGTCACCGACCGGCCGGCACCGCCGACCCGCCGCAGGACCGTGGCGTGCGAGAGCGACCAGGTGACCAAGCACGGCAGCTGGCGCAAGGTCCGCAGCTACTGCGACAACGCCGGCAGGGGCAAGGGCCGCGACACCATGAGGCTGACGGTCGTCGGCCCGCAGGTCGAGTTCTTCTTCGGCCGCGCGAGGGGTGGCGGGAGGGCCAAGCTCCTCGTCGACGGCGAGCGGGTCGGCACCGTGAGCTTCCGCGACTCCTCGCCGAAGGTGCGGCTCGGGCACCGCAAGGTCCTCCGCGGCCTGGGCCCCGGACCGCACCGGCTGACGCTCGTGGTGGTCAAGGGCCGGGCCTACGTCGACCGGTTCCGCTTCCGCCGGACCTAGCGTTCGGCCCACCAGGCGAGGAGGGCGCGGGTCGCGTCCTCCTCGCTCATCGGGCCGCGGTCCATCCGCAGCTCGAGCAGGAACCGGTACGCCGCGCCGACCTCGCGCCCGGGCCCGATGCCCAGGACCGCCATGATCGCGTTGCCGTCCAGGTCGGGGCGGATCGCGTCGAGCTCCTCCTGCTCCGAGAGCCGGGCGATACGCGCCTCCAGGTCGTCGTACGTGCGCTGGAGCCGGTCGGCCTTGCGCTGGTTGCGCGTGGTCGAGTCGGCGCGGGTCAGCACGTGCAGCCGCTGGAGCTGGTCGCCGGCGTCGCGGACGTAGCGGCGCACCGCGGAGTCGGTCCACTCGCCGGTGCCGTAGCCGTGGAAGCGCAGGTGCAGCTCGACCAGCCGGCCGACCGCGTCGATGTCGCCGTTGGAGAAGCGCAGCGCCCGCATCCGCTTGCGGGTGATCTTGGCGCCGACCACGTCGTGGTGGTGGAAGGTCACCGTGCCGTCGTCGAGGAGGCGCCGGGTGCGCGGCTTGCCGACGTCGTGCATCAGCGCCGCGAACCGGGCCACGAAGTCCGGGCCCTCCAGCCGCTCGGCCTCCAGGTCGATGGCCTGCTCCAGGACGGTCAGCGTGTGCTCGTAGACGTCCTTGTGCCGGTGGTGCTCGTCGCGCTCGAGCTTCAGCGCGGGCAGCTCGGGCAGCACCAGGTCGGCGAGGCCGGTGTCGACGAGGAGGGCCAGGCCCCGGCGGGGGTACGGCGCGCAGACCAGCTTCACCAGCTCGTCGCGGACCCGCTCGGCGGAGATGATCTCGATCCGGCCGGCCATCGCGGTCATCGCCGCGACCACCTCGGGCGCGACCTCGAACCCGAGCTGCGCCGCGAACCGGGCCGCCCGCATCATCCGCAGCGGGTCGTCGGAGAAGGAGTCCTCCGGCCGGCCCGGCGTGCGCAGCACCCCGTGCGCGAGGTCGACGACGCCGCCGTACGGGTCCTCGAGCGCGCGCCCCGGGAGCATCACGGCCATCGCGTTCACGGTGAAGTCGCGGCGGCCCAGGTCGCCGGCCAGGGTGTCGCCGTACGCCACCTCGGGCTTGCGGGAGGCCGGGTCGTAGGACTCCGAGCGGTAGGTCGTGATCTCGACCTGCCACGGCCCCTTGCGGCAGCCGATGGTGCCGAAGGCGCGGCCCATGTCCCAGATCGCGTCCGCCCAGCCGGAGAGCAGCGACTCGGTCGCGTCGGGGTGCGCGGACGTCGTCAGGTCGAGGTCGTTGTGCCGACGCCCGAGCATCGCGTCGCGCACCGGGCCGCCCACCAGCGCGAGCTCGTGGCCGGCGTCGGCGAACCGGCGGCCGAGCTCGTCGATGACCGGCGCGATCCGGTCGAGCTCGACGGCGACGGCGCGCTGCGCGGCGGCCATGTTGAGCGGCGGGGGAGGGGCGTCGGGCACGGGCCAGCAGTCTAGGGGACAGTAGAGTCGCGGGCGTGCTTCGCCCGGTGTCGTTGCTGTCTGCCCTCGTGGTCGCGGCGGCCTGTCTCGCCGGGTTCGCGGCGCCGGTGCACGCCGCGGCGCCGCAGCGCGCGGCCGAGGACACCCCGCTCACGGTGACCATCGACAGCCTCAGCCCGACCGCGATCCCGCGCAAGGGCCCGATCCGGGTGTCGGGCACCGTCACCAACCGGGACGACCAGACCTGGACCTCGGTCAACCTCTACGCGTTCCTCGACACGACGCCGATGACCACGCCCCAGGAGATCGCGGACCAGGCCGAGGTCGCGCCAGAGGAGTACGTCGGCGCGCGGATCCTCGAGCCCGGCACCTACGCCACCGTCGACGAGCTCGCGGCCGGCGCGACCGCGCGGTACTCCCTCATCGTGCCGCGGTCGGTGGTCCGCGCCCGGGTGTCCGAGCCGGGCGTCTACTGGTTCGGCGTGCACGCCATCGGCTTCGACGAGAGCGGCACGGACGACGGCCTGGCCGACGGCCGCGCCCGCACGTTCATGCCGCTGATCCCGGCCCGGACCCAGAAGACCGTCGACACCGCGCTCGTGATCCCGATCCGGCGCCGGATCGCCCACGCCCCCGACGGCTCGATCGCCGACGTACGCCGCTGGACCCGGTCGCTGCGCGGCGGCGCGCTGAGCTCGCTGGTCGACCTCGGCGCCACCGCCGGCGGCCGGCCGGTGACCTGGCTGGTCGACCCGGCGGTCGTCGACGCCGTACGCCGCCTCGCCGACGGCAACCCACCGCGGTCGCTGGCCCCGACGATCACTCAGGGCGGAGAGGGCGGAGAGACCGAGTCGCCGAGCCCGTCGCCGACCGAGGACGCCGAGGGCCAGGACGAGGGCCGGGCGGAGCCGGACCCGCGGACCGCGGCCGCCGCCGCGGCGGCCACCGACTGGCTCGACCGGCTGCGTCGGGCGCTCCCCGGCAACGAGATCCTCACCCTGCCCTACGGCGACCTCGACGTCGCCGCGGCCGCCGAGCACGACCCGCGCGCCTACCGCGAGGCGCGCAAGCGCTCCTCCGGCGACCTCGCCCCCTGGGACCTGCCGACCACGCCGGCGGTCGCCGCGCCGAGCGGCTACCTGGACGCCGCCGGCATCCGGCAGACCGAGCCGGGCACCACCACGATCGTCACCGACCAGATGTTCGGCAGGGGCGCGCCCGCGATCGCCACGACCGCGGGCCGCACCCTGGTGGTGTCGTCGTCGGGGGCCGCGAGCGGCGGGCCCGGTCCCGACGACCCGCTCTCCCCCATCGCGGTCCGGCAGCGGATCGCCAGCGAGGCCGCCGTCCGGCTGCTCGCCCCGGACCAGCCACCGCTGTTCGTCGTCCTCCCGTCGACCTGGTCGCCCCCGGCCGACAGCGACTTCTTCGCCGGCCTCGACGACCTGGACTGGATCGACCTGACGACGGTCGACGGCGCCTCCTCACGACCCGGGACCGCGGTACCGGCCGGCGACCTCGACTACCCCGAGGAGCAGGACCAGCTCGAGCTCGACGCCACATCCTTCGCCGCGGCGCAGGACCTGGTGGGCGCCGGCGAGACGCTGCAGAACCTGCTCACGCTCAACGACCAGGTCGCCGCCGAGGTGCGCGACGAGGCGTTCACCGACCTCTCCTACGCGACCCGGGGCAACCCCGCCGAGGCGAGCGCGGGCGCGAGCGCCTCCACCGGCTGGATCACCTCCCGCCTGCGCTCGGTCGGCATCGACGCCCCCAAGGCCGTGATCCTCTCCAGCGGCAGCGGCGGGTTCGCCGCGACCGTGACCAACGGGCTCGACCAGCCCGTGAGCGTGCGGATCCGCGCGATCGCCGAGCCGCCGCTCAAGGTCTCCGTGCCCGCCGAGACGATCGAGCTCAGTCCCGAGAGCCAGAGCACCGTGCTGCTCAACGCCTCCTCCACGGCGGTCGGCATCCGGAACCTCCGGCTGCTGCTGACCGACAGCGACGACGTACCCCTCGGCTCGTCCGACGACCTGCCGATCCGGTCCAACCGGGTCAGCAACGTGATCTGGCTGATCGTCGGCACCGGCATCGCGCTGCTGTTCGGCGCGATCGCGGTCCGCCTGTTCCGCCGCGTGCGTACGGCGAGGCGCGGCTCGTGAGCGACGGGGCCGGCGCGGCGCGCGAGAGCGAGCAGCAGCGCGACCTCGCGAACAGCGTGCTGATGGCCGCCGGCACGATCGTGTCGCGGATGAGCGGGTTCGTCCGGTCCGCCCTGCTCGTCGCGGCGCTCGGCAACGCCCTGCGCGCGGACCTGTTCACGATCGCGAACACGATCCCGAACATGCTCTACATCCTGCTGGCCGGCGGCGTCATCAACGCGGTGCTGGTGCCCCAGCTGGTGCGCTCGATGCGCAACGACGCCGACGGCGGCGACGCCTACCTCGACCGCGTCGTCACGCTCGCGGCCCTGTTCCTCGGGGCGGTCACCGTGCTGCTCGTCGCCGCGGCGCCGTGGGTGATGGACCTCTTCCTGTCCGCGAAGTACGACGACCCCGCGCTGGCGGCCCAGCGCGAGTCGATCATCGCGCTCGCCCGGTTCTGCCTGCCGCAGGTCTTCTTCTACGGGATGTTCGTGCTGGTCGGCCAGGTCCTGAACTCCCGGGGCCGGTTCGGCCCGATGATGTGGGCGCCGATCGCCAACAACGTGATCTCGGTCGGCGTGCTCGTCGTCTACCTGTTCGTCTTCGGCCCGGCGAAGGGCGCCGAGGTCTTCGGCGCGCTCTCCCCGGGCCAGGAGCTGCTGCTCGGCCTCGGCGCGACGCTCGGCATCGTCGCGCAGTTCGCCGTGCTGGTGCCCTACCTGCGGGCGGCGGGAGTGCGCCCGCGCCCGCGCTTCGACTTCCGGCACACCGGCCTCGCCCACACCCTGCGGCTCGCGGTGTGGACCGTCCTGTTCGTGATCGTGAACCAGGTCGCCTACACGGTCGTGGTCCGGCTCGCCGGTGGCGGCACCGCCGAGAGGGGCGACGGCACCGGCATCACGATCTACTCCTCGGCGTTCCTCATCATGATGGTCCCCCACTCGATCGTGACGGTCTCGCTCGCGACCGCGATCCTGCCGGGGCTCTCCGCCCGCGCGGCCGAGGGCGACCACGGCGGCATGTCGCGGTCGCTGTCGGGCACCCTGCGCACCGCGCTCGCCGTCGTCGTGCCCTTCGCGCTGCTGATGCCGGTGGTCGCCACCGACCTGTCCCACGTGATCTGGGGCTTCGGGGCGTCGGCCGGCACCTTCGACCGCTTCGCGCCGTCACTCGCGCTGTTCGGCGTCGGCCTGGTGTTCTTCACCGTCCACTACCTGATGCTGCGCGGCTTCTACGCCCTCGAGCGCACCCGCACCGTGTTCTGGATCCAGTGCGCGGTCGCCGGCACCAACGTCGCCGCCGCGCTCCTGCTCGTCCGCGCGGCCACCGCCGCCGAGACCTCGCCGGCGCTGGTGCTCGCCTACAGCGCCTCCTACGTCGTCGGCTCCGTGATCTCGTACGCCGTGCTCCGGCGCCTCCTGGGCGGGCTGCGCACCCCGGCGCTGGTGCGCTTCCTGGTGCGCATGCTGATCGCTGCCGGGCTCGCGACGGCGGCGGCCGCCGCGGCGGCGTACCTCCTCGACCTGGTCGACGACGACCCGGGGTGGCTCCTCGCCGCCGTCCGCGTGGTCGTGGTCGGCGCGGTCGACGTGGTCGTGCTGATCGCACTGGCCCGGATCTTCCGGGTCCGCGAGGTCACCACGATGGTCGAGACCCTGACCCGCCGCGTGCCCGTCCTCCGCCGGCCGTAAGGGGGTGTCGCGCAAGCCGGATGCGCCTGCTGCGCGGGCTTGCGCATCCGATCTGGCGGCGTTGTCGGCGACTCGACGGGCCTCCGGCCCGCCTTCGCACCTCCGCCTTGCCAGATACGGCGCGAAATCCCGCTCGCGACGGCGCCGGCTTGCGTGACACCCCCTGGCCCGGATCTACGATGGCCCTGTCCGGGAACGACGAGGGGAGTTGCGTGCCGAGCTCGATCCGGCCCGGCGACGTGCTCGCCGGCCGGTACCGCCTGGTCGACCTGCTGACCGAGAGCAGCGGCGGCCGCTTCTGGCGAGCGCACGACAAGGTCCTCGAGCGGTACGTCGCCCTGCACATCGTCGCCGCCGACGACGAGCGCGCCCCGGCGCTGCTGGAGGCCGCCCGCCGCTCGGCGCTCGTGCACGAGCGCCGGCTGCTGCGGGTGCTCGACGCCGACCGCACCGACGCCCTGGTCTACGTCGTCAACGAGTGGGGCTCGGGCGACTCGCTCGACATCATGCTCGCCGGCGAGGGGCCGCTGACCCCGCGCCGGGCGGCCTGGCTGGTCTCCGAGGTGGCCGCCGCGATCGCGAACGGCCACGAGGCCGGCGTCGCGCACGGCCGGCTGGTGCCCGAGAACGTCCTCGTCGACCACACCGGCGCCGTCCGGCTGATCGGGTTCGCGGTCGAGGCGGCGCTGTTCGGGCTGGGCCCGTGCCGCCCGAGCGCCGACGTCGACGCGCTCGGCGGCCTGCTCTACGCCGCGCTCACCGGGCGCTGGCCGGGCGCGCTGCCCTCGCAGGTGCCCGTCGCCCCGGTCGTCGGCGGCCGGGTGCTGCGGCCGCGCCAGGTGCGCGCCGGCATCCCGAAGCCGCTCGACGTGCTCTGCGACGAGGTCGTCAACCCGTACGCCGACAGCGACGGCTCCCGGCTCCGCGAGGTCCACGACCTGGCCAGCGCCCGCGGCATCGCCGACTACCTGGCGGCGTTCGTCGGCGACCCGACCGGCCTCGCCGCGGCCGAGGCCGCCGCCGGCCACCGCGACCTGACCGAGACGATCTCGCTGCCGGGCATCCCGGACCCGCCGCCGCGCGAGCCGGAGCCCGCCTCGACCGAGCTCCCGACCGAGGCCGGGCTGCCGATCTTCGACGACGACAACGACGACGTGTCCTGGCTGGCCGCGCGCGCCGAGCCGGCACCGCCCCCGCCGCCGTTCGAGGAGCCGCCCGAGCGGCCGCTGTTCGCGCCCGAGCCCGCGGACGGCCCGGCACGCACGCCCCGCAAGCCGGTGCCGGCCGCGGCGGCCGGTGGGGCGTCGTACTGGCCCTGGGAGAGCACCGGACCGAGCACCGGCACCGGCCTCACGCCGGCGATCGACGAGCCGGACGAGGAGGTGCCGGGGCGCAGCTGGCTGCGGCTCGCCGGCGTCATCGCGGCCTGCCTGCTCCTGCTGCTCGCGATCGTGGTCGCCTACAACCTCGGCCGCGGCCGCAGCCCGCTCGGCGCCCTGCCCGGCCAGGGCGACGACGGCCCGTCGACCAGCCCGTCGGCCACTCCGACGGCGCAGGTGATCACCGGCGTGACCGCGACCGACTTCGACCCCCAGGGCTCCCCGCCGCGAGACGAGTACCCGGAGCTGGTGCCGCTCGCGCTCGACGGCAAGCCCGGCACCGCCTGGTCGACGATGACCTACACGCAGAACTTCGGCCCCGGCGGCCTCAAGGACGGCGTCGGGCTGATCCTCGACCTGGGCCGCTCCTACGACGTCGGCTCGGTCGACCTCACCTTCCTCGGCGCCCCGACCGGCTACCGGCTCTTCGTCACCGACGCCGCGCCCACCGGCGTCTCGGGCCTCACCCCGGTCGCGGAGGGCACCGCCGCGGACGAGAGCCGCACCCGCGTCGACCTCGAGCGTCCCGCCACCGGCCGGTTCGTCACCGTCTGGCTGACCTCGCTGCCCCAGGTCGAGGACGGGTTCCGCGGCCAGGTCGCCGAGGTGGCGGTCCGGGGATGACCCCCGACGAGCTGGAGTCCGCGAGCGACGCCGACCTCCTGCGCGCCCACGTCGACGGCGACCCGCACGCGTTCGGCGCCCTCTTCGGCCGGCACCGCGACCGCCTGTGGGCGGTCGCGCTGCGCACCATGGGCAACCGCGAGGACGCCGCCGACGGCCTGCAGGACGGCATGGTGGCGGCGTACCGGCGGGCCGGGAGCTTCCGCGGCGACGCGGCCGTCACCACCTGGCTGCACCGGGTCGTCGTCAACGCCTGCCTCGACCGGCTGCGGGCCGCGAAGGTGCGCCGCGCCGAGGCGCTGCCCGACGACCTCGAGGAGTACCGCCACCGCGGCTCCCTCGCCTCCGCGACCGACGAGGCGGACGACCCGGCCGACCGGTCGGTGCGCGCGGAGCGGCGGGCGCAGGTGCTGACCGCGCTGCGCACCCTGCCCGACGAGCAGCGCGCGGCCCTGGTGCTCGTCGACATGGAGGGCTACCCGGTCGCCGAGGCGGCCGAGATCCTCGACTGCGCGGTCGGCACCGTGAAGTCGCGGTGCTCGCGCGGGCGAGCCCGGCTCGCCGAGCTGCTCGCTCCCCTGCTCGAGCCGGACGACGACGCGGCCCACCTCCCCGCACGGAACCCGCGTCCGGCGGGCCCCGTCGAAACCGACGATGCCCCCCGCGGGCCACCCACCCCGGCCTGACCGCGAGCCCCAGCCCTTCCCGAGGAGGTGAGTCACCCATGACCGAGGACGACCAGGTACGCCGGCTGCTGGCCGCCGCCCGCCACACCGACCCGACCCCGGCCGACGTCGTCGAGCGACTGGACGGGGTGCTCGCCGACCTCCACGCCGGCCGGCCGCCCCGGCCGGCCGTCACCGACCTCGCCGCCGCCCGCCGCCGGCGCCGGGCCCGCGCCCTGCTGGTCGCCGCGGCCGCCGTGGTCGTCGCCGGCGTCGGGTTCAACCAGCTCCTCGGCGCGAGCACGTCCGGTGGCGACGCCAGCTCCTCGGCCGACTCCGGTGGCGCCGCCGAGGTCCAGGGGAGCCAAGGGGACGGCCTCGCCAGCGGGCTCCCCGGCGACCGCTTCGAGGGGGCGCCGGGCACCGCCTCGAAGCCCGCCGCGCGCGTCGCCGCCACCGACTTCGGCGAGTCGGCGCTCCGGCTCCGCCGGGTCACCCTGACCACCCAGCTGGACGGGGCGTACAGCCTCGCCAAGGCCCGGTGCACCGGCCGGGACGCCGGCACGGGCACCCTCGTCCCGATCCGGTACGACGGCCGGCCGGCCGCGCTCGTCTACCGCCTGCCGCGGGGCCGCACCCAGGTCGTCGACCTCTACCTCTGCGGCCGCGGCGGGGTCGCCCGCTCGATCACGCTCCCCGCACCCTAGTCACCATCAGGGTCGCGCCGGGCGCGGGAAGATCCCTCGCCTACGATCGGTTCTACTCACCGCGCACTTCCGAGCCCCGAGGAGAACCGACCCCCATGACCGATGTCCGCGATGTGATCGTCATCGGCTCCGGCCCGTCCGGCTACACCGCCGCGCTCTACACCGCCCGGGCGAACCTCAAGCCGCTCGTGTTCGAGGGCTCGGTCACCGCCGGCGGCGCGCTGATGAACACCACCGAGGTGGAGAACTTCCCCGGCTTCCGCGACGGCATCATGGGCCCGGCCCTGATGGACGAGATGCGCGCCCAGGCCGAGCGCTTCGGCGCCGAGCTGGTGCCGGACGACGTGGTCGAGGTCGAGCTGACCGGCGACGTCAAGACCGTGCGGACCGCCACCGGCACCTTCCGCGCCCGCGCGGTGATCCTCGCGATGGGCTCGGGCTACCGCAAGCTCGGCCTCCCCCGCGAGGAGGAGCTCTCCGGCCGCGGTGTCTCCTGGTGCGCCACCTGCGACGGCTTCTTCTTCCGCGAGCAGCACATCGCCGTCGTGGGCGGCGGCGACTCCGCGGTCGAGGAGGCGACGTTCCTGACGCGCTTCGGCTCCAAGGTGTCGCTGATCGTGCGCCGCGACGAGCTGCGCGCCTCCAAGATCATGCAGGAGCGCGCTTTCGCCGACCCCAAGCTGGAGATCCTCTGGAACTCCGTGGTCGCGGAGATCAACGGCGCCGACCGGCTCGAGTCCCTCACGCTCGAGGACACCGCGACCGGGAAGACCCGCAACCTCGACGCGACCGGCCTGTTCATCGCGATCGGCCACGACCCGCGTTCGGAGCTCATCGGCGGCCAGGTCGACCTCGACGAGAACGGCTACGTCGTCGCCAGCCACCCCTCGACCGGCACCAACCTGCCCGGCGTGTTCGCGGCCGGCGACCTGGTCGACCACCACTACCGGCAGGCCATCACCGCCGCCGGCACCGGCTGCGCGGCGGCCCTCGACGCCGAGCGCTACCTCGCGGAGCTGGACCACGCCGCGGCCGGCACGCTCGACGCACAGGCGCGTGCGGACGCCGAGATGGTCACCGAGGCTGTCCAGACCGCCGGGGCCTGACCGGCCCGATCCGCGCGCCGGGAACAACCGTCCCGGCGTCGCTGTTGACCGGACCAGACCTCAGAGTTCACCGAAGAAGGGAATCACCCGTGGGCAACATCAACGCCGTGACCGACGCCGAGTTCGACGCGCAGGTCCTCAAGTCCGACAAGCCGGTCCTCGTGGACTTCTGGGCGGAGTGGTGTGGCCCGTGCCGCCAGGTCGCCCCGATCCTCGACGAGATCGCCTCCACCCACGGCGACAAGATCACGTTCTTCAAGATGAACGTCGACGAGAACCCGGTCACCCCCTCCAACTACCGGGTCACCGGTATCCCGACGATCAACGTCTACCAGGGCGGCCAGGTCGTGAAGACCATCGTCGGCGCCCGGCCGAAGGCGACGCTCCTCAACGAGCTGTCCGAGTTCATCGCCTGAGCTCTAACGAGCACTCCGCGAGGCCCGCGTCGACTTCGGCGCGGGCCTCAGCGCGCTCATCAGCCGGTCGATGGCGGCGTCGACCTCGTCGCGCCAGGTGACCGCGGTGCGCAGGTCCATCCGCATCCGCGGGCTGGCGCGGTGCGGCCGGTGCGTCTTGAAGCCGACGCTGCCCAGGAAGTCGACCGGCAGCACGCAGCGACCGGTCCGGCCCCGGGCGTCGCCGAAGGCCTCGATCGCCCCGATCCCCCCGCGCTTGATCAGGTCGCGCGCCATCCCCTGCACGAGCATCCGGCCCAGCCCGCCGCCGCGGTAGGCCGGGTCGACGTAGGCCATCGTCAGCAGCACCGCGTCCGGGGAGGCCGGCGCGGTCGGGAACCCCGCGGCGCCGGGCACGAACGCCTCGGGGGCGTAGACGACGTACCCCGCGGGCCGTCCGTCGACCAGCGCGACCCGGCCGCAGGAGCCCCACTCGCGCAGCACCTCCGACACCCAGGCGTCCTTCTCGGCGCTCGCGTCCTCGGTCCGCTCCCGGCGGACCGGGTCCAGCTCCCAGAACAGGCAGGAGCGGCACGGGGCGTGGAACGTCTCGAGGTGGTCCAGCGTCAGGCGGACGATCTTGCGCGACATCACCTCTCCGTCCCGTGATACCCGGATGCCATCGTAGGCCGCCGCCTGCGACGATGGGCGGGTGCGCAAGATCCGACAGAGCCGGAAGCTCCAGAACGTCCGCTACGACGTGCGGGGCCCGATCCTCGTCGAGGCCCAGCGGCTCGAGGCCGAGGGCCACCACATCCTCAAGCTGAACATCGGCAACACCGCGCCGTTCGGCTTCGACGCGCCCGAGGCGATCGTGGCCGACATCGTCCACCACCTGCCGGACTCGCAGGGCTACAGCGACAGCCAGGGCATCTACCCTGCGCGCACGGCGGTCGCGCAGTACTACCAGAGCCACGGCCTGCGCGACGTCAGCGTCGAGGACGTCTTCATCGGCAACGGCGTCTCCGAGCTGATCACGATAGTGCTGCAGGCGTTCCTCGACGACGGCAACGAGATCCTCGTGCCGGCGCCCGACTACCCGCTGTGGACCGGCGCGATCACGCTGTCCGGCGGCACGGCCGTGCACTACGACTGCGACGAGAGCAACGGCTGGGACCCCGACCTGGCGGAGGTCGAGTCCAAGATCACGGAGAACACCCACGGGCTGGTGATCATCAACCCGAACAACCCGACCGGGGCCGTCTACAGCGAGGCGACCGTCCGGGGCCTCATCGACATCGCCCGCCGCCACGACCTGGTCGTCTTCGCCGACGAGATCTACGAGAAGGTCATCTTCGACGACGCGGTCCACCACCACGCGGCGACGTACGCCGGGGACGACGTGCTGTGCCTGACGTTCAGCGGGCTCTCCAAGGCCTACCGGGTCTGCGGCTACCGCGCCGGCTGGGTGATGATCTCCGGGCCCAAGGAGGTGGCCGAGGACTTCCTCGAGGGACTCACCCTGATCGCGAACATGCGGATGTGCGCGAACGTGCCCGCCCAGCACGCGATCCAGACCGCGCTCGGCGGCTACCAGTCGATCCAGGAGCTGATCGTCCCCGGCGGCCGCTTCTACGAGCAGAGCAAGCTCGCCGACCGGCTGCTCAACGACATCCCCGGCGTCAGCAACGTCGCCCCGCGGGGCGCGCTCTACTGCTTCCCGCGGCTGGATCCGGAGGTCTACCCGATCGAGGACGACGAGACGTTCGTGATCGACCTCCTGCGGTCCAAGAAGCTCCTGGTCACCCACGGCACCGGCTTCAACTGGCCGGCGCCCGACCACTTCCGGCTGGTCACCCTCCCCGACGTCCAGGTGCTCGAGGAGGCGATCGGCCGGATCGCCGACTTCCTCCAGACGCGGTACTGACCGGCCCTGCGCATGCGCGACCTCGCCTACCCTCCAGTCATCCTCGCGGCCAAGACCGCGTTCCGCCTGCTCGGCCAGGACATCCGGATCACCGGCGCCGAGCACGTCCCCCGGTCCGGCGGCGTGCTGCTCGCCTACAACCACATCGGCTACGTCGACTTCGTCTACGGCGGCCTGGCCGCCAACCCCTCGGGGCGCCTGGTCCGGTTCATGGCCAAGCGCGAGCTGTTCGCGCACCGGTACGTCGGGCCGCTGATGCGCTCGATGCACCACATCGAGGTCGACCGCGGCGCCGGCGAGGCGTCGTACCGGACCGCGGTCGAGTACCTCCGCGCCGGCGAGGCCGTCGGCATCTTCCCCGAGGCCACCATCTCCCGGTCCATGGAGCTCAAGGAATTCAAGACGGGAGCCGTCCGGATCGCGGCCGAGGCCGGCGTGCCGCTGGTCCCGGTCGTCATGTGGGGCACCCAGCGGATGCTGACCAAGGACCACCCCCGCGACCTCTCCCGCGGCCGGACCATCTCCCTCACCGTCGGCGCGCCGCTGCAGCCGACCGCTTCGGACCCGGTTGCCCAAACAGCGCAATTGCGCGCCACGATGGCCGAGCTGCTGGACCGGACGATCCGGGAGTACCCCGCCGACGAGCAGCCGCCCGGTTCGTGGTGGCTCCCCGCGTCGTACGGCGGCGGCGCGCCCACACCCGCCGAGGCGCTCCGCCTGGACGCCGAGGAGAAGGAGCGTCGCCGCGGCCGATAGGACGACAGGTCTCTTTGTCGACTTATCTCTCTACCGTCTCGTCGCTAGATCGGCCGGTCGCTCCGGTTGCGCGGGTCCATGATGTCGACGATCCGCCGGAGGTCGTCCAGCGAGGCGAACTCGACGGTGATCTTGCCCTTGCTCTTGCCGAGGTCGACCTTCACCCGGGTCTCGAGCCGGTCCGAGAGCCGGTCGGCCAGGTCCACCAGTCCCGGGGCGAACGGCTTGGGCCGGGCGGCCCGCCGCGTGGGTGGCCCGCCGTCGCGGAGCGCCACGATCTCCTCGAGGCCGCGCACGCTGATGCCCTCGGCGACCACCCGCTGGGCGAGCCGGTCCTGGCGGTCCGAGTCGTCGACCGCCAGCAGGGCGCGGGCGTGGCCGGCCGAGAGCACTCCGGCGGCCACGCGCCGCTGGACGGCCGGGGTCAGCTTGAGCAGCCGGAGCGTGTTGCTGATCTGCGGCCGGGAGCGGCCGATCCGCCCGGCGAGCTCCTCGTGGGTGCAGCCGAAGTCGTCGAGCATCTGCCGGTACGCGGCGGCCTCCTCCAGCGGGTTGAGCTGGGAGCGGTGCAGGTTCTCCAGGAGGGCGTCGCGGAGCATGTCCACGTCGTCGGTCTCCCGGACGATCGCCGGGATCACCTCCAGGCCGGCCTCCCGGGAGGCGCGCCAGCGGCGCTCGCCCATGACCAGCTCGTAGTCCTCCGGGCCGTGCCTGCGCACGACGACGGGCTGGAGCACGCCGATCTCGCGGATCGAGTGGACCAGCTCGACCATCGCCTCCTCGTCGAAGACCTGGCGCGGCTGCACCCGGTTCGGCAGGATCTGGTCGATCGGCACCTCGGCGAAGTAGGCACCCGCCACCGCAGCGAGCTCGTCGGTCGCCGTGCCGGCGCCCGCGGTGGACGCCGCCGGCGCCTGGTCCGTGGCCGGACCGGTCGGGATCAGCGCGCCCAGCCCCCGGCCCAGCCCGCGTCGCTGCGGCGGCCGGCCGGCGGCGTTCATGACAGGGCCCCCTTGGTCGCGATCTCGCGCGCCGCTTCCAGGTAGGAGAGCGCGCCCGGCGACCCGGGATCGTAGGTCATCACGGTCTGGCCGTAGGAGGGGGCCTCCGAGACCCGTACCGAGCGCGGGATCGTGGTCCTGAGGACCTGACCCCCGAAGTGCTCGCGCACCTCGTCCGCGACGCCGGCGGCGAGCCGGGTACGGGCGTCGTACATGGTGACCAGGATGGTCGAGATCTCCAGGCTCTGGTTGAGGTGCGCCCGGACCATCTCGACGGTCTCGATCAACTGGCCGAGCCCCTCGAGGGCGTAGTACTCCGCCTGGATCGGGATCAGCATCTCGTTGCCGGCCACGAGCGCGTTGAGCGTCAGCAGACCGAGCGAGGGTGGGCAGTCCACCAGGACGTAGTCGAACCGGTCCTCCCCCGCCTCGGCGGCGGAGCCCACCTGCGGATGAGCGTGGATGGCCTTGCGCAGCCGGCTCTCCCGGGCGACCACCGACACCAGCTCGATCTCGGCTCCGGCCAGGTCGATCGTCGCCGGGACGACGTACAGGTCGTCGGCCTCGGGGCTGGGGCTGATCACCTCGGCGAGGGGCACCCCCTCGACCAGAGCGTCGTACGTCGAGGGCACACCGCGACGGTGCTCGACCCCGAGCGCGGTCGAGGCGTTGCCCTGCGGGTCCAGGTCGACGACGAGGACCTTCTGTCCGAGCTGGGCGAGCGCCGCGGCGACATTCACGGTCGACGTGGTCTTGCCTACGCCGCCCTTCTGGTTCGCGACGACGAAGATCCGGGTCGACTCCGGGCGCTCCATCGGTGGCCGCATCCGGGCCCCGTGCCGGGCCAGGACGGTGTGCTCCGCGGCCCGGGCCAGCGGCGTCGCGTGGTCGGCCCCGAGATCCTGCCCGGCGAAGTCCGGCGCGGCGACCGCGATGTCCTCGGCGGTGCGCACCGCGAAGCCGGTTTCACGTGAAACACCGGAGGTCGAGCTGCCGTCGTCATCCTGTGGAGGAGTGCCGCCCGTCTGTGGAAAACCACGCTCAGCGGAGGGTCCGCCACCGGTGGAAAACTCGGTCACGCCCGTCCCCTCCGGTTCGATGTCGCGCGCCTGCGACCGGCACGCCGCTTCGATCGTCCGCCACTCGGCGGTACCGCAAGCGGCCAAGATACCCGCCCCGGATCGGCCCAGACCACCCGGAGCGCGACAGTTGTGGAGAAGTCCCGGCCATCCCCCAGCACCACGACCTCCGGCTCGGCGCAGCCCCACCGGTCGAGCTCCAGCCGGGCGGCGGCCACCTCCTCGGCGACCGCCGCCCCCTTCATCGCGACGAGTGCCCCGGTCGGTGCGACCAACGGCATCGACCAGGCGAGCAGCCTGCCCAGCGGCGCGACGGCGCGCGCGGTGACCACGTCGAACCGGCGCTCGCCATGGAGGACGTCCGCCCGACCACGGACCACCTCGACATGGTCCAGCCCGAGCTCGGCGACCACCTCCTCCAGGAAGGTCGTGCGACGCAGCAGCGGCTCCACCAGGGTCACCCGCAGGTCGGGTCGCGCGATCGCCAGCACCACGCCGGGCAGTCCCGCACCGGAGCCGATGTCGCAGACCGAGCTCTCCGGAGGCATCAGGTCGGCGAGCAGCCCGCAGTTGACCAGGTGCCGTTCCCACAGCCGCGGCGCCTCGCGTGGACCGATCACGCCACGGACGACCCCCTCGGTGGCCAGCAGCTCGGCATACCGCTCGGCGAGCGGCATCAGCTCGGACGCAAACACCCTCCGTGCCTCGTCGGGCGCGGAGGGCGTTTCACGTGAAACACCGCTCATGCCATCACGCGGGCAGGACCACCACGTGCCGACGCGGCTCCACGCCCTCGGACTCCGAGGTCAGGCCGGCGGCGGCCACCGCGTCGTGCACGACCTTGCGCTCGAACGGCGACATCGGCTCCAGGGCGGCCGGCGAGCCGGTCTCCCGCACCCGAGCGACGATCTCCCCGGCCAACTTCACCAGCTCCTCGCGCTTCTGCGCCCGGAAGCCCGAGATGTCGAGCATCAGTCGTGAGCGCTCCCCGATCTCCCGGTAAACGGCGAGCCGGGTCAGCTCCTGGAGCGCGTCGAGGACCTCGCCCCTGGCGCCCACCAGCTGCGAGAGGTCCGCACCGACGATGGAGACCGCGGCCCGATCACCGTCGACGTCCATGTCCAGGTCGCCGTCCAGGTCGGCGATGTCGAGGAGCTCCTCGAGGTAGTCGGCGGCGATGTCGCCCTCGCGCTCGAGCTGCTCGATCCGGGAGACCCCACCGGACTCCTCGGTCCCCTGCGCCTCCACCTCCGTCTCCACGGTCTCCACGTCGGTCACGGCGTCCTCAGTCACTGGTGCCTCCCTCGGGCTTCGGCTTCGGGGCGGGCTTGGGCCCACCGGACTTCTTGCGTTGCTGACGCGACTGCTTCTTGGGCTGCTGGCGCTGCTGCGGCCGGCGCTCCGGCTCGGCCTCCGGCTCGGGCGCCTCGACCTCCGCAGGCTGCCCCTTGCGGGCCGCCTTGGCCGCGTCGCGCTCCTTCTTCGCCGTCTCGGCCGCCGTGCCCGGAGCCGGGTTGTTCCGGATCACGTAGAACTGCTGGCCCATCGTCCACAGGTTCGAGGTCGTCCAGTAGAAGAGGACACCGATCGGGAACGCGATGCCGCCGACGGCGAACACGACCGGCAGCACGTAGAGCAGCAGCTTCTGCTGCTGGGCGTAGGGGCCCGTCAGCGCGTCGGGCGGCATGTTCTTGCTCATCAGCTGGCGCTGGGTGGTGAAGGTGGTCGCGGTCATCGCCACGACCAGGAGCGCGGCGAGGACCTGCACGGACACCAGTCCCTCGGACCGCAAGAAGGTATCCGTGATCGGGATCGAGCCGAACAGCTTCGCATCGCCGAAGCTGGTCGCCAGGTCCGGCGACAAGAACGCCTTCCCCTCCTCGGCCGCGGCGTACTTGTCGAGCAGCCGGAACAGCGCCAGGAAGATCGGCATCTGGATCAGGATGGGCAGGCACGACGAGAACGGGTTGGTGCCGCTCTCCCGGTAGAGCTTCATCGTCTCCTGGGCGAGGCGCTCCCGGTCGTGGCCGTACTTCTTCTGCAGCTCCTTCACCTTCGGCTGGATCAGTTGCATGTTCCGGCTGGCCTTGATCTGCCGCACGAACAGCGGGATCAGCAGCGCCCGGACGACCAGCGTCAGGCCGATGATCGACAGCACCCAGGTGCTACCGCCGTCCGGATCCATGCCGAGGGTCGTGAGGACCGTGTGCCACGCGACCAGGATCGCCGAGATGGCGTAGTACAGCGGCGTCATGATCAGGCCGCCGATGTCGAGGAGGAAGTCCACCGGGTCAGGCTCCTTGCTGAGGTGAGGGAGGTGAGCCCGCGCTCACGCGGGAAGTCTCGGTCGAGGTCGTGCGCCGGGGCACCGGGTCGTAGCCACCGCGGGCCCACGGATGGCACCGACCCAGGCGCCGCACGGTCAGCCAGAAGCCCACGATGCTGCCGCGCTCGGTGACCGCCTCGAGGGCATACGCCGAGCACGACGGGTGGTAGCGGCAGACCTGGCCGTAGAGCGGGCTGATCAGCAGCCGGTAGGCGCGCAGGAGGCCGATCAGCAGCCAGCGCAGCGGGTCGTACCTCACGCGTTCACCTCCGGGCCGACGGCGTCCAACGCTCGTCGGAGGCAACGTGTCAGGTCGGCGCCGAGTTCCGCGGAGGTGGCGGTCGCGGCCGCCGGCAGCGCCCGGACCACGAGCACGGCGGAGCCCGGGAGCGACGAGACGTGCTCCCGGGCGAGGTGTCGCAGCCGGCGCTTCACACGATTACGGGTGACGGCGTCTCCCACGGCCTTGCTGACCACGAAGCCGACCCGTGCGGTCCCTGCGTCACTGCCCGGTGCCAGATGCACCACGACGGTGCGCGCACCGCTGCGGCGGCCCGTTCGGACCGCCTCGCGGAACGACGCACCGTCGGTGAGGCGGTGGGTCGAGGACAGCACGCGGCTGGCCCGGATCCGGCCTGGTCGACCGTCGTCAGACGGCGAGGCTCTTGCGGCCCTTGCGGCGGCGCGAGGACAAGATGGCGCGACCGGCACGGGTGCGCATGCGCAGGCGGAAACCATGCACCTTGTGCCGGCGGCGGTTGTTCGGCTGGTACGTACGCTTGCTCACGAGCTTCTCTCCATGGTGTTGTCAGGGCAGCCACGCCGGGCCGGAGCGGCACGATGCTGGGCCTTTCGGCTGGCACCGCGCACCCACGCTCGATCGTGCAGAGCTGCCGCGACAGCTGCGCCGTCGTGGACATGCGGCACCGGTCGACACCGGGTGACCGAGCAACGGTACGCGCTGCGAATCCACAGGGTCAAACCGGCACTGACCCGGCGTCACCGAACCTGTGGATGACGGGTTGCCGCGGCCCGGTCGCGCTTGTTACGTTCGCCGGTAACGAGGTTCCCCGCCACCTGTGCATCGGTCCGGGACTGCCCTTCGTGTGACCCGCGTCACGATGCGGGGACAGGGGGGCTGGCCTGCAGAAACACCGGCTCGGACCGGCTGCCGGGAGGACTCGTGCCGGCTCTCTCCACAAGGAGGAGGTCGGGTTCACAACCTGTGGACAAAGTTGTGGACGCAGAAGCGGCGAGCAGTGCACGGAGAGTGGGAACGGTGGAGCAAGGAACCTCGGACCTCGGCCCCGACCTCGGCGTCGCCTGGCGCGGTGTCGTCGACGACCTGCAGCCCAACCAGCGGGCCTGGCTGCGCGCGAGCGAACCGGTCACCCTCCACGAGAGCACCGCGATCGTCGCGGTGCCCAACGACTTCACCCGCAGCCAGCTCGAGGGCCGGCTGCGCGGCCAGCTCGAGGACGCGCTCACGCTCCGCTTCGGCCGCGAGATCCGGATCGCGGTCACCGTGAACCCCCAGCTCGAGGAGCTCACGGAGGTCGCCCCGCCCGAGCCGGCGCCCGTGGCCGACGAGGCAACAGAACGACATATAGATATGTCGCCAAAAGTGGCGGCGGCGCCTCCAGTGGCCGCGCCGCCGGCCGAGGCCGGTCCCGCCGGTGACGCCAAGCGCCCGACCGCGCTCGAGACCCGGCTCAACCCGAAGTACACGTTCGAGACCTTCGTGATCGGCTCGTCCAACCGCTTCCCCCACGCGGCCGCCGTCGCGGTCGCGGAGGCGCCGGGCAAGGCGTACAACCCGCTGCTCGTCTACGGCGACTCCGGACTCGGCAAGACCCACCTGCTGCACGCGATCGGCCACTACGTGCGCTCGCTCTACACCGGCGCCAAGGTGCGCTACGTGTCGAGCGAGGAGTTCACCAACGAGTTCATCAACGCGATCCGCGACGACCGGCAGGATCGGTTCAAACGCCGCTACCGCGACGTCGACGTCCTGCTGATCGACGACATCCAGTTCCTGGAGGGCAAGACCCAGACCCAGGAGGAGTTCTTCCACACGTTCAACACCCTCCACAACGCCAACAAGCAGATCGTGCTGACCTCCGACCGCGCGCCCAAGCGGCTCGAGGCGCTGGAGGACCGGCTGCGCAATCGCTTCGAGTGGGGCCTGATCACCGACGTGCAGCCGCCCGACCTCGAGACCCGCATCGCGATCCTGCGCAAGAAGGCCGCGATGGACCGCCTCACCGCGCCCCCGGACGTGCTGGAGTTCATCGCGAGCAAGATCCAGACCAACATCCGCGAACTCGAGGGCGCGCTGATCCGCGTGACGGCGTTCGCCAACCTCAACCGCCAGGAGGTCGACATGACCCTGGCCGAGATCGTGCTCAAGGACCTGATCCCCGAGGGCGGCGAGCCCGAGATCACCGCGGCGCTGATCATCGCGCAGACCGCGGCGTACTTCGGCCTCTCCATCGAGGAGCTCACCGGCCCGAGCCGAGGGCGGCACCTGGTGATGGCCCGCCAGATCGCGATGTACCTGTGCCGGGAGCTCACCGACCTGTCGCTGCCGAAGATCGGCGCGCAATTCGGCAACCGCGACCACACGACGGTGATGTACGCCGACCGGAAGATCAACCAGCTGCTCGCCGAGCGCCGCGCGGTCTTCAACCAGGTCTCCGAGCTCACCAACCGGATCAAGATGCACGCCCGCCAGGGCTGACCACGCGCGGATCACACGTTGTGGAGGACTTGTGGTTCGTCTCCCTCCGGCCCGGGACAAGCTGTGGACGAACGACAGGGTCCGTGCCGGCGCCGCCGCTCACTCCACAGCGGCGGCGAGTACCTCAGCTGTCGCTCCACAAGGCTGTGCACGTCCTCCCGCCCAGCTGACCTGCGAGAACACGAGTTCTCCACAGTGTCCACCGACGCTACGACTCCCACCTACCTCCAGATATCCCGACCCCCGGGCAACATCCACTCCGCGCCCTTCCTGGGGACGACTCCCGCCGTTGGGCCGCGCGTGGCAGGATGCGCATCCCACGACTTTCCCAAGTTCTCGTAGTTCGACCGACCCGAAGGAACCACCGTGAAGTTCCGCGTCGAGCGCGACGTGCTCGCCGATGCCGTCGCCTGGGCCGCCCGCAGCCTCCCGGTCCGTCCCAGCGTGCCGGTGCTGGCCGGCCTCCTCGTCCAGGCCAGCGACGACGGCCTGGTGCTGTCCACCTTCGACTACGAGACCTCCGCACGGGCCACGCTCGCCGCGCAGGTCAGCGACGAGGGCAAGGCCCTGGTCAGTGGCCGGCTGCTCGCCGACATCTGTCGGTCGCTCCCGGACAAGCCGGTCGACATGGTGCTCGACGGCGCCCGCGTCTCGCTGACTTGCGGCTCGGCGCGGTTCAGCCTCCAGACGATGCCGGTCGAGGACTACCCGTCGCTGCCGGACATGCCGGCCGCGACCGGCACCGTCGATGCGGAGTCCTTCGCGCATGCCGTGGCCCAGGCGGTGACCGCGGCCGGCCGAGACGACATGCTGCCGGTGCTGACCGGCGTCCGCATCGAGATCGACGGCGCGACCATCTCGCTGCTGGCCACCGACCGGTTCCGCCTCTCGCACCGCGAGCTGGACTGGAGTCCGCGCACCCCCGACGAGTCGGCCGCAGCGCTGGTCCCGGCCCGGGTCCTCGGCGACACCGCGAAGTCGCTCACGGCCGGCGGCGAGGTGACGATCGCCCTTGCGACCAGCGGCACCGGCGAGGGCATCATCGGGTTCGAGGGCCAGGCGGCTGGCGGCGTACGCCGCACGACGACCCGCCTGCTGGACGGCGAGTTCCCCAAGGTGCGCAGCCTGTTCCCCAGCGAGCACCAGACCACCGCGCTGGTCGACAAGGCCGCGCTGATCGAGTCCGTGAAGCGTGTGGCCCTGGTCGCCGAGCGCAACACCGCCGTCCAACTGGCGTTCAGCGACGGCGTCCTCACTCTCGACGCAGGGTCCGGCGACGAGGCGCAGGCCTCGGAGTCGATCGAGGCGAGCATCACCGGCGAGGACATCACGACGGGCTTCAACCCGCAGTTCCTCCTCGACGGCCTCACCGCCATCGACCAGGCCGTGGTCGAGTTGGCGTTCACGCAGGCCTCGAAGCCGGTGGTCATCAGCGGCCAGCCGGATGACGGCGAGGAGGCGGCGCCGTTCCGCTATCTGCTCATGCCGCGCCGCCTGCTCTCCTGACCCATCGCCCACGCGCCTACGCTGAGACCTATGGACATCGGACTCGTCGGTCTCGGCAAGATGGGCGGCAACATGCGCACCCGGCTCCGCGATGCGGGGCACACGGTGGTCGGCTACGACCGCGACCCCGATCTGGCGGACGCGGACAGCCTGGCCGCGATGGTCGAGCGGCTCCCCTCGCCCAAGGTCGTATGGGTGATGGTGCCGGCGGGCGACCCGACCCGCGAGACCATCCGCGAGCTCGGCGATCTGCTCGGCGAGGGCGACCTCGTCGTCGACGGCGGCAACTCCAAGTGGACCGACGACCAGGCGAACGCCGAGATGCTGGCCGAGAAGGGCATCGGGTTCGTCGACTGCGGTGTCTCCGGAGGCGTCTGGGGCCTGAAGAACGGCTACGCGCTGATGTGCGGCGGCTCCGACGAGGACGTCGCCAAGGTGCAGCCCGCCCTCGACGCACTCAAGCCCGACGAGGGCGGGTTCGTGCACGCCGGCAAGCGGCCGGGCGCGGGCCACTTCGCGAAGATGGTCCACAACGGCATCGAGTACGCGATCATGCAGAGCTACGCCGAGGGCTGGGAGCTGCTGGAGAAGGTCGACCTCGTCGACAACGTCACCGAGGTCTTCGACTCGTGGCGCTCCGGCACCGTCATCCGCTCGTGGCTGCTCGACCTCCTGGTCGCGGCGCTCGAGGAGGACGTCCACCTCGACAAGATCGCCGGCTACGCCGACGACTCGGGCGAGGGCCGGTGGACCGTCGAGGCCGCGATCGACAACGCCGTCCCGATGCACGTGATCGCGGCCTCGCTCTTCGCACGGTTCACCTCGCGTCAGGACGACAGCCCCGCGATGAAGGCGATCGCGGCGATGCGCAACCAGTTCGGCGGCCACGCCGTCCGCACCGAGCCGCCCGTCGGCGGCGACGCCAAGCCCTAGCCGGTCGACGCGTGTACGTCTCGCACCTGACCCTCCACGACTTCCGGTCGTACGCCGCGGCCGAGGTCGCGCTCGAGCCGGGTGCGACCGCGTTCATCGGGCGCAACGGGCAGGGCAAGACGAACCTGGTCGAGGCGATCGACTACCTCTCCCGGCTGGCCAGCCACCGGGTCGCCAGCGACGCGCCCCTGGTGCGGGCCGGCGCCGACCGGGCCGTGGTGCGGGCCGCCGTCGTGCGCGACGGGCGCACCGCCGTACTCGAGGTGGAGCTCAACCCCGGCAGGTCCAACCGCGCGCGGATCAACCGGTCGCCGCTCCCCCGCGCGCGCGAGATCATCGGGCTGGTGCGGACCGTGGTGTTCTCGCCGGAGGACCTGACCCTGGTCAAGGGCGACCCCGGCGACCGGCGCAGGCTCCTCGACGACCTGCTCGTGCTGCGCGCGCCGCGGCTGGCCGGCGTCCGCGCCGACTACGACCGAGTGCTGCGGCAGCGCAACTCGCTGCTCAAGACCGCCCGGATGAGCAAGGGCAGTCTCGAGACGCTCGGCGTGTGGGACGCGCACCTCGCGCGCACCGGCGCCGAACTGCTCGCCGAGCGGATCGCGCTCGTCGACGCGCTGCGGCCCTACGTCGGCAAGGCGTACGAGACGGTCGCGCGCGGTGCCACCCGCGACGACGCCGACGTCGAGTACAGGCCGTCCTTCGACCTCGGCGGGAGGACTGGGCGCGAGGACCTGACCGGGGCGCTGCTCGCCGAGGTCGAGGCCCGACGCGACGACGAGCTCGACCGGGGCGTCTCGCTCGTCGGACCCCACCGCGACGAGCTGCTGCTGACGCTCGGCGACCTGCCGGTGAAGGGGTACGCCTCGCACGGGGAGTCCTGGTCGTTCGCGCTGGCGCTCCGGCTGGCGTCGTACGACCTGCTCCGCGCGGACGGCGACGACCCGATCCTCATCCTCGACGACGTGTTCGCCGAGCTCGACACCGAGCGCCGCGGCCAGCTCGCGGACCTGGTCGCCGGCGCGGAGCAGGTGCTGGTCACCGCGGCGGTCGGCACCGACGTACCCGAGGCGCTGGCCGGCACGCGCTACGCCGTGGCGAACGGCGAGGTGGTCCGTGAGCAGTGACGAGACCGGGCAGGAGCACCGGGACGACGGCCTGGACCTGGCCAAGTCACTGACCCGCGCGACCGCGAAGTCGACGCCGGCGGCGCGCACGAAGCAGCGCGGGAAGGACGCACCCCGACGCGGGCGGGTCTCGGGCGCGCACCCCGACGACCGCGACCCGCAGTTGCTCGACGCGACGCTCGGCCGGCTGGTGGAGGACCACGGCTGGGGCCTTGAGCTCCGGGTGCACGGCGTCTTCGGTCGCTGGGGCGAGCTGGTCGGAGACGAGGTGGCCCAGCACTGCACCCCCGAGTCGTTCGCCGAGGGCCGCCTGGTGGTGCGCACCGACTCGACCGCCTGGGCGACGCAGCTGCGGCTGCTCGCCCCCACCGTCGTGCGGCGGCTCAACGAGGAGCTCGGCCACGGGACGGTCACCGCGATCGACGTCCAGGGCCCGCACCTGCCGACCTGGAAGAAGGGCCCGCGGTCGGTCCGCGACGGCCGGGGGCCGCGCGACACCTACGGCTGATCGAGACGAACTGGCAGGCGGTTCGGCGTACGGGGGCCCGTCCGCACCCCTGTTCGGCGCTCGTGCCGGCGCTCAGGAGCCTCTCTGGCCGCGATCTCCTCCACAGACACCCCCGCGCGGACACGTGACCCGTGGAATGCGGCCTTCTGCCGGGTAGTATGGCCGTTGGCCGCCCAGCCCTCGCGCAGCGGCCATCGCCATGTCAAGAGCAGCAGAAGAGGTCCCGTGAGCGACAACGACGAGGTGCAGTACGACGCCTCCGCGATCCAGGTCCTCGAGGGCCTCGAGGCCGTCCGCAAGCGGCCCGGCATGTACATCGGCTCCACCGGCGAGCGCGGCCTGCACCACCTGATCTGGGAGATCGTGGACAACGCGGTCGACGAGGCTCTCGCCGGCTACTGCGACCGGATCGTCCTCACCCTCCAGGCCGACGGCGGCATCCGGGTCGAGGACAACGGGCGCGGCATCCCGACCGACACCGCGCCCGGTCAGGAGCTGCCGGCGATCACGCTCGCGCTCACGGTCCTCCACGCCGGCGGCAAGTTCGGTGGCGGCGGCTACAAGGTCTCCGGCGGCCTCCACGGCGTCGGCGTCTCGGTCGTCAACGCGCTGTCGTCCACGGTGGTCGCCGAGGTGAGGAACCGCGGCCACCTGTGGCGCCAGACCTTCACCGTCGGCGTACCGGACGGTGAGCTCGAGGAGGTGCGCGCGCTGGCGGACGGCGAGCGCACCGGTACCTCGATCACGTTCTACGCCTCCCCCGACGTCTTCGAGACCACGGCGTACAACCTCGAGACGATCACCTCGCGGATCCGCGAGTACGCCTTCCTCAACAAGGGGCTGGAGATCGTGGTGCGCGACGAGCGCCCGCAGGCCGACGAGATCGCGGACGCCGTCGAGGACGACACCGTCGCCGACGACGTCGACACGAACCGTCCCGACGGCATCAAGCGCGGCGAGGGCGGCGGCATCGAGCAGGTCTTCAAGTACGACCGCGGCCTGGTCGACTTCGTCGAGCACATCAACCGCAAGAAGCAGGCGGCCAACCCCTCGGTCATCTCCTTCGAGGCAGAGACCCCGGACGTGTCCGAGAGCCACATGAGCCTCGAGGTCGCGATGCAGTGGAACACCTCGTTCACCGAGTCGGTGCACACCTTCGCCAACACCATCAACACCCACGAGGGCGGGACCCACGAGGAGGGCTTCCGTGCGGCGCTGACCTCCCTGGTCAACAACTGGGGCTTCGAGTGGGGCCTGATGAAGAAGCAGGAGGACCGGGTGTCGGGCGACGACATCCGCGAGGGCCTGACGGCGATCATCTCGATCAAGCTGGGTGAGCCGCAGTTCGAGGGCCAGACCAAGACCAAGCTGGGCAACACCGAGGCCAAGGGCTTCGTGCAGCGCATCGTCAACGACCAGCTCGGTGCCTGGCTCGAGCAGAACCCGGGTGAGGGCAAGGACATCGTGCGCCGGGCTCAGGCCGCGGCGACCGCCCGGATCGCCGCGCGCAAGGCGCGCGACCTGGCCCGCAGCCGCAAGGGCTTGCTCGGCGGCGGCGGGCTCCCCGGCAAGCTCGCCGACTGCCAGTCGACCAACCCGGGCGAGTGCGAGGTCTTCATCGTCGAGGGCGACTCCGCGGGTGGCTCGGCCAAGTCCGGCCGCGACCCGCGCGTGCAGGCGATCCTGCCGATCCGCGGCAAGATCCTGAACGTCGAGAAGGCGCGCATCGACAAGGTCCTGGGCAACCAGGAGGTGCAGGCGATCATCTCCGCGCTCGGCACCGGCATCCACGAAGAGTTCGACATCGACAAGCTGCGCTACCACAAGGTCGTGCTGATGGCCGACGCCGACGTCGACGGCCACCACATCAACACGCTCCTGCTGACGCTGCTGTTCCGCTTCATGAAGCCGCTGATCGAGGGCGGCTACGTCTACATGGCGCAGCCCCCGCTCTACCGGCTGCGGTGGAACAAGCCGGCCGAGCACGAGTTCGTCTACTCCGACGCGGAGCGCGACGCGCTGATGCGGGCCGGCCAGGAGGCGGGCAAGAGGCTGCCGAGGGAGAACCCGGTCCAGCGCTACAAGGGCCTCGGCGAGATGAACGCCGACGAGCTGTGGGAGACCACGATGGACCCCGACCAGCGGCTGATGCTGCAGGTGACCCTCGACGACGCGGCCCATGCGGATGAGATCTTCTCGATCCTCATGGGCGAGGACGTCGAGCAGCGCCGGTCCTTCATCCAGCGCAACGCCAAGGACGTCCGATTCCTGGATATCTAGTCGTCTCGCGACGTTCCCAGATTCCGGTAGAGGCGACGAGAGAGAGCCAGACAGGTGACTGAGACACCCACGACCGGCGGTGGCGGCGGCCGGATCGAGCCGATCGAGCTGCAGACCTCGATGCAGCGCGCGTACATCGACTACGCGATGGCGGTCATCGTCGGCCGCGCGCTGCCCGACGTACGCGACGGGCTCAAGCCGGTGCACCGGCGGGTGCTCTACGCGATGTACGACGGCGGCTACCGGCCCGACCGCGGGTTCTCGAAGTGTTCGCGCGTGGTCGGCGACGTGATGGGTCAGTACCACCCGCACGGCGACAGCGCGATCTACGACACCCTGGTCCGCCTCGCGCAGCCGTGGGTGATGCGCGCGCCGCTGATCCACGGGCAGGGCAACTTCGGATCGCCGGGCAACGACCCGGCCGCGGCGATGCGGTACACCGAGTGCCGGATGGCCCCGCTGGCCATGGAGATGGTGCGGGACATCGACGAGGACACCGTCGACTTCCAGCCCAACTACGACGGTCGCTCGCAGGAGCCGACGATCCTGCCGGCGCGGTTCCCGAACCTGCTGGTCAACGGCTCGGCCGGCATCGCGGTCGGCATGGCGACCAACATCCCGCCGCACAACCTGCGTGAGGTCGCGGACGGCGCGAAGTGGTGTCTGGAGCACCCCGACGCCGCCCGCGAGGAGCTCCAGGACGCGCTCATCGAGCGGATCAAGGGCCCCGACTTCCCGAACGCGGCGCTGATCGTCGGCCGCCAGGGCATCGAGCAGACCTACCGCACCGGCCGCGGCTCCATCACCCAGCGCGCCGTGATCGAGGTCGACGAGGACAGCAAGGGCCGCACCTGCCTGGTCATCACCGAGCTGCCCTACATGGTCAACCCGGACAACCTGGCGCTGAAGATCGCCGAGCTCGCCGACTCCGGCAAGGTGCAGGGCATCTCCGACGTCCGCGACGACACCTCGTCGCGCACCGGTCAGCGCCTGGTCGTCGTGCTCAAGCGCGACGCGGTCGCACGGGTCGTGCTCAACAACCTGCTCAAGCACACCGAGCTGCAGACCAACTTCAGCGCGAATATGCTCGCGCTGGTCGACGGCGTCCCGCGGACGCTGACCATCGACCAGTTCATCGCGAACTGGGTCGCGCACCAGATCGAGGTCATCCAGCGGCGTACCCGCTATCGCCTCGCGGAGGCCGAGCGTCAGGCGCACATCTACCGCGGCTACGTGAAGGCCCTCGACATGCTCGACGAGGTCATCGCGCTGATCCGCCGCTCCCCCGACGTCGCGGAGGCGCGCGAGGGCCTGATCGAGCTGCTGGAGATCGACGAGGTCCAGGCCGACGCGATCCTGCAGATGCAGCTGCGGCAGCTCGCCGCCCTGCAGCGCCAGAGGATCATCGACCGCCTGGCCGAGCTCGAGGAGGTCATCGCCGACCTCGAGGACATCCTCGCCAACGAGGCGCGGCAGCGGCAGATCGTCTCCGACGAGCTCGACGAGATCGTCGAGAAGTACGGCGACGACCGGCGCACGCAGATCATCGCGGCCGACGGCGACCTCTCGATGGAGGACCTGATCCCGGACGAGGAGCTGGTCGTCTCCATCACCCGCGGCGGCTACGCGAAGCGCACCCGGGCCGACCAGTACCGCACCCAGAAGCGCGGCGGCAAGGGCGTGCGCGGCGCGACCCTGCGCGGCGACGACGTGGTCGAGCACTTCATCGCGACCACCAACCACCACTGGCTGCTGTTCTTCACCACGGCCGGCCGGGTCTACCGGACCAAGGCCTACAACCTGCCGGAGGCGTCGCGCGACGCGAAGGGCGGGCACGTCGCCGGGCTGCTGTCCTTCCAGCCCGACGAGAGCATCGCGCAGGTGTTGGCGATCCGCGACTACGAGCAGGCGCCGTACCTCGTGCTCGCGACCCGCAACGGCCTGGTCAAGAAGACCCGGCTCGGCGACTACAACAGCCCGCGCCAGGCCGGCGTCATCGCGATCAACTTCCGCGAGGACGACGACGAGCTGATCGGCGCGGAGCTGGTCAACGCCGAGGACGACATCCTGCTGGTGTCCCGCAAGGGCTCGGCGATCCGGTTCCAGGCCGAGGACGGGCAGCTGCGACCGATGGGACGTGCGACGTCCGGCGTCACCGGCATGAAGTTCCGCACCGCGGACGACTCGGTCCTGTCGATGTCGGTGATCCGCGCCGAGCAGGTCGCGGCCGAGGAGGCCGCCGAGGCCCGCGCGGAGGCGGCGGGCGAGTCGACCGAGCCGGGCGACCTGCCGGGTGTGCAGGAGCAGTACGTCTTCACGATCACCGACGGCGGCTACGCCAAGCGCAGCCGGATCTCGGAGTACCGCACCACCAACCGTGGCGGCCTCGGCATCAAGGCGATGGCGCTCACGAACGAGGACCGCGGCCAGCTCGTCGGCGCGTTCATCGTCGAGGAGGGCGACGAGGTCCTCTCGATCACGCAGAACGGCCAGGTCGTGCGCAGCCCGATCAACGCCGACTTCCGCCCGACCGGGCGCTCCACCCAGGGCGTGAAGTTCGTGACGCCGAAGGCGGGCGACTCCGTCGCCGTCGTGGCCCGCTCGGTCGACGCGCGGGACGAGGAAGATGCCCTCGACGAGGCAACCTCCGACGTTCCCGAATCGTCGGATGAGGGTACGGATGCAACAATCGAGACGACCGAGCCCGAGACCGACGGGGCCCGAGACCGACCGGGAGAGTGACGGCTGATGACCGACGGCCAGGACACCGCCGTACGCGCGCCTCTGGGCGACCGGATCTCGGCGAAGCTCGCGAACGCGACCGACGAGCACCGCGCCAACGCGCAGCCGGATTCGACCAAGGTCGCCACGAAGGCGGCCGGGCCGGGCAAACGACCTCCGCGCCGAGCACGGCTCCGCCTGACCCGGATCGACCCGTGGTCGGTCATGAAGACGTCGTTCCTGCTCGCGATCGCCTTCGGTGTCGTCACCGTCGTGTCGGTCTTCATCATCTGGTCCGTGCTCGCGGCCGCCGGCGTCTGGGACTCGATCAACGACACCGTCCGCGACGTGGTCGGCGGCCAGGACGCGGCCAACTGGGACGTCGAGAAGTACGTCGGGATGTCGCGTGTCATGGGCTTCACGATGCTCGTGGCCGTGGTCGACGTCATCCTGATCACCGCGATCGCGACCCTGGGCGCCTTCCTCTACAACATGGCCGCGGCCCTGCTCGGCGGCGTCGAGCTCACTCTCGCCGAGGACGAGCGGTAGCCGTTTTGTCGCCGTCCGAGGGGGTCCGGTAGTGTTCCCCCTCGGTTCGAGGGCCTATAGCTCAGACGGTTAGAGCGCTTCCCTGATAAGGAAGAGGTCACAGGTTCAAGTCCTGTTAGGCCCACCATCCGGCACTCTTCCACCCGCCACCAAGGGAGCCACCATGAAGAAGATCCTGTCCCTCCTGCTCGTGGTCGGCGCCGTGGTCGTCGTCAAGCGCAAGCTCGACGAGGGCAAGAAGGAGCAGGCGCTCTGGGCCGAGGCGACCGACCCGGTCGAGCGCGCCTGACGCTCACTCGTCGGGGCCCGGCCCCGCACGGGGCCTTGGCGCAATTGGTAGCGCACCTGCTTTGCAAGCAGGGGGTTGCGAGTTCGAGTCTCGTAGGCTCCACAAGGAAGACCAAGGCCAGCCTGGAGCTTTCGTCAATTGTTCTGATCGGCTTTGGGGTCGGGTTCTAGGACTGGCTGGGGAAGGGCCATCGGTCGCAGGCGCCGGCTACGCGGGTGCTGCGCTCGCGCCTTCGGTACGCCGGGTGCTCTCTCGCGCGCCTCGTGGGTGCTGCGGAGTGGTCGGTCCGGGTGCGGCTGAGCTCGTCCCGGTCGACCTGGCGCTGATCACCGGCGACGGGCGGTCAGGGCGTCAGCAGCTCGGCGAGCTTGTCCACGGCGCGGTAGTTGGCCGGGACGCCCTCGACCAGGCAGGCGATCGACTCGGAGTGCTCGGTGCGCAACAGCAGGATCGCCTGGTAGCCGGGCGACTCGTACCACGCCCCGGCCGACGCGGCGTCGGGGAACTCGATGACCACGACGTCGCCGTCCCAGGTGCCCTCGATCGGCGTCAGCCGGCCGCCGTGGACGAGGAACCGGCCGCCGTACGGCGCAAGGGTCTCGTCGATGCGCTCCAGGTACTCGACGATCGCGTCGCCGAGGTCGACGTTGCGCAGGTAGGCGATGGCGTAGGCCTTGTGGTGCGTGCTGTCCATGGTGGACTCCTCTCGTCGGTGGTGCACCGATCACAGCGCCCCGGGGTGTGGTGCGTCGATGACCTCCGAGGTCATGTCCCCGGCGCCGGGGAGCACCTAGGTTGGCCGGCATGAGCGCCCCCGCCGGAGCCCTGATCCGCGAGTGGCGGCAGCGTCGCCGCCTCTCCCAGCTCGAGCTCGCCAGCCGAGCCGACGTCTCCACCCGCCACCTCAGCTACATCGAGACCGGCCGCTCCCGGCCGACCACCGCGATGGTCGCCCGGCTGTGCGACCACCTGGAAGTCCCGTTGCGCGAGCAGAACCACGTGCTGCTGGCCGCCGGCCACGCGCCGATCCACCCCGAGCACCGGCTCTGCGACCCGCCCATGGCTGAGGCGAACGCCGCCCTGGAGGCCATCTTGCGGGCGCACCATCCCTACCCGGCGCTGGTCGTCGACCGCCGCTGGGAGCTGGTCACGGCCAACGACGCGGCGTACGGCCTGCTCGGCGGCGTGGACGCCGACCTCCTCGAGCCGCCGGTCAACGTCATCCGGCTCTCGATCCACCCGCGCGGCCTCGCGCCCCGGATCGTCAATCTCGGCCAGTGGCGCGCCCACTTGGCCGAGCGGCTCCGGCGTGAGTACGACGCGAGCGGCGACCCGGTCCTCGGCGAGCTCCTCGCGGAGGTGGCCGCCGGCGGGGTGGAGCCGGTCGGGTCCGCGGTGCTCGTGGTGCCGTTGGAGCTGCGCGGCGCCGACGGCACCGTGCTGTCCTTCATCTCGACCACGACGGTCTTCGGCTCGCCGCGGGAGGTCACCCTCTCCGAGCTGGCGATCGAGGCGTTCTACCCGGCCGACGAGGCCACGCGTGCCGCCCTCGCCGCGTCCTGACCGATCCGCCCAACGCGTCGGCGGGCCGTCCGCTCCATGCCGGGACGTGGAGGTGATCACCTCGGATGAGTTCCTCTGCGCGCTGCTCACCGATCACCGTCACGGTGTTGTCGAGTCGTTCACTCGTGCGGCGCTCAGCAAGAAGAGCCCGCCGACGACGACCGACGACCTGGCCACGAGGCTCGCCATCGCGGGTGCACCACGGTTCGCCGGCCGCGTACGCCCGCACCTGGCACACTGACATCCGTAGACGTCGGACCGGTCGCCTGGAGTATCCCGTTCGGCGAACGCGTCGTCGTGACAATCCAGGTAGAAGTCGTCGCCGTCGATGGTCAGGCGCTTCTGGGTAACGACGAACGCGAAGGCTGTGACGACCTCGACTGTCGCGTGAACCGCACCTCAGGGTGAGGTCCGACTGCTCGAACCCTCGCCGACCCGGGCCACACGTGGTTGAACCCCGTCGGCGCGGTGGTGATGCCAGCGAACGAGTCGACGGTGATTGACTGTGCGACGTGACCGAACCGACCGACGTTCAGCGCCTGGTGAAGCAGCTGATAGCCGGAGCCAGCCCGGAGGAGAGCAAGGCGCTCCTCGACGCCCTGATGAGCGGGCAGGTGACCAGTATCTTCGAGAAGCTGCAGCGCGACCAGGCGCCGGCGCTGCTCCCGGTCCCGAGCGAGGTCCGCGGGTTCCGGGTGCGTCTGGACCTGTACGGCGCGAGACCGCCGGTCTGGCGCCGACTCGAGCTGCCCGGCGACCTCAGCCTGCCGCGGCTGCACGAGGTGATCCAGGCCGCGATGGGGTGGTACGACAGCCACCTCCACCGGTTCCGCGCCGGCAGCGACCACCGCTCGCCGTACTTCGTCACGCACTTCGACCTCGACGAGGGCGAGGACGGCGTGCTGGAGGACGACGTACGACTCGACCAGGTCGTCGCCGAGAAGGGGGACGAGCTCTGGTACGAGTACGACTTCGGCGACGGCTGGGACCACCGGCTGGTGGTCGAGGAGGTGCTCGAGGAGTCACCCTCGACGGCGTGCTGTACGGGCGGGCGGATGGCCTGCCCGCCCGAGGACTCCGGTGGGCTCGGCGGCTACGCGGAGCTCGCCGCCTGGGTGCGCAGCGGGTACGACGACGCGCAGCTCCCCGGCGTCTTCGACGCCGCCGCCCACGCCCATGACTGGCTGCCGGTCGACTGGCACCCCGACCACTTCGACGTCGAGGAGGCCAATGCTGCCCTCGCGGTCGTGGTCGCCGAGCCGGTCGCGGTCACCGGTGAGCTGGCGGAGCTGGCCGAGCAGCTCGAACACCATGGCGTCCGCCTGCTGCGGGAGGTGCTGGCCCGGCCGGCCTCCCACGGCCCGACTGAGGTGAACGCGGCCGAGGCCGCGCGGCTGACCGAGACCTACCAGATTCTCCTCGACGTCATCGGCGACGGCGTCGAGCTCACCTCTGCCGGCTACCTGCGACCCGTTGTGGTCGAGCAGTTCGCGGAACGCAGCGGCATCACTGACTGGTGGATCGGCAAGGCCAACCGCGAGGACCTGACACCCCCCGTCGCGCACGTGCGCGACACGGCTCGCGCACTCGGGTTGGTCAGCGTCCGCAAGGGTCGGCTGGCCCCGACCGCGGCCGCCAGGCGCGCCCGCCAGGACCCGCAGGCACTCTGGCGGCACATCGTCGGCCGTCTTCCACTGGGCAGCAAGGACGCCGAGCGCCAGGCGGGCTGGATGGCGCTGGCCGTGGCCGGGAGCGGTGGTGCGGCTCGGGAGTGGCGCAGCGAGGTCAGCGACCTGCTGTTCGCGCTGGGATGGCGGAGCGGGCACGACCGGTTCTCGCCGCCACCGGCCGGCAGCGCGACCCTCGATGTCCTCGACCACCTGGCCGGCGTGGCCCGCAGCGGATGGGGCCGCGGCGAGGGCGTCGACCTCGCCGTGGCGGCCACCGCTCGCGCGGTGATCCGGCGCGGGTGACGCGGCTCCGGAGTGCCCGGCGTCCTCTCCTGATCGAGCTGGTCAGCTTGCCGGCGCAGACGTGCGCCCGTGCCCACGGGTAGTCGCCGATGCCGCCGACGTGGTCGAGGTGGGCGAGCGCGAAGTCGGGCGGGCGCCGACGAGCGCCACCTGCGGACGCCGTAGGCTGGCGCGGTGTCAGCACGGGTGTCCGGCAAGCTCGCTCCGAGGTTCTGGGGCGCGCACCTGCTGGCGCTGGTGTGCGTCGGGATCGCCGTCGGCCTCGGCCTGTGGCAGTACGGCGCCTGGCAGGCCGCCCGCGACGCCGAGGCGGTCGACCTGACCGATGCCGCGGCCGTGCCGCTCGCCGACGTGATGGGCCCCGACGACCCGTTCCCGGCGCCGCAGGTCGGACAGCCGGTGTCGGTCGCCGGCACCTGGGTGCCCGACGGCACGGTCTACGTCTCCGGACGCGAGCGCGCCGGCGTCACCGGCTACTGGGTCGTCACCCCGCTCGCGGTCGGCGGTCCGGGCGCGGCCGCGCTGCCCGTCGTCCGCGGCTGGGTCGCCGACCCCGCCGACGCGCCGCCGGCGCCGACCGGCGGTGCCGAACTCGAGGCCTGGCTCCAGCCGACCGAGGGCACCGGCCAGACCGACGACGACCCGACCGACGACGTCCTGCCGCAGCTGCGCACCGCGGACGTCATCCAGCACGTCGACCAGGACCTGTACGGCGCGTACGGCGTCGCCCGGGAGCCCGAGCCCGGCCTCGAGCAGGCGTCGGTCGAGCAGTTGCCGCCGGTGGGCGCGCTGACGAGCATCCGCAACCTCCTCTACGCGATCGAGTGGTGGTTCTTCGGTCTGTTCGCCGCGTTCATCTGGTGGCGCTGGGTGACCGAGGAGGACGAGCCCGTCACCACGGCTGCCGCCGAGCCGGCCGCCGGGGACGTCCCCGTAGGCTGAGTCCGTGAAGCTGTTCCAGGTCTACCGCGTGCTCGCCTTCGTCGTGGGTGTGCTGCTCGCGTTCTGCGCACTCGTCGCCGCCCCGCTCAAGTACCTCGCCGCCGAGGGCAGCGGCCTCCAGGAGTTCGGCGAGTCGGCGAGCATCCTGTGGGTCGTCCACGGCTGGGTGTTCATGGTCTACGTCGTGGTCGCGCTGCTCCTCGCGCGCCAGGCGCGCTGGTCGCTCGGCTTCACGCTGCTGATGTTCGTCGCCGGCCTGATCCCGCTGCTGATCTTCTGGGTCGAGCACCAGGTCGTGCAGAAGGTGCGTGCCGAGCACCCGGAGCTCGTGGGACCCTCCACGGTGTGACGACGGCATTCGTGCTCGGCGGCGGCGGCGTGCTCGGCGCCGCCGAGGTCGGGATGCTCCGCGCACTCCTCGAGCGCGGCGTCGTCCCCGACCTGGTCCTCGGCACCAGCGTCGGCGCCCTCAACGGCGCGCTCGTCGCCCGCCAGCCCGACGTCGGCGTGGTCGAGAAGCTGACCGCGCTCTGGCAGGGCGCCTCCGAGCAGGCCGCGCAGGTGTACGGCGACCGCCCGCTGCGCACCGTCCGCCGGGCCATGAGCACCGGCACCCACCTCTGGTCGGCCACGCCGCTCAAGCAGGCGCTCGTCGAGGAGTTCGGCTCCGTCACGTTCGAGGAGCTGCCGGTCCGGTTCCAGGTCTGCGCGGCGAGCATCGAGCGGGCCGCGGAGCACTGGTTCGACACGGGACCGGTCGTCGACGCGGTCGTCGCGAGCGCCGCCGTACCCGGGCTGCTGCCGCCGGCGAAGGTGGGCGACGAGCACTACCTCGACGGCGGCATCGTGAACTCCATCCCGCTCGGCCGCGCCGTCCGGCTCGGCGCCACCCGGGTGTTCGTGCTCCAGGTCGGCCGGATCGACCGGCCGCTCTCGGTGCCGCGCCGGCCGTGGGAGGTGGCGCGGGTGTCCTTCGAGATCGCCCGGCGGCACCGCTTCAACCGAGAGCTCGACGAGCTCCCCGCCGGGGTGGAGGCCCACGTCCTCCCCGCCCGCGGCACGTCCGGCAAGGACGACAGCCTGCGCGGCAGCCGCGACTTCTCGGGCGTCCAGCAGCGGATCGACGAGACGTACGCCGCGTCGGTCGCCTACCTCGACGAGATCTTGTGAGTCACCGGTGACTCCCCCGGTGACGTGGTTGCTGCGGCGGCTCGTCATCGCGCCCGCGGTCGTCGCGCTGGCCGCGCTGGTCTGGGTGACGCTGCCGCTGTGGCTGATCGGCGCCGCCGCGCTGTCGCCGCTGATCCGCGGACGGCTGCGCCCGCTGCGCGTCCTGTGGGTCGCGATCGTCTACCTCACCTGCGAGGCGCTGCTGCTCGTGGTGATGCTCGGCCTCTGGATCGCCAGCGGCTTCGGGTGGCGGCTGCGCACGCCGTACTTCGAGGGCATCCACTACGACCTGGTGCAGGGCACCATGTGGGTCTTCTTCCGCGAGGCTCGGCGGGTGCTGCGGCTGACCATCGGCACCGAGGGCCCGACGCCGAACGCGCACCCGGGCCGGCCGATCCTGGTGTGCTGCCGGCACGCCGGGCCGGGCGACTCGTTCGTGCTGATCCACACGCTGATGGCGTGGTACGGCCGCGAGCCGCGGGTGGTGCTCAAGGACACCCTCGCGTGGGACCCGGCCATCGACGTACTGCTCAACCGGATCCCGGCGCGGTTCATCACGCCCAACCCGACCGGCGGGGCCGACCTGGAGGCCCAGATCGCCTCGCTCGCGACCGGGCTCGACGAGAACGACGCCTTCGTGATCTTCCCCGAGGGCGGCAACTTCACCCCGCGCCGGCGGCAGCGCGCGATCGACCGGCTCCGCCGCCTCGGCATGGAGCGGATGGCCGAGCGCGCCGAGCGGATGATCCACGTGCTCGCACCCCGGCCGGGCGGCCTCCTCGCCGCGCTGGACGCGGCTCCCGGGGCCGACGTGGTGCTGGTCGCGCACACCGGGCTCGACCACATGCTCACCGTCGGCGACGTGTGGCGCGAGCTGCCGATGGACAAGCGCATCGTGATGCGCTGGTGGCAGGTGCCGCGCGACGAGATCCCCGCCGGCCGCGAGGAGCGGATCGACTGGCTGTTCGGCTGGTGGGAGCGGATCGACGACTGGATCGACGCCAACCGCCCCTGACCAACGGGTCACTTCTTGTCGACGTCCACCACGTCGGCCGGGTCGTCCGGCGTCGTCACCGGGTGCGGCGACTCCGCCTCGGCCTCGTCGGCGATCGCCTCGCCGGCCGAGGCGCCGCCGGCGTCCTCCTCGGTCGCCGGGCGCGGGGCCGGCGTCGGGGTGTACGACGACTGCCAGTTCTCGCTCTCGCTGCCGCCGCGCAGCCTCTTGGCGATGAACGCGGCCGCCGCGGCGATGCCGGTGATCAGCAGCAGCTTCCTGATCCTGCGGCCCTTCTTCGGGGTCGCGGCGGCCGTGGCCGTCGTGGAGACCTCGTCGGCCTTGTCGGCGACCGCCTGGGCGCCGGCCGCGAGCTTCTCGGCGGCGAGCGCCGCGCCCGTCGCCACCACCGGTGCGGCCTTGGCCCTGGCGTCCGCGAGGGCGGGAGCGGCCTTCGCCTTCGCGTCCGCGAGCACCGGCCCGGCCTTCTCCTTCGCCGCGGCGACGGCGTTCTCCACCTGGGGCTTGACCTGGTCGGCGTACTGGCTCACGGTGTCGGTCGCCTGGTCGAGGAGGGACTTGTTCTTGCGAAGACCCATGTCGGCACTTCCTCTCGTCGTGTCCTACTCATTCGATCATGGCACCCGGGAGGTCACCAGTCGTCGTTCTGCTTGGCGGTCGTGCGAGGATCGGGGTCGCACGTCTGCCCGAGGTACGCCTCGGGTGTACCCATCAGAAGCGAGAGGCACTCATGGCTGACCAGGCCGTCCTGCACACGAACCGCGGCGACATCACGCTCAACCTGTTCCCGAACCACGCTCCCGAGACGGTCGCGAACTTCACCGGGCTCGCCGACGGCAGCAAGGACTACGACGCCGGCAACGGCCGCAGCGGCCCGTTCTACGACGGCCTCACCTTCCACCGGGTCATCACCGGCTTCATGATCCAGGGCGGCTGCCCGCTCGGCACCGGCACCGGCGGGCCGGGCTACACCTTCAAGGACGAGCCGCACCCCGAGCTGGTCTTCGACAAGCCCTATCTGCTCGCGATGGCCAACGCCGGCCCGGGCACCAACGGCTCGCAGTTCTTCATCACCGTCGGCGCGACCACCTGGCTGAACTTCAAGCACACGATCTTCGGCGAGGTCGCCGACCAGGCCTCGCGCGACGTCGTCGACGCGATCGCCACCACCGCGACCGGCCCCGGCGACCGCCCGGCCGAGCCGGTCGTCATCGAGTCGGTCGAGCTCCAGGACTGAGCTTGTCTCCCCGAGCATGACTCAGCCTCCGACCCCCGAGACCGGGGTGCCGACCTGCTACCGGCACCCCGGCCGGGAGTCCTACATCCGCTGCCAGCGCTGCGACCGGACCATCTGCCCGGACTGCATGCACGACGCGTCTGTGGGCTTCCAGTGCCCCGACTGCGTGGCGGAGGGTAAGCAGGCCACGCGCAGCGGCCGCACGGCGTACGGCGGGCTGCGGCCCACGAACGCCGGGCTGACGTCGTTCGTGCTGATCGGCGTCAACGTCGCCGTCTGGCTGGCGGTGCTGGCCACCGGCGGCCAGGGCGGGTGGCTCTACTACTGGCTGTCGCTGCACGCGCGTGGGCTCTGCACGGCCGACGGCGGCTTCTTCCCGCAGGTCGGCAGCGAGACACTCTGCAACACGGTGGGCGGCGCGACGTGGGTGCCCGGCGTCGCCGACGGTGCCTACTGGCAGCTGATGACGAGCGCGTTCACGCATGCGCAGCCGTGGCACATCGCGTTCAACATGCTCGCGCTCTACGTGCTCGGCCCGCAGCTCGAGATGGCCATCGGCCGGGCGCGGTTCCTCGCGCTCTACCTGCTTGCGGCGCTCACCGGCTCCGCGTTCGTCTACTGGTTCTCCGGTGAGACCACGGCCACCGTCGGCGCCTCCGGTGCGATCTTCGGCCTGATGGGCGCGCTGCTGGTCGTCGTCCACAAGATCGGCGGCGACTACCGCACGGTCCTCACCTGGATCGCGATCAACTTCGCCTTCACGTTCCTCTTCGCCGGGATCTCCTGGCAGGGCCACCTCGGCGGCTTCCTCGGCGGCGCCGCCGTCGCCGGCGTCCTCGTCTACGCCCCCCGCGGCTCCCGCCGGACCCTGGTCCAGGTCTCCGGCATGGTCGCCATCGGTGCCCTCACCGTGCTCGCGATCATCCTCCGCAGCGCCACCCTCGCCTGACGCCGAGTCGGCGGGTCTTGCCCGCGTCAGAGTGCCGAGTCGGCGGGTTTTGCCCGCGTCAGGGTGCCGAGTCGGCGGGTTTTGCCCGCGTCAGGGTGCCGAGTCGGCGGGTTTTGCCCGCTGCCGGCTCCACAGCTGTGGAATCTCCTGTGGAGAACTACACGCGTGTAGTTCTCCACAGCGGTTATCCCCAGTGTGGACAGACGGCACCCGCCAGCCCCGTGCCCGGGGCAAGATGCGCCGACTCGGCGTTTACTGGCGGGCAAGTTGCGCCGACTCGACGGCCCCACGCGGGCAAGACGCGCCGAGTCGGGGTCACTCCCAGCGGGTGGCGAAGGTGAAGCCGACCGCCATGAAGGCGATGCCGACGATCAGGTTCTTCTGGCCGAGGTCGTTGAAGACCGGGATGCTGGACATGTCGTTGCTGAAGACGTAGTAGGTGCAGATCCACAGCAGGCCGACGAGGAAGCAGCCGAGCATGCCGACCACGACGCCGCGGCCCCGGCCGAGCGGGGTCGATGGGTGCGCGGAGGCCACCAGGCCGAGCAGCAGCAGGCCGAACCCGATCAGGTAGTTCCAGTTGCCGAGATCGGCCAGGAACGCCGGCTTGCCCGGGTCGGGCGCCGGGAACTCGGTCGGGTCGACCCGGACGACGATGTAGTAGTAGGCCATCCAGGCGACGCCGAGCACCATGAGAACGACGGCCACGAGGAAGCGCGGCGTGAGGATCGGGCCTCGCTGCGGGGCGAGGGGGTCCGCGGGGGCCTTGGCCACGGGTGCTCCTGGATCGGGTCGGACGAGTCTCCGGGTTACCTTAGTCGGCGTGTCCGGTGGAACTCACGCTCGACCCCCGGAGTCCGTGGACTCCGGGGAGCGTCGGCGTCGGCTCGCGCTCCCCGGCACCCGCCCGCAGCAGGGCCGCAGGCGCACCGCCTGGCGGATCGGTACGCCGGTCGTCGTCCTGCTCTGCGGGTCGCTGTTCGTCGTGAGCGCCGCCGACTCCGACGGCACCGACCTGCGCCCGGGCCGCTACACCGACCTCGCCGCGCTGGTCCAGGACGAGTCCGACCAGTACGACGCCCTGCGGCAGGAGGTCTCGGACCTCGACGCCCAGGTGTCCGCGCTGAGCGCGGCGATGAAGGACCGCGAGGTCAACCGCTACCACCGCCGGATCGCGAAGCTGAAGGACCCGGCCGGGCTCGTGCCGCGGTCGGGCCCGGGCGTCACCATCACGCTGTCCGACGCCCCCGAGGACCTGATCAACTCCACGACCGGCAACGTCAACCTCCTGCTGGTCCACCAGCAGGACATCCAGGCGGTCGTCAACGCGCTCTGGAAGGGCGGCGCCACCGCGGTCACCATCGCCGGCCAGCGGATCGTGTCGACCACCGGCATCAAGTGCGAGGGCAACGCGGTCCAACTCCAGGGCGTGCCCTACCCTCAGCCCTACGTGATCTCGGCCGTCGGCGACCAGGGCGACCTGCTCACGGCCATCGAGGACGACGAGTACCTGCAGACCTACCGGGCCCAGGCCGCCGACCCCGAGATCTCCGTCGGGTGGGACCTCGAGCTCGAGGACTCGGTCACCGCTCCGGCGTACGACGGCCTGCTCGACCTGAACTTCGCCACCCCGCTCGGCCCGGCGGGGAGCTGAGCGGCCGCTCCCCCAGCGGCGGGATCGTCGGGGACTCCGTCGTCGGCGACTCGGTCGGCGTGTCCGTCGGGGTCTCGCTCGGCTCCACGTACGTCGACACCTGGATCGTCACGGTGGTGCCCTCGGGTGCCGGCTGCCCGGGCGGGGGGAACTGGTTGACCACCGTGCCGGCCGGCTCGGTGCTGGTGGGGTCCTCCTCGACCTGGACCTTGAAGCCCGCCTTGCGGATCTCGGTCTTCGCCTCCGCCTGCATCAGGCCGCGGACGTCGGGGATCAGCTCCTGGCCGTCGGAGTAGTAGACGGTGACGTTGGTGCCCTGGGCGACCGGCTGGCCCGGCGCGGGATCGGTGCGCGTGACGACGCCCGCCTCCTCGTCCGACTCCTCCTCCTCGAGGGTGACCTTGAGCTTGGCCGCCTCGAGCGTGGCCCGCGCCTCCTCCTTGGGGTCGCCGACGACGTCGGGCACCTGCACCTCGGGCTTGCCCAGCGAGATCACCAGCGCCACCGGGCTGTCGGGCGCCACGAACTGGTCGGCGCCCGGGTCCTGGCTGATCACCCTGCCGGCGGGCACGTTCTCGCTGTTCTGGCGGTCGATGGTGCCCACCGCGAGACCGGCCTCGCCGATCAGGGTGCGCGCCTGGTTCTCGTTCTTGCCGATCACGTTCGGGACCGCGACCTCCTCCGGCGCGGACTCGAACAGCCGCGGCATCAGGTACGCCGCACCGGCGATCAGCACCACCAGCAGCAGCCCGAGCGCGACGAGCAGACCGGTGCGCCCGCGCGGGGAGTCGTCCTCCTCCGGCGGCACGGGCGCGACCACCGCGGTCGCGGCGGTGGGGTACGGCGAGGGGTCCGGCACCGGCGGCGGCACCGGAGCCTGGACCGGACGGCCGGCCAGGTAGCGCTCGATGTCGCTGCGCATCGCCGCCGCCGACTGGTAGCGGTCCTCGACCCGCTTCGCGAGCGCCTTCATCACGATCGCGTCGACCTCGGACGGCAGCTCGGTGTCGTGGTCGGACGGCGGCAGGGCGGGCTCGCGTACGTGCTGGTAGGCGACCGCGACCGGGCTGTCGCCCACGAACGGCGGGCGGCCGGTCAGCAGTTCGTAGAGCAGGCAGCCGGCGGAGTAGACATCGGAGCGGGAGTCGACCGTCTCACCGCGCGCCTGCTCGGGCGAGAGGTACTGCGCCGTACCGACGACCGCCGCGGTCTGGGTCATCGTCGAGGACGCGTCGCTGATCGCGCGGGCGATGCCGAAGTCCATCACCTTCACGTCGCCGCTCGGCGTGAGCATCACGTTGCCGGGCTTGATGTCGCGGTGGATGATCCCCGCGCGGTGGCTGTAGTCGAGGGCGGAGAGCACGCCGCTGGTGATCTCCAGCGCGCGCTCGGGCAGGATCTTGCGGCCCTCGCGCAGGATGTCGCGCAGGGTCCGCCCGGCGACGTACTCCATGACGATGTAGGGCTGGGAGATCCCGGATCCGTCGGTCGCGGGCTCCTCGCCGGTGTCGTAGACCGCGACGATCGCGGGGTGGTTGAGCGAGGCCGCGGACTGCGCCTCCCGCCGGAACCGGGCCTGGAAGGTCGCGTCGCTCGCGAGGTCGGTGCGCAGCCGCTTGACGGCGACGACCCGGCCGAGCCGGGTGTCGGTACCCTTGCGCACCTCGGCCATGCCACCTCGGCCGAGCAGCTCGCCGAGCTCGTAGCGACCCCCGATCAGGGTCGGCGGTTGGTTGCTCATCGACGCATCGACCTGGCCTCACTGCTCGCTGCGCTGGGGGACGGGGTTCCGGAGGGGGTCTGGCTCGGGGTCTCGGACGGCGTCTCGCTGGGCGTCTGCGAGGGCGTCTGGCTCGGCGTCTCCGAGGGGGTCTCGGACGGCGTCTGGCTCGGTGTCTCCGACGGCGTCTGCGAGGGGGTCTCGCTGGGCGTGGGCGGCTCGGACGTCGGCTCCTCCGAGGGCGTCTCGGAGGTCGTCCGCGACGGCGTCGGGGGCTGGCTCGGCTCGTCGGCCGGCTCGTCGTCGCCCAGCGACTGCGCGATCAGGAGGATCGCGAGCACGACGACCGCGACCAGCGCGAGCACGAGCAGCACCGGCCAGGCGGCGTTGCGCCTGCGGACCCGCTTGCCCTCGGCGGGCTGGTGGCCGGCGACGGGACCGGCGTGCACCGGCGGCAGCACCGCGGTCTCGGCCGCCACCGGAGCGGCCACCTGGCTGGTGACCTGGGCGGCGATCTGGGTGGCGGCGGTCGCCGGGTCGCGCAGCGCGGCCGCGAGGGCCGCGCCGTCGGCGTACCGGTCCTGCGGGAGCTTGGCCATCGACCGGCGTACGACGGCGGCCAGGTCGGCCGGGACGGCGTCCGGCAGCGAGGGCACCGGCTCGCGCAGGTGCATGAGCGCGGTCGCGACGGCGGTGTCGGCGGCGTAGGGCCGGTGTCCGGCGAGGCACTCGAACGCGACCACGCCGAGCGAGTAGACGTCGGACGCGGCCGTGGCGCTCTGGCCCTGCGCCTGCTCGGGGGAGAGGTACTGCGGGGTGCCCATCACCTCGCCGGTCCGGGTCAGCCCCATGCCCTCGGCGGCGCGGGCGATGCCGAAGTCGGTGATCTTCACGCGCCGGTCGGGAGTTACCAGCAGGTTGGCCGGCTTCACGTCGCGGTGCACGATGCCGGCGGCGTGCGCGGCCCCGAGGCCGTCGGCGGCCTGGGCGAGCAGCTCGCGGACGGCGGCCGGGTCCATCGGGGTGTCCGGCCGCAGCAGCGCGGACAGCGGCTGGCCGTCGACCAGCTCCATCACGAGGTACGGGCGGCCGTCGTCGCCGGCGCCGTAGTCGTAGACGGTCGCGATGTTCGGGTGGTGCAGGGCACCGGCGTGCTGCGCCTCGACCTCGAAGCGGGCGCGGAACGACGGGTCGTCGGCGTACTCCTGCTTGAGCAGCTTGACCGCGACCTCGCGGCCGAGGGTGGTGTCGGTCGCGCGCCACACCTCGCCCATGCCGCCCGTGGCGAGGCGGCGCTCGAGCCGGTAGCGCCGCGCGTCGTCGGCGGAGCTGTCGGGCGTCTCGGTCACTTGATCACCGCCTCCATCACGGCCTTCGCGATCGGGCCGCCGATCAGGCCGCCGGCGATCTCGCCTCGATCGATGTCGGCCCTCTGGATCATGACGGCGACGGCGACCTCGGGGTTGTCCGCCGGCGCGTAGGAGATGAACCAGGCGTACGGCGGGACGTCGGGGATGCCGCTCTGCGCGGTGCCGGTCTTGCCGGCCACCGAGATGCCGTCGATCCGCGCCGGGCTGGCGGTGCCCTCGTTGACGGTCGCCACCATCAGCTTGGTGACCTCGCTCGCGGTCGTCGGCGAGACCGCCCGGGACAGCTCCTGCGGCTCGGTCTTGTCGAGCACGTCGAGGTTGGCGGACTGCTCCTCGTCGACGAGGTAGGGCTTCATCACGGTGCCGCCGTTGGCGAGCCCGGCCGCGACCATCGCCATCTGCAGCGGCGTCGCGGACACCTCGAACTGGCCGAAGCCGCTCTGCCCGAGCTCGGCGTCGTCGAGCTCGTCGGGGAACACCGACCGGGCCTGCGCGCTCAGGTCGTCGAGGTAGCTGCTGTTGAAGCCGAAGCCCTCCGCGGTCCTCAGCATGTCCTCGGCGCCGACCTGCCCGGCGATCTGCGCGAACGAGGTGTTGCAGGACTGGCCCATCGCCTGGGTGAACGGGATCGTCGAGCCGTTCGCGCCGCAGCTGCGGCCCTCGTTGTCGATCAGGCCGGTCGGCCCGGACGTCAGCGGCAGCTGGTAGGTGTCGCCGCCCGGCACCCGGTCGTCCGCCTTGTAGAGGCCCTTCTCGATCGCCGCGGCCGCGGTGACCACCTTGAACGTCGAGCCGGGCGGGAGCCGGGTCTGGATCGCGCGGTTGAGCAGCGGCTGGGCCGGGTCCTTCTCGAGCCGGTCGAAGGTGTCGGTGACCGCGCCGAGGTCGTGCGAGGCGAGCTTGTTCGGGTCGTAGGTCGGCAGCGAGGCCATCGCCAGGATCCTGCCGGTGTTCGGCTCGATGGCGACCACGGCGCCCTGCACGCCGGGGCCGACGGCCCTGAGGCCGTCGTAGGCGGCCTGCTGTGCGGCGCGGTCGATCGTGAGCTGCACGTTGCCGCCCTGCGGCGGCTCGTTGCTGAGCAGGTCGACCAGCTTGGTGACGAACAGCCGGGAGTCCTCGCCGGAGAGCACGTCGTTGCGGGTCAGCTCGACGCCGGCCTGGGAGTAGTAGGAGAACCACCCCGTGATCGGCGCGTACATCATCGGCTGGGGGTAGGTGCGCTGGAACTTGTAGACGTCGTCGGACTCGACGCTCTCCGCGACCGCGGTGCGGCCGGTGAGGATCGCGCCGCGCTCGCGGGAGTACGACGCCACGATCTCGCGCCGGTTGCGCGGGTCGTCGCCGAGCTTCCCGGCCTTCCAGTACTGCAGGTAGGAGGCGTTGACCATCAGCGCCAGGAACAGCAGCAGGCAGAAGATCGAGATCGTCCGGATCGGCTTGTTCACGTCGGCATCACAGCTTCACCACCTGAGTGGCGTCTGAGTCGATGGCCGCGGTGTCGCCCGACAGCCGAGGCACCGGCCGGCGGGCCTGGTCGGAGATGCGCAGCAGCAGCGCGACGATCACCCAGTTGGCGATCAGCGAGGAGCCGCCGTACGAGAGGAACGGCGTGGTGAGGCCGGTCAGCGGGATCAGCCCGGTCACGCCGCCGATGACCACGAACACCTGGACGGCGAGCACGGTGCCGAGGCCGGTGGCCATCAGCTTGCCGAAGCCGTCGCGGCAGATCAGCGCCGTGCGCAGGGCCCGCTCGACCATCAGGCCGTACATCATGATCACCGCGATCACGGCGGTCAGGCCGAGCTCCTCGCCGATCGCCGCCACGATGAAGTCGGAGTTGGCGAACGGGACCCGGTAGGGGTCGCCCTCGCCGAAGCCGCGGCCGATCAGCCCGCCCCAGCCCATGCCGAACATCGCCTCGACCGGCTGGTAGCTCTGCCCGCCCTGCTCGGCGGTGTAGTAGTCGAACGGGTTGAGCCAGATGTCGAAGCGCACGCGCACGTGGTCGAAGAGGGTGTACGCCGCCGTCGCGCCGCCCGCGAAGAGCAGGCCGCCGACGACCAGCCAGCCAGGGCGCTCGGTGGCGACGTAGAGCATCACCAGGAAGACGCCGAAGAACAGCAGGCTGGAGCCGAGATCGCGCTGGAAGACCAGGATGCCGAGGCTGACCAGCCACATCGCGAGGATCGGGCCGAGGTCGCGGCCGCGGGGCAGGTCGACGAACAGCACCCGGCGGCCGGCGAGCGCGAGCGCGTCGCGGTGCAGCACCAGGTAGCCCGCGAACGCGATCACCAGCAGCACCTTGGCGAGCTCGCCCGGCTGGAAGTTGAACGGCCCGACCTGGATCCAGATCAGGGCGCCGTTGACCTCGTTGCCGATCCCGGGGAGCAGCGGCAGGAGCAGCAATGCGATCGCGGCGAGGCCGCTGGTGTAGGTGAGCCGCTGGAGCACCCGGTGGTCGCGGATGACCAGCAGGGTCGCGACGAACAGGATCACGCCGAGCGTCATCCAGACCAGCTGCTGCTGGGCGTAGTCGGCCTTGCGGTCGACCGCCTCCGCGGCCAGGTCGAGGCGGTGGATCACCGCGAGCCCGAAGCCGTTGAGGGCCGCGACGATGGGCAGCAGCACCGGATCGGCGTACGGCGCGACCAGGCGGATCACGACGTGGGCGCCGATCAGCAGGGCGGCCAGCCAGCCGCCGTACCCGAGCAGGTCGGTGGGGACCTCCTGGTCGACGCCGATGCCCACCGCGGCGTACGCCCCGATGCCGACGGCGAGGGCGAGCACGAGCAGGAACAGCTCCGCGCCCCGGCGGCGCCGGTGCACGAACCCGAGGAAGCTGCCGGACTGCGCCATCAGGACGGCCCCGTCGGCGCGTCCGCCTGCTGGCGGGCCGCGAGGTCCTGGACCTTGGCCTCGGCGTCCGCGAGGTTGTCGTAGGCGATGCCCTCGCGGACCCGGTCGGCCTCGATCTTGCCGAGCAGGTCGACCTGGACGTCGCTGGTCTCGTAGGGCTCGGACAGTTCGAAGCCGGCGATCTGGGTGTTGATGCCCCGGAAGATCGTGACGGCGCCGTCCTGCTCGCCGACGTAGAACTGGTCCTGGCTCCACCCGTAGGCGTAGGCGAGCCCGGTCCAGGCCAGGCCGACCACGACGAGCCCCGTGAACAGCCGCTTGAGCCAGACGAACCGGCGCGGTGCGCGGGGCGCGTAGCGCGCCTGCTCCGGGTCGATCGGGTCGCTGCTGATCGCGAACGCGCCGCCGGGCAGGTCGTCGGGGATCTCGGCCCGTACCGGCTCCAGCTCGCCGGTGTCGCCTGCGCGGTGGCCGCGGAACAGCGCGCCCATCCCGGCCACGCCACGGGTGCGCGGCCGCGGCTCGGCGGCGGCGCCGACCACGAGCGGCTCGGCGGCCGGGCCGCCCTGGTCGGCGACGACGTCGGCGACCAGGCAGGTGACGTTGTCGGAGCTGCCGGCCTCCAGGCTCGCGCGGACCAGCTCGACGGCGGCGTACTCGGCGCTGCCGCCGGACAGGATGTCGGCCAGCCGGCCGTCGGGGAGTACGCCGCTCGCCCCGTCGCTGCAGAGCAGGAGCCGGTCGCCGGCGGCGAGCTCGATGACGAACAGGTCGGGCTCGGACTCGTGGACGCCGTCGAGCGCCTTGAGGATGATGTTGCGGTGCGGGTGGACCCGCGCGTCCTTCTCGGTGATCCGGCCCTCGTCGATGAGCGTCTGCACGAAGGTGTGGTCAGCGGTGAGCTGGGTGATCTCGCCGCCGCGGTAGAGGTACGCACGGCTGTCGCCGACGTGGCCCATGCCGACCCGCTGGCCGTCGAAGAGCGCGAGGGTCGCGGTGGTGCTGGTGCCGCTCAGGGCCGGGTCCTCGTCGACCAGCTCGCCGATCCGGTCGTGCGCGCGGTGCAGGGCGCCGGCCACCCGGCCGAGCAGGTCGTGGTCCGGCTCGTCGGTGGGCGGGACGTCGATCCGGCGCAATTGCGCGATCGCGGTCGACGAGGCGATGTCGCCGCGGGCCGCGCCGCCGACGCCGTCGCAGACCGCGAGCAGCCAGGGTCCGGCGTACCCGGAGTCCTGGTTGTCCTTGCGCACGCGGCCGACGTCGGACGTCGCCGCGAAGAGCAGCCGCAGGCTCGCGGGCGCGCCGGAGGTGCCGTCGGTCATCGCCGGCTACTTCCTGAGCTCCAGGACGGTCTTCCCGATGCGAACCTGGGTGCCGAGCGAGAGCGTGGTCGGCTGGGTGATGCGCACGGTGCCGACGTAGGTGCCGTTGGTGGAGCCGAGATCCTCGACGAACCACTGGTCGCCCGAGGCGGCGATCCGGGCGTGCCGGGTCGAGACGTAGTCGTCGTCGAGCCGGATGGCGGCGTCCGCGCCGCGGCCGATGAGGATCGGCGCGCGGTCGAGGTTGACCCGCTCGCCGGCGTTCGACCCGGCGGAGACGTAGACGTGCGTCGGTGCGCCGCGGCGCCTGCTCGGCTGCTTGGGCTGTTTCGGGACCTTGCCCCCGCGGGCACCGCGCGCCGCCTCCGGGACCCGCGCGCCGAACATGTCGGAGCGGATCACCGAGATCGCGGAGAGGACGAAGATCCACAGGATCGCCAGGTAGGCGATCCTGATCAGGAAGAGGGTCAGCTCGGACACCTAGTGGTCACCGCCGGAGGTGCGTCGGGGGTGGCCCGTGCTCCGGGTGCGTGCCTCGCAAGGCGCCGGAGCGAAGCCGTACCTGATCGTCCAGCGAGCGACGGCAACGCTGCGAGGTGCGTGCCCGGGGTGCGGGACACACGGCGAACCTCCTGTGGTGACCACTAGCCCTCCTCGACGAGTCGGACGGTCAGCGTGGTGTTGCCGATCTTCACCTGGGTCCCGTCCCGTACGCCGGTGGAGGTGATGCGGTGGCCGTCGACCAGCATGCCGTTGGTGGAGCCGAGGTCGTGGACCTGGATCGAGAGGCCGGCCTCGCCGCCACCGGTGGTCGAGCCCGTCGAGACCACGAACTCGACGTGCCGGCGGCTCACGCCGGGGTCGTTGATGCGCAGGTCGGCCTCCGTGCCGCGGCCCACCACCAGGCCGGGCGCTTGGAGCGGGTGCCGGGTGCCGTTGACCTCGAGCAGGGCACGCGCCCTGCGGGTCTGGGTGTGCGTCGCCGTACCCGTCACCTTGGCCTGGGCCCGGCTGCGGATCCGGAACCGCCCGGTGGTGAGGTCCTCGGCCGCCTCGAACCCGATGCTCACCGGCCCGGGGAACACGTAGCTCTGCTGGTCGGCGTGGGTCTTGACCTGCCGCGCGAGCTCGTCGGCGAGCGCCGTGTCGTACGGCGCCAGCCGGTCCAGGTCGCTCGAAGCGAGCTCGACGTGGAAGTCGTTGGGCACCAGGCGCCGGTCGCGGGACAGGATCTGCGCGTTGTTGTCGCACTCGCGCTGGAGGGCCGCCGAGATCTCCACCGGCTGCACGGCGGAGCGGAACGCCTTGGCGAACGCGCCGGAGATCATCTGCTCGAGCCGCTGCTCGAGCCGCTGGAGTCCGCCCACGCCGTCTCCTTCCGCAGTCCCGTGATCGTGTCCCCCAGAGATGTCAGGGTGGGTCGTGCCCGCTGCGGGCCCGGTCCAACCGCGCAGGTGGTTCGAGTGCAGGGGGCCTCCCCCGGTTGCGACCGATCGTAACGAAGCGGACCCATTCGCCCGGGTTTGGGCCAAGCCGACGCGCTGGGATAGCCTTGCCCCGCTTCACGCGCGAGTGGCGGAATAGGCAGACGCGCACGGTTCAGGTCCGTGTGTCCGAAAGGACGTGGGGGTTCAACTCCCCCCTCGCGCACGTCACAACTGGCCCCGGGTCCTCGGATCCGGGGCTTATCCATAATCACGCCAACCCCGCGGGCGGTGGCTGGGAAGCACCTCGCCGTGTTCGGTTGTCGCCGTTGCTGCGGCGTGGCCTTCTTCCTGTCGGTGCGGGCAAGACCGTCAACCGCAGACTCAGCCCTGCCCAGGCCGAGCTATACGCCGAATGGATCGACACCGTAGTCGCACTGGGCACCCCAGCCAGTCCACCGAAACCCAGCCGAGCCGGCCCCGGACGCCCCAACGGCAGCCGCACCGGCCCCCACGAACCCGCCACCCCGCCATCAAGAAGGCAGCCTGACCACCCGGCCAAGGTTTAATCGCAAGCTCAGGTGAGGCGACGTATCGACCTACGCGGGCAGTTTTCGTGAGTCAAGTCGCACTCTTGACGGCGTCGACCCCTTGGTCTATTTTCGATAATCGATGAATGGCCAGCGGGAGTGATGCGCTACTACCGGCCGAGCACGGCGATCCAGGCAGTCGCCGCGCTCGCCGCCGAGCCAGGCACGGCCCGGGTGCTGGTGGGGGGCACCGACCTCTTGGTCGCCATCCGGCACGGCAAGCTCGCTCCGAGCCTGCTCGTGGACATCAAGGACGCAGGCGACCTGCCCCGGCCTGTCGCGGTCGACGACCGGGGCATCACGTTCGGTCCGACAGCGACCATGAGCGCGGTCGCGGCCCATCCGGTCGTGCGGGCCTGGTATCCCGGCTTGGTCGAGGCCGCCGCCCTGGTGGGTTCGGTCGCCATCCGCAACCGGGCCAGCCTTGTCGCCAACTCGGCCAACGGCTCCCCGGCAGCCGATACCTCACCCTGCCTCCTGGCCCTGGGCGCGCAGGTGCGGATCCTCTCGGTGGAGGGGGAGCGCACCGTGGCCTTGCGCGACTTCTTCCTCGGGCCTCGCCGTACCGCGTGCGCACCCGGTGAGCTGGTCACCGGGCTGAGGGTCCCTCGCCCTGCTCACGGCAGTTCGTCGGCCTTCGAGCGGATGACGCGGCGGCGCGGTGTAGACCTCGCGACGTGCAGCGTGGGAGCCGTCGTGACCGCGGACGGCGCGGTGACGGTGGGCCTGGGGGCGGTGGGACCCACAACGCTCTGGGCCGGTCCGGTCACCGTGGGCGACCTCCTGTCCAAGGAGGGGCTCGAACGTGCCGTCGACCGGCTGCTGGCACCGGCGACGCCCATCGGTGACGTACGCGCCGGCCAGGTCTACCGGAGCGCCATGTTGCGAGTGCTGGCCGCCCGTGCCATCGGCAGGGCGGCCCGGCGCCGCGCGGCGGTGGCGGAGCGATGACCACGTCCGGGGGCGGGACGCGCGGGGATTCGGCGCTCGCAGGTGGTGGGGACGCCGATCTCATCGAGGTGACCTGCCGGGTCAACGCCGCTCCGGCGACGTTGCGGGTGCCCGCCCATCGGACCCTGACGGACGCGCTGCGATACGAGCTCGACCTGACCGGCACCAAGACCTGCTGCGCCGAGGGAGAGTGCGGGGCCTGCACCGTGATCATGGACGGCGTGGCCGTCAACAGCTGCCTGGTGCTGGCAGTGGAGACCGAGGGCCACGACATCCTCACGGTCGAAGGCCTCGGCGAGCACGAGCCGACCGGCATGAACGATCTCCAGGAGTCCTTCCTCGAATGCGGCGCCGTGCAGTGTGGTTTCTGCATCCCCGGCCAGGTGATGTCTGCGGAATACCTCCTCCGGACCAACGCCAACCCCTCGGTGGAGGAGATCCGCGAGGGTCTCTCGGGCAATCTGTGCCGGTGCGCCGGCTACCAGCGCATCGTTGCGGCGGTCCGCTCGACCGCTGAGAAGCGAGCCTCGCGTGAGTGACGACGGTGCCCGGTCCGAGGTGTCCCAGGAGACGCTCGATGCCGAGCGCCGCATGACGGGGGCTCCGTTCGCTGCTCCCGCCGGTGCCCCGTCTGGGATCGGGGGAGTGACCCCGGAGCAAGCCCGAGCACTGCTGGACGCCGCCACACAGGGCACCGTGGGGACGCCGGTGCGCCGCTACGGTGGTGAGGACCGGGTCACGGGGCAGCAGAAGTTCCTGTCCGACCTGCGGTTCCCCGGGGTCGCCCACGTCGCCCTCGTCACGATCCCCGTCGCCTGCGCCACCATCACCGAGGTCGACGCACGATGCGCTGCGGACCTGCCGGGAGTGATCGCCGTGGTCAGCGTCCAGGACCTCTCGCAACCCGTCCCGCGGTTCGGTGTCTCCCACCAGGACCGACCGGTCTTGGCCGACGGGGAGGTGCTCTATTTCGGAGAGCCGGTCGCGGCCGTGGTCGCCGAGACACTCGACCAGGCTGAAGCCGCGGCTCGCGCGGTCCGGGTCTCCTACGAGGAGAGGCCCGGGGTCTTCGACCTGGATCAGGCCCTGGCCCTCGGTGCCCCCCTGGTCCGTGACCCGTCCAGACGGCCCGAGGGCGACGAGCACCGCGACTCGAACGTCCTCGAGACCGCGCTCTATGGATGGGGTGACGTCACGGCGGCCCTCGGCGAGGCCGACCTGGTGGTCGAGAACACCTACACCTTCCCCATGGTCACGCACTTCCCGATCGAGCCGGGGGGCATCGTGGTGGTCCCGACGGAGTCCGGTGGGCTCGACGTGTACTCGCCCGTCCAACATCCCTATCTGCTGCAGCGCACGGTCGCCAAGGTCCTGGGCCTCCCTCTCGCCCAGGTCCGGGTCTTCGCGCCGGACCCGGGGGGTGCCTTCGGTGGCAAGCAGAATCCGAAGCTGGAACCCCTGCTCGCCTTCTTGGCCCTGCGCACCCGTCGGCCCTGTCGGCTGGTGCTGTCGCTGGAGCAGACCTTCCAGATGATGCGGCGAGCGGCCTGCCGGGTGACGGCCCGCACCGGCTTCGACGCCGGGGGCCAGCTGATCTTCCACGACCTCGAGTGCGACTACCTCATCGGTGCGTATGCCGACGTCGCACCCCGGGTGATGGCCAAGGGCAGCTACGTCGGGGCCGGTCCGTATCGGATCCCACACGTGCGCACCGCCGCCCGGGCAGTCATGTCCAACACGACACCGAGCACGGCGTTCCGGGGGTTCGGATGTCCCCAGGTCGCGTGGGCCACCGAGGGTCAGATGGACGCGGGCGCTCGTGAGCTGGGCTTGGACGGCCTCGAGATCCGCAGGCGCAACCTGGTCGCCAAGGGCGAGGCGTTCTTCCGCGGTCCCTATGAGGCGAGCGCCGACGGACACTGGCACGAGACGCTCGAGAAGGCCGCCGAGTTGCTGGGTTGGGACCGCCCGCGCGAGCCGGGTCGTGGTCGCGGCATCGCGGTGGCCATCAAGCCCGGCGCGACGTCCGGCCTGTCACAGAGCCTGGTGCGGTTCCTCGCCGACGGGAGTGCGATCGCCTACGCCGGGACCTCGGACATGGGCCAAGGCGCCCGCACGCTGTGGCAACAGATTCTCGCCCACGAGCTCGGGACCCCCCTGGACCACGTGCGAGTGGTCAGCGGCGACACGGGCGTCGTGCCGTTCGACCTCCAGACCTCGGCAAGCCGCTCGACGGTCTTCATGGGCAACGCCGTGATCGAAGCCTGCCGGGACGTGCGCAGCCGCATCTTGTCGCTCTACGCCGAATCGACCGGGGTGGACAGGTCCGAGCTCGCCGAGGCACCAGGCGTGCTCCTCACCCCGGACGGAGAGCTGCCCCTGGTGGAGGCGGCCCGGATCGCGCTCGGGACCCTGGGCGGGGAGTTCGTGGGGCAGGGAACCGTGCGCATGCGTGGACGCAAGGGTCACCCGCTGGGCGGCGACGCGGCCTTCTACGAGTTCAACTGCACCGCGATCGAGGTCGAGGTCGATCTCGAGACGGGCGAGCTGCTGCTCCACAAGCATGTCTCGGTCAGTGACGTCGGCACCGAGCTCAACCCCCTCCAGGTCACCTCGCAGGACGAGGGTGCCTCGATCATGGGACTCGGCCACAGTCAGATGGAACAGCTCCTCCTCGACGAGCACGGCGTGATCCGCAACCTGGGGGCCCTGGACTACCGCATCCCGACCTTCATGGACGTGCCCCTGGAGTTGGTGACCCACGGCGTGGAGAACCACGACGGCCCGGGACCGTACGGCGCCAAGGGGATCAGCGAGGGCGCGCTCCTGTGCACCGCCGGGGCTCTGGGCTCCGCGGTGTCGGATGCGATCGGCGTGGCGGTCCGAGACCTACCGCTCACACCGGAGCGCGTGTGGCTGCTGCTCCGCGAGCGAGGGCCGAGGACCTCGCCTTGACTGAGGAGAGCGCCTTTCGTAGGATGATCATCGATTATCGAAGGATTTCCGCTGGGTTGCCGGCGATGCCGCCGATCGCCCCCTGGAGTCGAAGGATGTCATGACCAGTTCCGAGCCCGTCACCCGCAGCGTGTTGGCGGATCAGGTCAAGGAGTGGCTGCTCGACGCAATCCTGCACGGCAAGTACCCACCGGACTCGCGGATCGTGGAGACGGCCGTGGCGCGCGAGCTCGGCACCAGCCAGGCACCGGTCCGTGAGGCGCTGCGAGGACTGGAGGCCCTGGGTGTCGTCGACATCGCGCCGTTCCGCGGGGCGCGCGTGCGTCGGCTGGAGGCCCCAGACCTCCTCGAGGCCTACGTCGTCCGCTCGACGATCGAAGAGCTCGGCGCCCGGTTGGCCATGGAGCGGATCACCGACGAGGACGTCGCCGAGATCATGGTCATCGGCGAGAAGATGCAGGAGGCCGCCGCCGCCGCCGACGGTCGCTCGCTCGCGGTGATCGACGCCAGCCTGCACGAGCGCATCGTCTCGCTCTCCGCGAACCGGACGCTGCTTCGGGTCTGGAACTCCCTCGAACCCATCTCGCGCACCTACATCACCCTGGCCGGTCCCGGCTCCGACCCCAAGTGGACCGCGGCGCTGCACGACCCCATTCTCAAGGCCATCGCAGACCGGGACACCGAGGCCGTCGTGGTGGCGATCCGTGGCCACTTCGAGGAGGTGCGCGAGTGGCTCGCCGGGCACCTCGCGGAGGTGGTGGATCAGGCCGCCGGGTCGACGGGTGAGGTGTAGGGGTGCCGGCTCGGTGGTCGCCGCGGCGCCGGCGGCGTTGCGGGCCCCGACCGGTGCCCGACCCCCGACCAGCCGGCAACCTCGGAAAGGCGATGAGATGACCCAGACCGCGACCTCCCCTCCTGGCCCGCTGCTCCGCATGGCCCAGCAGACGCCGACGCGGCTGTGGAACGACTCCGCGTCACCCCGTGAGCTCGAGGCCGCCATCGGGTGGGGCGCGGTGGGCGCGACCTGCAACCCCGTGCTCGCCCTGGCCGCGCTGCGCAGTGACCTGCCGCGATGGCAGGCCCGGATCCTCGACTACGCCGAGGAGCACCCGAGCGCGTCCGAGTCGCAGATCGGCTGGGCGATGGTGCGCGAACTGTCGGTGGAGGCGGCCGCCCTGCTGTGGGAGACGTTCAGAGAGCATCGCGGCCGCAACGGCCGGCTCTCGGTCCAGACCGATCCCAGGCTCTACCGCGACAGCGAAGCGTTGGTTGCCCAGACGGTCGAGTTCGACCAACTGGCCAGGAACATCATCGTCAAGATCCCCGCCATCGGGACCGGGATCCGGGCGATCGAGGAGGCCACCTTCCGGGGGGTGAGCATCAACGCCACCGTGTCCTTCACGGTGCCGCAGGCCGTGGCAGTCGCCGAGGCCGTCGAGCGTGGACTGGAGCGGCGCGAAGCCGCGGGGCTCGACGTGAGCGAGATGGGTCCGGTCTGCACGATCATGGTCGGGCGGCTCGACGACTGGCTGAAGTCGGTCGCCGCCCGCGATCGGGTCACCATCGACCCCGGGGTCCTGGAGTGGGCGGGGGTCGCGGTGTTCAAGCGTGCCCACGAGATCTACCAGGAGCGTGGGTTCAGGACCCGCCTCCTCTCCGCGGCCTTCCGCAACCACATGCACTGGAGTCAACTCGTGGGTGGGGACGTGGTGATCTCGCCTCCCTTCGACTGGCAGGTCCGGTTGAACGAGAGCGGCCTCGAGCCAATACCGATGCTCGACCGCCCGGTGGACGGCATGGTCCTGGACACGCTGAATGGCCACTTCGCCGACTTCCGGCGGGCCTACGGCGTGGACCCGATGCCGGTCGAGGACTTCCTGGACTTCGGGGCCACCAGGCACACGCTGCGCCAGTTCCTCGGGGCCTGCGCGGACCTCGAGAGTCAGGTTCGTGACGTACTGCTGCCCTCGCCGTCGTCCTGACCGCGTGGGTCAGGTGGAGGAGCCCATGAGCAGGACCGGCTTGACGACGTCACCCTCGAGACAGTCCGCGGCGGCCCGGTTGATCGCCTCGAAGGGGTAGGTCCGCTGCAGCCGTTCGAAGGGCAGCAGTCCACTCCGGTGGAGCTCGACCAATCGTGGGATGCTCCGCGCCGGGACGCTGTCGCCCTGGAGGACCCCGCGAACGGTCAAGCCCTTGGACATGGCCTCGAGCATGGGGAAGCCCACCGGGGATCCCCGTGGGGCGGTTCCCACGTAGGCGCACGTGCCCAGGGAGTCCAGTGAGCGCACCGCCTGGGTGAGCACCTGCGGCACGCCCGTGGTCTCCAGGGCGAAGTCGACCCCTCGGCCGCCGGTGGCCTCGCGGATCGGCTCGAGAGGGTCCGCGTCGAGGGGGGACACGGTGTGCGTAGCCCCCAGCTCGCTGGCCAGTCTCAGTCGTGCCGGACGACGGTTGACCGCCACGATGACCCTCGCCCCGCTCAGGCGCGCGGCCATCACGGCGCACAGCCCGACCGAGCCCGTCCCGAAGATCGCGATCGTGGATCCGGGTCGGACCTTCAGGACATCCAGCACGGCACCGACGCCGGTCTGCACCCCACACGCCAGTGGTCCGGCTACCCGAAGGTCGATGCCGTCGGGCAGCTTCACGGCGCAGCGGCCGTCGACGACCGCCAGGGTGCCGAACGAGGACTGTCCGAAGAAGTGGTCACCCACCGGACGACCCGACCCGTCGAGCGTCGAGGTGGAGCCGTCGACTCGTCGGCACCCGAACTTCAGCGAGACGATCGAGTCGCAGTAGGCGGGCTGGCCGCCCAGGCAGCGATGGCAGCCACCACATGACGGGAAGCTCAGCACCACCGGGTCTCCGGGCCGCAGCCAGCAGACCGCGCTTCCCACCTCACGGACGATGCCGGCACCCTCGTGGCCGAGAACGGCCGGCAGGGACTCCGGGCGCTCGTCGCGGACCAGGAGGTCGGTGTGACACATCCCGGTCGCGACGATGTCGACCAGAGCCTCGGTCGCCCGCGGACCCGTCAGCTCGACCTGCTCGAGGTTGAAGGGGCCGCCCGGACGGCGTACGACGGCGCTGGTGGCCTGATGTCTCACTGTGTGGCTGTGAGGCCGCCGTCGAGGGTGAGGACTTGGCCGGTCACGAACGAGGACGCCATCGAGCAGAAGAACAGCACGGCGCCGACCAAGTCGTCGGTCTCGGCGATCCGGTGGAGTGGGATCCGATCGACCAAGCTGTCGTAGAAGCCGGGCGCCGACAACAGCGCCGCTGCCTGCTCGGTGCGCACGAACGTCGGCGAGATGGCATTGACGCGGATCCCGTGCTTCGCCCACTCCGTGGCGTGCTGCCGGGTGAGGGCATCCATGGCACCCTTGGCCGCGACGTACGCCGAGTAGCCGGCGTCGATGCCCAGTTGGCCGCGCACCGAGCTGACGTTGAGGATGGAGCCCCCGCGGCCGCCGTCGATCATGGCCCGTGCCGCTGCCTGCGAGACCAGGAGAGCGGTCGTCAAGTTGAGGTTGAGGATGCGGTCCCATTCGGACTGCGGGTAGTGCTCGGCGGGATGCAAGGCGGTGCCGGCCCCGCCGCCGATCCCGTTGACGAGGACGTCGACCCGCCCGAAGGCCGACAGCGCCTCGTCGACGGCATCGTCGGCCGCTTCCTTCTGTGACATGTCGCCGGTGATGACCAGGGCGCGGCCGCCGGCGCTCTCGATGGCCTCGCGCGCCTCGGCGAGCCGTTCCTGAGATCGTCCGATGACCGCGACGTCCGCTCCTACCGCCGCCAGCGCCGCACACATCCGGACGCCGACGCCACCCGAGCCGCCGGCGACGAGGACGAGGTGGTCGTCGAGGCGGAAGCGGTCGAGCTCGTTGAGTGGGGTGTGGGTCATGGCGTCGGAGGCCTTCTGGTCGATGGGGTGGTGGGCCTCAGGCGCCGGCACTGAACTTGTCCCACAGCGAGGCGGCGTTGAGCGTCTGGATGTGGTCCATCATGTAGCCCTGGCCGATGTCGACCGGGCCGAACTTGTCGCGGAAGTCGACCCGGTCAATGGTCTCCTCACGGGACCACCCCTTGGCGACCGCCGCCGCCACGGCACTGGTCCACTCCAGGAGCACCGAGCGCTGGGTGGCCAGGTAGGCCGGGGTCGTGACCGGGCCGTGACCGGGGACCACGATGTCGGCGTCCAGTTCCGCGATGACATCGAGGGCGCCGATCCACTGGTCGATGTCGGAGGTCATCAGCCAGGTCTGGCACTGCGAGAAGACGGTGTCGCCGGTGAAGACCACCCTCTCCTCGGGGACGAAGACCGCCACCTGACCGGGCGTGTGCCCCGGGGTGTGGATGAGGTGAAGGGTCTTGTCCCCCACCCTCAGCTCCAAGTCACCGGTGAAGACCAGGTCGCCTCGGTTGGGGTCCTCGTAGTAGCTGTCCCGGTCCGGGACGATGGTGGCCGCCTGGGGGTCGTCGGTGGGAATGGCCTCGAGTGCGTAGTCGAACGGGTCCAGGTCGGGAGTCGGCTCCATGAAGTTGTCGGCCACCCCCTGGTGGTGCACGACGTCGCCCGCGCCCTTGAAGAAGTAGTTGCCGAAGATGTGGTCCACGTGGTGCTCGGTGTTGATGACGAACTTGATCGGACCGGCGGCTTCGGCCTCGGCGCGCATCTCCAGGGCCTTGGTGGGGAGCTGGGGAGTGTCGATGACGACGACTCCACGGGAGGTCACAACATAGCTGGGGTTGCAGCCACGGAACTCGGTCGAGGTGAACACATGGGGGGTGACGCGCTGCACGAGGTTCCCTTCTGCAGTCGGACGGCTCCGGCCTCATGGGAGGGGGCCGTACTCGCGGCGGATCGCAGCAAGAGAACTATAATCGATTCTCGATGTAGGTGTCAAGGGTTGTCGTGGGGCGCTCGGAGGGGCCTTGACGGCCCCTGTGACGTGAGTTACCTTGCTCGTCATCTATAATCGAGAATCGACTGATCGGGTCTTTGGTTGCCCATGATGAAGCCCAGAACGGCCCGGCACGACCGCGGCCGACGTCCACTGCGCGACGCGGGGGAGGCCCCGTGAGCGGCACCGAGCCGGTGGTGGTCGAGGCCCGGACGACGCCGCCCACCGCGAATGCCACAGGCTGGCGTGGTGTCGCGCGGAGGTCCAACGGTGGCTCGATGGTCCTGGTCGCGGCGGCGCTCCTCGTCGCCTACTGGGTACTGACCAACCGGTCGGCCGCCGGGCCCTCCCTCGTCATCGGGCTGACCGAGCACGCGCCCTTGGTACTCGCCGCGACCGGCTTCGCGTTGCTCTACCGGCTTACCGGACTGATCAACGTGGCGTATGCCGAGACCGTCACCCTCGGCGGCTACTTCGCGATGTACCTCAACACGACATTCGACCTCGGGTTCTTCGTGGTGCTCTTGCCTGCCGGGGTCCTGGCGGGCCTGCTGAGCGTCGCGACGTACCTGCTGATCTTCCGTCCCGCCAAGCTCCGGGGCGTCGGGGAACTCGAGCTGATCATCATCTCGTTCGGGCTCAGCATCGCCTTGCGCTACGGACTGCAGTTCATCTTCGGCACACCAGCGCGCTTCTTCGAGGTCCCACCACCCAACAGCATCGAGATCCTGGGGGTCGGGGTCGCCTCCTTCCGCCTGGTGGCGCTGCTCTGCGTGGTGCTGCTCGCCGCGGGGCTCTACGTGTTCATCCAACGCTCGAGGTACGGGCTGATGATCCGGGCCCTCGCCGGCGACGAGGCATTGGCTCAGGTGAGTGGGATCCGGCCCTTCGCGGTGACGGTGCTGATCTGGTTCCTGGCCGGGCTCGCCGGCGGGCTCGCCGGCGCGTTCTACGGCGTGGGGTCATCGGTGACGCCGTTCCTCGGCGCCCGCGTCTTCCTGTTCGTGCTGCTCGTGGTGCTGGTCGGGGGGATCTGGGGCATCAACGGGGTCATGGCGGTCGGTGTGGCCACTGGCATCGCGCTCGCCTTCATGACGCTGACCCTGGGCGTGGTCCTCTATGCCCAGCTCGTGTTGATCGTCGGCTTCCTGGTCCTGCTCAAGGCCCGTGGTCGCCGACTCACCGAGAGCACGAAGGTCTGAGCGATGGTTCTCGACACGTTCTTGATCTCGGGCCTGTTCACCATGGTCATGCTCATCGGGCTGGCCCTGCTTCTCCACCTGCAGCTGGGGCTCGCCCGCATCGCGAACTTCGGGGTGGTGGGCTTCTGGGGCGTCGGGCTCTATGCCTACGGAGTGCTGTACGTGCGGGTCGACTGGCCATTCGGCGATCCGCTGCGCTTCGTGGTGTGCGCGGTCCTGGCCACGCTGATCGCCGGTTTGTGTGGCTTGCTCGTCGCCTGGCTGATCGCCGACTTGGACGTCGACGGGGTCATGGTCGGCACGCTGGGTTTCGCCACGGCGGTCTCCCTGCTCGCGACCACCGAGCAAGACCTCACCGGTGGCGCGCTGGGCATGGGCGGCCTGAGGTTCCCCTATGACACCGGCGACGTCGCCGTCGACGAGCTGGTCTGGTTGCTCGTCCTGATTGCACTCGTCCTGGGCATCCTCGGCTACGTCTGGCAGGTTCACCGCTCGCCGTACGGCCGGCTGCTCTTCGCGATCGGCAGCAACGAGCCACTGGCCAAGAGCCTTGGGAAGGCGGCGGTCCGGACCAAGTTGGGACTCTTCGCCATCACCTCCGGGCTGATGGGTCTGCTCGGGGTGATGTACGGCGTGATGGTCAAGTTCCTCGAGGTGTCCAGCCTCGGCATCGAGCTGACGCTGGCGGCGGTCGTGGGTCTGGTCCTAGGTGGATCGCTGCGGGTCCTCGGCGGCGTGGTCGGAGTGATGCTCACCGTCGGGCTGTTCGACGTCATCATCCAGTCCTACATCCCGCTGCCAGACAGTTGGTACACCCAAGCCGTGCCGGTGTTGCGCGAGGTGCTGTTCGGCGTCGCCCTCATCCTCGTCCTGATGTTCCGGCCACTCGGCCTGCTGGGACACCTGAGGCGCGATCGACTGATGGAGCGCATCCATGGTTCCTGAGCCATTGACAGGTACGAGAGCGACGGAGGCGCCCGGCCGCCGGGCATCGGCCCATCTGACCCTCACCGACGTGACCAAGAGCTTCTCGGGCCGCACGGTCGTATCGGTGGACGAACTGACCCTGGGTCGGCACGGCATCGAGGGGCTGATCGGCCCCAACGGTGCCGGCAAGACCACCCTCATGCGACTGATCATGGGTTCGCTGGGGGCCGACTCAGGGTCGATCCGGTTGGGGCGCGAGGGTCGGCCGGACATCGAGCTCACCTGCCTGGCTCCTCACCAGATCGTGCGTCGTGGAGTGGTGAAGTCCAACCAAGTGGTTACCGACTTCGACGGGCTCACCATCCTCGACTCACTGCTGTTGGCAACCACGCCCAGCAGGCGCGAGAGTCCGCTGCGGCTGTGGGGGGAGCGGGCCGCCTACGAAGAGCACCGCGCCGAGATCGAGGACGTGCTCTCGTTCTTCGGGCTCGGCAACACTCGGCGGGCCGCGCTCTCGGCCGGGGAGAAGAAGCTGGTCGACATCGTCCGGTGTCTCCTGCTCGAGCCCTCGGTCCTGCTCTTGGACGAGCCCACCGCCGGTCTGCCGGGCGACGTGACCGAGAAGGTCATGGAGTATGTCGCCGGGCTGGCCGCGCAGGGAACGACGGTGGTCATCATCGAGCACGACCTCGACGTCATCTGGAACCTCTGCGAACAGGTGACCTTCATGGCAGAGGGCCGGGTGCTCCTGCAAGGTGTCCCGGCAGAGATCCGGGCACACAAGACCGTGATCGAGAGCTACTTGGGGCAGGGTCATGTCTGAGTCGTCCACGCAGTCGCCGACAGTCCTCGAGGTCGCCGGGCTGCGCACCGGCTACGACGGGATCGCCGTCCTCGACGACGTCGACTTCAGCGTCGGTGAGGAGGTCTTCGCCGTCCTGGGCGCCAATGGCGCCGGCAAGACGACCCTCCTCGCGACCCTCGCACGACTGAACCCGCTGATGGCTGGTTCGATCACCTTCCGGGGGACCGACATCAGCCGCTTCCGGGCCTACCAGAGCGCCGGCGTCGGGCTGGGCTACGTACCGCAGGAGCGCGGCGTCTTCCCCGACCTCACGGTGACCGAGAACCTCCGCGTCGGCGGGATGCTCGGAGACCGGGCGCTGCGCCAGCGACTGGAGGAGATTTTCTCCTTCTTCCCCGACCTCAGGGACAAGCTGCACCTGCGAGCCGGCAACCTGAGCGGTGGTGAGTCCCGGATGGTCGCGTGCGGACGCGCGCTCATGCAGGACCCCAGCCTGCTGCTGCTCGACGAGCCCACGGCCGGCCTCTCGCCGCTCTATGTGAGCTCGTTCTTCGAGGCCATCGTCAAGATCCGTGCCGAACGCCGTATGTCGATCGTGATCGCGGAGCAGAACGCCACGCAGGCGCTCGGGATCGCCCACCGCGTGATGGTGCTGAGCCTCGGGAAGAAGGCGGCCGTAATGGACGCCTCCGAGCTCACTACCGACCAGCTCAAGCACGCCTACCAGATCTGAGTCAGAGCCCTGGCCCGGAGCAGTGGCCGAGAAACACAGGAGGAAGTCCCGATGAAGCAGATGCGCTCGGCGAGCCGCAAACTGATCGCGCTGTTCGCCATGGTGATGATCACCAGTTCCTGCACGGTGGGCAACAACAACAAGAGCGACGCCACCGGCGAGATCTCGGTGTGCGAGCTCGCCTACTACACCGGCGATTTCGGTGCGGTCGGCAAGTCGCTTACCGCCGACGTCCGGTTCCCGATCGAGGAGGTCATCAACCAGGACCCGCCGCTCGGGCGACCCTGGAAGCTCTACAGCGAGGACCTCGGCACGGTGGGAGAGGCGCAGGCGGCGAGGACCTGCCTGGACCGGCGCAAGGCCGACATCCTGGTCAGCATCGCCCACGGCTACCGGACCTATCGCGACCTGATGATCCAGCGCTGGCAGGAGCAGGACTCCCCCCTCGCCCCCACGGTCCACGGCGGGGCCATCCCCGGCAACCTGGGCGGCAAGGTCGCCGAGCCCCTCTTCCGGGGCCAAGGGCTCGACGAGACCCTGGGCATGTCGGGTGTGCTCTATGCCCAGCAGAACGGCGCCAAGCGGATCGTCATCGTCGCGACCGCCGTGGAGGGCTTCCAACTGGCAGCCGACGCGGCGCAGCGCACGGCCGACTACCTCGGCGTCGAGGTGATCCAGCGCATCGACACGGGTGCCGAGCAGCCGTCCTACATCGCCGAGGCGCAGAAGATCGCGGACCTCAAACCGGACGCGGTCATCGTCCAGGCCGGGCCGGTGGACTCGGCGACCCTGATCAAGCAGGCGACCGAGGCGGGGATCTCGCTGCCGTGGATCGGTGAGACCGGATGGGGACTTCCCGAGTTCCGCAAGACTCTCGGCACGCAGCCCCTGACCGCGCAGAAGAGCATCGGCTTCGCGGGGTTGTCCTACAACGCCGACAGTCCCGCCTGGAAGTTTTTCAGCAACCTGTGGAACAACACCCCCGGCTACGCGGACAAGTTCGGCCCGCCCAACGACGCCTACCACTATTCGGCCTACGACCTGATGGTCCAGACCGCCCTGGCGGTGGAGGCCGGAGGCTCGTACAAGGTCAGTGACTGGGCTCCGGCCATGAACAAGGTCGGCTCGGCACCAGGAACCGTGTGCTACACCTACGCCGACTGCCTGAAGTTGTTGCGCGAGGGCAAGGACATCAACTACGAGGGCGTCACCGGCAGCGGCGAGTACACCGACGGCGGCGTCAACGAGATCGTCCAGGCGTACACGCCGCTCAATGCCGACGGCACCACGGGCACTCCGGTGGTTCTGGACGGCAAGCAGACCCTCGACATCGTCAACGCCATCTTGACCAAGGCCAAGTGCACCCCGGCCGACCCACCCAACACCTGCACGTGGTAGTCCCCACTTACCACTGCTAGGCACTCGACCCCCGGCGAGTCCACGTCGGGCCTATGAGCAGGAGACCAGATGTCCGAGATCGTCGCGTCCTTCCTAGGGGACGAGGAGTTCCCCGTCGACTGGGAGGACGGGCAGCAGCAGCTGTTGTGGGTGCACGACGACCTGCACATCCCCAATCCGGTGTCGCCGATGTATGCCGACATCGGGGGGTGGTGGCTCAAGTGCGACTATATGTTCCGCAGGTTCGGCACGCCGTTCGCCTCCGACTGGATCCACAAGATCGTCAACGGCTACGTCTACACGGCCGCCATCCCGGCCGAGCCGGGCCTCTCGGCCGAGACGACTGAGTACGGGGCCCGCTACGTGCCGCGGGTTCCGGACAACGACGCCTATGCCGCGGAGATCGGTGGCTACCTCGGCTGGACGCTGCCGTACTACGCCGAGCACTTCCTCGAGTGGTGGGGCGATCGGCTGGTGCCGGAGATGACTCGCAACTTCGAGCGCTTCGACGCCTATGACTACGGGGCTGCCGGACTCGTCGACCTCGCGATCCTCCTCGAGGACGCGATCGACATGCACGACCGGCACTGGCAGATCCACTGGGTGCTCAACTTCGCCCAGTTCTCCTCCACCACCAACCTCAACGCGGTCATCGCCGAGGTCAAGGGCAAGGGGGACCACAGCGACCTCATGGGCCGGCTGCAGAGCTCGCTGGAGAACCGCAACTGGGACTCCATCGAAGAGCTGTGGAAGTTCAAGGAGAAGGTGAGGTCCGAGGGGGGACCGGTGGCGGAGGCCTTCGGCCGGTCCTCGGTGCCGGAGATCCGGGAGGCGCTCGAGTCCACGGCGGAGGGGCGCGAGTTCCTCGAGGAGTACATCGAGGGCTATCAGCGGGTCTTCGGCTACAAGTCCATGTACGCCCACGAGTTCTCGTTCAAGACCTGGCGCGAGGACCCGGCCCCGGTGCTCGAGGCGATCCGGGGCTACCTCGAGGCGGACTACGACTACCCGGCCGAGATCGCCTCGGTGGCCGCCGATCTCGAGGCCGCCAAGGTCGAGGTGATGGACGGGGTCGACGGGGAGGACCGGCAGCGGCTGCAGTCCGCCCTGGACCTCAGCCTGCGGATGAACCCGCTGACCCCGGACCACCACTTCTACATCGACCAAGGGACCAACGCGCGCGTGCGGCTGGTGCTGGTCGCGATCGGCGCCAAGCTCGTGGAGCAGGGCAAGCTCGCCGACCCCGAGGATGTGATGTACCTGCGCTACAACGAACTGCGCACCCTCATGGCAGGCAGTAATGGCTTCGACGCCGAGGAGTTGGTGGGGGATCGTCGAGACGCCCGCGAGGAGGCCTACGAGAAGCGGCCCCGGGACTGGGTCGGGACCGCAACCGAGGAGAACCTGGCCTTTCCCTACCTGGCCCTGTGGGCGTTCCCCGAGAAGGTTCACCGCAAGCCGTCGGAGGTCGAGGGCGAGGTGCAGGGACTCGGCGCCTCCAAGGGCGTGGTCGAGGGCATCGCCCGCGTCGTTCTCTCCCCCGAGGAGTTCAGCCAGGTGCAGCAGGGTGAAGTCATCGTCTGCCGCATGACCAGCCCGTCCTGGGTGGTGCTCTTCACCAGGATCGCCGGCCTGGTCACCGACGCCGGTGGCATGGCCTCGCACCCCGCCGTGGTCTCCCGTGAGTTCGGCATCCCGGCGGTGGTCGGCACCTCCGTCGCGACCCGCTCGATCAAGACCGGCGACCGGGTCCGGGTGGACGGGACCACCGGTCTGGTGCAAGTCCTCCCATGACCGGGGACCCGACAGCGAAGGCAACGGTGCCTTCGTGACCGACGTGCCCAACGTCCTGCGCTTCGAGGACCCCCGGTGTCGCGAGGTCGCCCTGGCCGGGGGCAAGGGTGCGAGTCTGGCGACGATGACCCAGTACGGCCTGCCGGTCCCCCCGGGCTTCGTGATCACCTCGGCGGCCTTCACCGGGGCCGTCGACGGCGGGCTGCTGCTGGAGCGCCTGCGCGCCGAGGACCTCGAGGGAGCCCGCCGGGTCGTCGCCGGCACCCGCCCCCCCGGCGAGGAGGTCCGGGCTGCACTGGACCTCCTGCCCCCGGACGTCTCGGTCGCGGTTCGGTCCTCGGCGTGCGCCGAGGACAGCGACGACGCGTCGTACGCCGGTCAGCAGGAGACCTATCTGTTCGTCGCGCCCGCCGCGGTGCCGGAGCGGATCGTCGAGTGCTGGCTCTCGTTCTTCTCCGACCGCGCGGTGTTCTACCGCGAGCACAAGGGCGACCTGGACGACATCCAGATGGCCGTCGTCGTCCAGCAGATGGTCAACGCCGACAAGGCCGGTGTCATGTTCACCGTGGACCCGGTCCACGGCCGTCGCGACCGGATCGTGATCGAGGCCGCCTGCGGCGTGGGTGAGCACGTGGTGTCGGGGGAGACCACGCCCGACTACTACACCGTCGACCGCAAGGGAGTTCTGAAGAAGTCGCGAATCGTGGGCCGGCAGGTGCTCTCGGACGCCGAGTTGGCCGACCTGGCCAGGATGGGGCTACAGCTCGCTGACCTCAACGGCGGCCCCCAGGACATCGAGTGGGCCTACGACGCGACCGGACTCCATATGCTCCAGTCGCGTCCGGTGACCACGCTGTGAGGTTCGTGACCTATCAGGCCGACGCCGGTGAGCGGGTCGGCTATCTCGACGGCGAGGACGTCGTGGACGTCGGGTTCGACGGCGACATGGTCGCCTTCATCGAGGCGGGGGCGCCGATCGGCGTGACCCGCCGTGCCGGCGCGGTGGCGCTGCGCGCCCCGCTGAGACCGCGGACGCTTCGGGACTTCCTCGCCTTCGAGGGTCATCTGCTCAATGTCTTCCCGGGTCTGGGCAAGGCGATCCCGGACGAGTGGTACACCGTCCCCGGCTACTACAAGGGCCTGCCCGAGACCGTGATCGGACCGGAGCAGGAGATTCCGTGGCCGGCGTACACTCAGCAGCTCGACCACGAGCTCGAGCTCGCCGCCGTCATCGGTCGCACCGGCCGGGACATCACCGTGGAGCGTGCTCTGGACCACGTCTTCGGCTACACGATCTGGAACGACCTGTCCGCCCGCGACGTCCAGGCCAGGGAGCTGCCCGTCGGGATGGGTCCCGGCAAGGCGAAGGACTGGGACGGCTCCAACGTGCTCGGACCGTGCATCGTCACCGCCGACGAGATCGATCCCCACGACGTCGCTCTCGAGGTGAGGGTCAACGGCGAGCGCTGGGGAGGCGCCTCGACCGCGGACATGCACCACACCTTCGAGGCGATGATCGCCTACAGCTCCCAGGACCTCACGCTGCGTTCGGGGGAGGTGCTGGGCTCCGGGACGGCGACCGGAGGCAGTGGAATCGAGCTGGGCCGCCGGCTCTCATCGGGCGACGTCCTCGAGCTGGAGGCCTCGGGTATCGGGGTCCTGCGCAACACCGTCGGGCCGCGTCGCTCCTGACCGGCCGATCCGCCGCACCACAACCGACCGCACACACACCGAGAGGGGAAACCGCATGGCATTCGTCGTGGCCGCCGTCTGGAAAGCCAAGGAGGGCGAGGAGAAGCGCGTCGAGGAGGTGATCCGCACGATGACACCGTTGTCGCGCGGCGAGGAGGCGAACCTGTTCTACCAGGCGCAGGTCTCTCCGGAGGACCCGCGCACCTTCTTCCTCTACGAGCAGTACGTCGACGAAGCGGGCTATCTCGCGCACAAGGCCACGCCGTACTTCCAGGAGAACGTCTTCGACTACATCGTCGACTACCTGGAGGAACGATCGGTCAAGACCTACACGACCATCGATGTCTGAGGTCCGACTGCTCCTGCTCCGACACGCCGAGGTCGCCTCCCACCGAGGCGACGTCCCGGTGACCCCCGGTGGCCTGGCCTTCGCCGAGGACACGGGCAAGGCCATCGCGGCCGGTGTCGACGGGCCGATCTCGGTTCTCCACGGTGGAACCCGGCGCAGCCGGGAGACGGCCGAGGCGATCGTCCGCGGCATCGCCGAGGACGGTCGGGTCCTCGGACCGCTCGGCTGCTTCGCGCTGCGCAACCCCGACCTCTACCTCGCGGGCACGCGTGTCGACATGGTCAGCTCGGCGCCGGCTCTCGCCGAGCAGGTTCCCGGTCTGGACGAGGAGGACGTGGCGGCTCATCCCTGGTGGCCCTCCTTCTTCGCCGATCCCGATCGGATCGGCTGGTGGCTGGCCCACGCAGACCCGCCCGGCGAGTCGGGCGCCGACCTGGTCCGACGTGTCGGGCACCTCGCCCGATCCCTCGCGGACGCGGGACCGCACCGAGATCGCGTGGTCGTGGGTGTGACGCACTCACCGTTGCTGCGCGCGGTCCTGGCCGGACCCACCGGAGGTGACCCCGGCGAGCCGTCGTACGTGACAGGTGTCGAGCTCCGGGTTCGTCGGGACGGAGTCCTCGAGACCACTGCCTACGATCCGCGGGCCCGGTGAGATCCGGGGTCGCGGCCACGACCCGAACGAGAGGCGTACGCCGTGCCCGCTGACCTGTCCGATGCCATCCTCACCACCAACCCGGCGACCGGGCGCGTCCTGCAGCGCTACTCCCCGATGTCCGGGGCGCAGGTCGAGACGGTCCTCGGCCAGGCTGTGGAGGCTCAGGCGGAGTGGAGCCGGCTGCCGGTGACGGCACGGGCCGATGCGCTGCGCCGGGTGGCCCTCCGATTGCGGGCCGACGCCCCTGGCCTGGCCGCGTTGGCCACGGCGGAGATGGGCAAGCCGATCACCGAGGCGTTGGCCGAGATCGAGAAGTGCGCGTGGGTGTGCGACTACTACGCCGAGGTCTCACCGGGATTGCTGGCCGACAGGGAGGTGGACGGGCCCGGCGCCGCGAGCCTGATCCGCCACGAGCCCCTGGGTGTCGTCCTGGCGGTCATGCCGTGGAACTTCCCGTTCTGGCAGGTGTTCCGCTTCGCAGCCCCGACGCTGATGGCCGGCAACGCGGGTCTGCTCAAGCACGCCCCCAACGTCACGGGCGTGGCGCTGGCCATCGAGCGGCTGCTCGAGGATGCCGGGCTGCCCGCGGGCTTGCTGCGGGCGTTGCTGATCGCCGAGCACCAGGTGCCGGCCACCGTCGATGGGCTCATCTGCGACCCGCGCGTCGCGGCGGTCACGCTCACGGGTAGCAATCGAGCAGGTGCCGCGGTCGCCTCGAGCGCCGCCCGGGCGGCGAAGAAGACCGTGCTGGAGCTGGGTGGCTCCGACCCCTTCGTGGTGCTCGACGACGCCGATCTGGACACGGTGGTCCCCCACGCCGTCCAGGCCAGGTTCCTCAACACCGGGCAGTCCTGCCTGTGCGCCAAGCGGTTCCTCGTGCACGAGACGCTGGTCGAGGAGTTCCAGACCCGGCTGACGACGGCGGTCGAGCAGCTCCGGGTCGGTCCGCCCGACCAGACCACGACCAGGATCGGTCCGTTGGCCCGGGTCGACCTCGCCGACGAGCTCGCCCGGCAGGTCGAGGAGTCCGTTCGGGCCGGCGCCGTCGTACTGACCGGAGGACGGCGCCTCGAGCGCGGGCCGGCGTGGTACGCACCCACCGTGTTGACCGAGGTCTCGCCGGGGACGGCGGCGATGGTGGAGGAGACATTCGGGCCGGTCGCGGCAGTGGCGCGGTTCGGCACTGACGACGAGGCGGTCGACCTCGCCAACGACACGGCCTACGGGCTGGGGGCCAGCGTGTGGTCCGCCGACGTGGAGCGGGCGCTCGCCGTCGGCTCGCGGATCCGATCCGGTCTGTTGTTCGTCAACGCCGTCGCCGCCTCGGACCCCAGGCTGCCGTTCGGGGGCGTGAAGCAGAGCGGCTACGGTCGCGAGCTCGGCGCGATCGGTGCCTTGGAGTTCACCAACGTCCGGACTATCGTGCTGGGCTGAGACGCTTCGACAGAAGCGTCCGAGCAGCCGCAGGACCCGACCGGCCACGTCGGTGCCCCCGGCTACCGTCACCCCGGCACGGGCTTCGTACCGGTGACCGGGACCGCGGTCCTGAGACCGGCCGAGCCGCCCCGAGACGGCGTGGTGGGGTTCAGTGACGAGCGGCGCACGGTCGCGCTGCTCATCCGCGCCGCGTTGCCGGTCCTCACCAAGGCGCACGCCCTGGACGACCTGCACCCGAGCGTCCGGCTGCTGACCTCGTCGGCCCTGCTCGGCCTGCGGCTGGTCGCCGCCGGACGCATCGAGTCGGCCGGCTCGCACTGGCGGGTGGGCGCTCTCAACGCCGAGGACGAGCACCGGGTGACGGCCCTGGTCAAGGACGATCCCGACGACGAGACGACGGTCCGGGCGATGCTCGCCGCGATCGCCGCCGCGATGCCGCGGGCGGCGCCGACGGCCGGGGCACCACCGCGGCGGCGAGGCGGTGTCCGGGACCTCCAGGCCCGGCTGGCCCGGCGGCTCGAGCCGCGACCCGGAGCACAGGACCTGCCCCAGCTCGTTCGGATCTCGTTGCGGGTCGAGGCCGACGAGGAGGAGCTGGTCGCGGGGTCGGTGCGGCTGATCCTCCAGGTGCACGACGAGCAGGATCCGCTGCACCTGTGCGACGCGGGCGTGCTCTGGACCGAGTCCGGACCCGAGGCGACACACGGCTTCGGCAACCGGGCCCGGACGCACGCGGCGACCGCACTCCGTGCACTCGAGGTGGAGTTGTGGCCTTGAGCATCTGTGGTGCTGCATAGGAGTGCATGGGGGTGAACGTGCGGCAAAGGTGAGTCAGAGGCGTGACAGAAGCGAAGGGGCGATCGCGCGAAAACGTCCGCAGTTGAATGGTTTCAAGGAGTTCGGGTCGATGCTGCGCCATGCCTTGGCGTGATCTGGCAGGCACCCTCGCCTGTAGCTAGGCGCTGTCAAGTGTCGTACGACAGCCGGAACTGCTTGCCGACCGCCCTCGCGACAATGGTGCGCACAGATGCGGGTAGCTCATAGTGGGTGAACTGATCGTGGTGGCCGGCTTGGCGAGTGAGCACTCCTGAAGCTGGTCGTTGCTTCTTGGCCATGGCGGCTCGCGGCGTCCGGGCCCCTCGGTCCACGGCTGCTGGCCGTAGCTGAACCGAGGCGGCGGGATTTAGTAGACGGGCATGTTGTCGAGGACTCGTTCGGCGATGTCGACGATGGCGCGGATCTTGGGGAGGTCGTCGCGGATGTCGTCGGGGTGGAGTTCGGGGGTGTCGATCTGTGGGTACTCGGCGTCGTGTCGCTGGCGTCGCATCCGGTCGAGGGGCCGCAGTTGTTGTCCCATCGGTGGGTCGAGTTGGGCTTTCACGGCGTGGTAGACGGCGAGGTGGCCGCCCTTGGTGGTGGGTCGCAGTCCCTGGTTGGCCAGGATCGCCCACAGTGCCTTGCGGCCGGCGTCGTACAGGGTGCCGTAGGCACCTTCTGGATCTGATTCGCAGGTGGCTTCGGCGGAGTCGAGGTGGCGCCGTGCTTGGCTGAGGAGCCGGTCGGCGTGCTCGCGGCTGGCCTGGACGCGTTCGAGTTCGCCGTCGGCGAGCATCTTGTCGATCTCGGCCCGCCCCTGTTGCCATCTCATGCGTCGTTCCCCTCGGAGTTCAGGTGCAACTCGATGAGGGGCCGTTCCCTCACGGTCGTCACGAACGGGTCTTCCTGGTTCTCCCAGGTGGCTGGGCGGATCCTGCGGACGTTGACCTCGCGCCGCAGAACTGCTTCCGCTTCGCGAGCGCGTTCGTCGAGATCGTCGGGGTCCACGTCGCCGATGATGAGTACGTCGACGTCGGCCGGCACGGGTCCCGGTTCGCCGTTGTAGCGGGCTGCCCAGGAGCCGTAGATGAACGCCTGGTCGACGCCGCCTAGTCCGGCCAGGGACCGGGTCAGCACGGGCAGCGGTCCGTAGGTGACTGCGAGCAGGTCGGTCAGGGGGCGGGTGAGGAGCGAGTCCTGCACGGAGCGAACCAGGCGTGAGGTGCCGAGCTTCCGGTCGGACAGGAGCCCGGTCTCCACCAATCGTGTGACCTCTTGGTGGACGGCCTTCACCGATGCCCCGATCCGGTGCGCCGCCTCGGTGATGCTGTACTCCTCGTCGGGGTTGAGGTAGACGAGTGCCAGGAGGTCGCCCTGGACCCGCGATCTCAGGAGTGGCAGCAACGGGAACGACGAGGTTCGCATAACAGGTTCAGTATCGTTACCTCTTAGGCGAATCGCAAGGGGTGCCTGTAGCGTGCATCTTCCAGCGGCTTGTGCTGGACAACTGAACACCGGCTGGTGCACCCCTGGGGTGCACGGACCCGAGGGAACGGGAGTCAACCGGAGGCAACGGGACGCCGGTTTCCCGCTCAGGACAGCGGTTGACGCCGGATCGAGCGTGGTGCTCCACGGTTCAACTCCCCCTCGCGCACGTGTGACTGGCCCCGGTCCCCGATCCGGGGCTTCGTCCATTCCGCGGGCAGTCAGCCGGCGATGCCGGACGGACGCTCCCCGGCCGCGCGTCAGGACCAGAGTGCGGAGTAGGGGAGGGCCCAGAGGCGGTCACCGAAGGGCAGCGGCTGTTTGCCGGTGTACAGGACGACGCCCATCGCAAACCGGTCCCTCAGCTTGTCGCGCTGGAACGTGAGCCCCCCTTGAAGTCGCCTTGCGAGACAGAGCGGCGCCGCCCTGCGCGGCTCGAGGGCTCCGGGTAGCTGCCCGCGCAGATGACCTCGAGGTAGTCCCCGCGGGAGAGGCTCCCCAGACGCGTGCTGAGCCTCTCCTGGTCGCCGGTCAGGAGTCGATCGGCGAAGCCCTCCTTGCGACCGGCCAGCTCGCCCTGGCTCAGACCGTACAGCGCGACCGTCTCGGCCCGGCCGGCCAGACTCCCCTCGGTGCCCGGGATCTGCCGCCTTCTACCCGGCGACCGAGCTACCCGAGGGTCGCTGCGTGCTTCTCCACGGCGACCCGCAGGAGTTGCATGTTGGCCCTCTCCTCGCGGCGGATCGCGAGAAGGAACAGCGGGAAGACGAGTCGGAACCATCCGTGCGGGGTGGGCTCGAACTCGGTGTGGAGCACGGTCCCGTCGGGAGTGGACTCGAGCCGACCGGTCAGAGTCACCTCGATCGCGCCGTCGTTGTGGGTGGTCCAGCAGTGCGGCGGGTCGTGGTCGACGATCTCGAGCTCGACGTCGGGGCTGCTCCTCCACTTCGCCCGCCACCGGGTGCCGACGCCGACAGGACCGATGGTCAGTCGCTCCATCACCTGGCACTTGGGGTTCCATTCGAGCTCGTTGCCGTGATCGGACAGGTAGTCGAAGGCGACCTCGATCGGGCAACGGATGAGCACGGAGTTACGGATCACCGGCATCGGACATCATTCCTGGACGCGCTCGGGGACGCCTTCATGCCCGGCTTCCCGTGCCGTCGATCAGAGCAAGGACCACCAGGACCGTGCGTGCCAGCCCGAGCAGGAAGCCGAACGGCAGCGCGAACCCGACCCAGAAGGCGAGCTCGAGCGGCGCGGGGATCATGGGGACGAACACCCAGATCCCGGTGACGAGGACCACCCAGCCGCGCCAGCCGGACCACCCGCCTCCCCGTCTGATGGCGATGCTGTAGAGCACGTTCAGGTAGGCGTACTGGTCCAGGTCCGCGTCGCGAGCGGTGACCGCCAGCAGCTCGGTGACGGTGAGCAGCGCCATGCCCGCGGCGGCCAGCCAGACTCCGATGCCTCGGGCGCGTCCGGCCCCCGGCACGCCCGCCCCGCGCAGCGCCAGGATGCCCGCCAGCAGACCGAGGTGCTGGATGCCGAACCACACCTGGATGGCCGCGAACCCCTCGGCGCTCAGGGGGTAGCGCCAGGCGGGTTGAGCCGGGTTGAGTACGTGGGCTCAGGGCGCGAGCAGCGCCCCGTTCCTACCGTCGACGGCATGACGGAGACGACCTCGATCCGCTACGCCGATCCCGACCGCTGCCCCGACTGCTCGGCCGCGCTCCACCGCCCGTTGACCGAGTGCGGGGAGTGCGGCCTCCCGCTGACCGGCGACGACGCCGCCCGGCTCTACCGGACCCTCCAGATCGCCGACCAGTACCTGGCGCGGCTCCGCTACCAGGCGGCGTACGGCGGCAACGCAGAGCCGGCCGTGGCGGCACCGACCTCGGGGGAGCCGGTCGCATGGAAGCGCAGCTTCGACCTCCCGGCCCCCCGGTCGGGGGTGAGCTGGACGGTTCCCGCGGTGCTGCTCACCCTCGGCGCCGCCTGTCTGACGGTCGGTGCCCTGGTCTTCCTGGCGGTGACGTGGTCGGTCCTCGGCGTCGGCGGCCGCACCGCCGTGCTGCTGGGGCTGACCGGCGTGGCGCTCGCCGTCACGGCCCTCGCCTCGCGACGCGGGCTCCGCGGCGCGGCCGAGGCGTTCGCGACGCTCGCCGGCATGTTCGCGGCGTTCGACATGGCGGGCGCCTACCAGGCCGGGTGGCTCGGCGATCTCGACGGCTCCGGTGCGGTCACGCTCGGCGGGGTGACTCTCGCGGTGCTCGCCGGCGGCGGCAACGCTGCCCTGCGCGGCAGCCGCACCGGCCTCCTCATGTCGCCGCAGCTCCTGGCCGCGGCCGGGCTCGGAGCGGCGGCCCTCGTCGCTCCCTTCACCTGGGACGCGCACGTCACCACCGTCGTGGGCGTGACGCTCGCGCTCCTCCTCGCGGCCGCGGCCGCGGCCCGGCGTACCGGCCAGATCGCGCTCGCCGGCGGTGCCGCCGGTCTGGCGACGGCGACCTGGCTCGCCCTTGTCGGCCTCGGGCTGGTGTGGGTGTCGATGGGCGAGGTCCGCGTCGGCGACACCGCGCCGTGGCTGATCGCGGCCGGGTACGCCGCGGCAGCGTTCGCCGTCGCGCTCCGCCGGTCCGCGGCCCGGTGGTGGTCGGCGCACTTCGGGGTCGCGGCGTACCTGTTGGTCGTGGCCACCGTCACCGTCCACACGGCCGACACCTCGACCGGCGTGGTCGTCGCCGCCGCCGTCGCGGCCGTGCTCGCCGCCGCCCTGAGCCCCCTGGCCCGCGCCGCCGCCCCGGCGGCGATGGTCGCCGCCGGCACCCTGGCGACCGCCGCCGCAGCTCTCGCGCTCACCTGGCCCACGGCCCTGATCGAGGGCGTTCTCGACGCCGTCGCGACCGAGTCGGACCTCACCGCGACGTTCACCCCGGTCACGACCGACCTGACCACGGCCCCGTGGACGGTCCCGCTCGCCGCCGCGGTCGTGGGGGCGGTGCTCCTCGCCCTCCGGCCGGCGCCGGCCGGGACCTGGGTCCCCGTCGGTGCCGCGGCTGCTGGCGTCACGCTGCTGGGCTATGTCGACGGGCTGCTGGCGGTGGTCGCCGTCGCGGCCGCCGTGGCCGCGCTCCACCTGGCCGCCCGCTGGGCGTCGAGCGGTCCGCGCTGGCTCGCGTGGACCGGCGCGATCGGCTGGGCCTCGGCGGCGGCGGGCGTCGCGGCCTTCCACCCGGCCCCGCTGAGCGCCGTCGGTGTCGCGGCCAGCGCGGTGGCGCTCGCCCTCGTCGTCCGCGGATCCACCGACGAGGCGCCGGTCGCCGCCACGGCTCTCGCTCCGCTGGCGGGCCTGACAACGGCCGCGGTCGGCTGGCTGGTCGACGCCCCGGCTCCGTGGGCGGCGGTCGCCGCCATCGTGGTCATCGGCCTCACGGCCACCGTGCTCGCGACGTCCGGCCGTGGTCCGGCCTGGCCGCGAGACGGCCTCGCGCTGGGCGTGGCGGGCGCCGCCGCGCTGGTCGGCACCGAGGCCGCGGCGGACCAGGGTGCCTGGGCCGCCGGCTACCTCGCCCTCCTCGGCGTCGTGACCGCGGCGCTCGCGCTCGCCGGACGGTCGCTGATCCGCACCGTCCTCGCCACGGGCTTCCAGCTCGCCGCCCTCTGGGTCCGGCTGGCGGTCGCCGACGTGGCGACCCCCGAGGCCTACACGCTGCCGCTGGCCGCCGTCCTCCTCGGGTACGGTGCGTGGTGGATGCGCCGCGACCGGTCCCTCGGCACGACCCGAACCCTCCTGCCCGGGCTCGCGGTCGGACTCGTCCCCTCGCTCGCCCTGGCGGCCGACGACCCGGTGAGCCCTCGAGCCGCGATCTTCGCCGTCGCGTGCGGGCTGCTGCTCGCGGTCGGTGCGATCGCCCGCCTCCGCGCGCCGCTCCTCGCGGGCGCCGGTGCCGGCCTGGTGCTGGTGATCGCCGAGCTCGCGCCATACACCGACGCGGTGCCGCGCTGGGTGTCGCTGAGCGCGGCCGGCGCGGTCCTCCTGACGGCCGGGGTGCGGTGGGAGCACCTCGCCGGAGCCGGGCGCCGCGGCTGGGGGCACCTCCTCGAACTGCGTTAGCCAAGCTCAGGAGATCAGCGGACGCCCGAGCGCCTCGCCGGCGAGCTCGGCCAGGGCGACGGGCGACCCGGCGGCGCGGGCGTCGGAGCGGAACCCCGGCTTCACGACGGCGGTGGTGACCTGGCGCAGGTAGCCGAGGTAGCGGTCGGCCCGGTCGGCGGGGACGGCGAGGAGGACGACCAGGTCGAACTCCTGACCACCGGAGGTCAGCGGCGCGGGGAGCGAGGCGATCGCGACCGAGGGGGTCAGGACGCCGACGGACCGGGCGTGGGGGAGGGCGACGCCGCCGGGGAGGGCGGTCGAGCCCTGCGCCTCGCGGGCGAGCACATCGGCGACGAAGGCGTCGACGTCGGAGAGCCGGCCGGCCTCGGAGAGCCGAGCGGCGAGGGCGCGGACGCAGCCCTCGAGGGTGGTGCCCAGGTCCTGCCCGACCGAGACGGTCGCTGCGTCGACGAGCTGGTCGGCCATGCCGCCAGTGTTTCACGCCACCGGCAGCACCCACGCCGGAGAGAAGGGCTTGGCGGTGAACGACGCGCCTTCGGCGAACACCAGCCGCACCAGCTGCACCTCGGCGGTGTCGAGGGCGTCGTGCTCGGCCCTGGTCACGGTGCCGTGCCGCCACTCGCCGTGCTCGAGCACGTAGGCCCACACGAAGCAGAGGTCGCCGGGCCGGAGGTCGGCGGCACGGCAGCGGCCGTAGCCGGACGGCGAGGCGCGCTCGGCCACTCCGCGCCAGTGCCGGACGCGGAGGATGCACCAGGTCGTCATGGCGACCACAAGCGCGCAGCCGATCGCGACGACGACGGCACCGACGTTCATCGGGCCCCCCACTTCACGGCTGAAAAATACGTCCGGACGGCGCTAGTGGGAAGGGCTGCGATCCAGTTCGAACCAGACAGTCTTCCCCCGGTTTTGCGGGGCCGCGCCCCACCGCGACGAGAGCGCGTCCACGAGCAGCAGCCCGCGGCCGCGCTCGGCGTCGATCGCGGCGAGATGCACGGCGGGAAGGGTCGGGTCGTCGTCGACGACGCAGACCCGCAGCCGGCGCCGGTCCACGACCGCGCCGACGACGGCCGTGCCGCCACCGTGCTCGATCGCGTTGCTGACCAGCTCGGTGACCAGGAGCACCGCCGTCTCGGCGGTCTCCGGGCCGACCGCGGCGCTCGCGCAGAGGTCGCGGACCGCGGCGCGCGCCGATCGCGTCGCTGCATGGTCCGCCGTCACCACGAGGTTGGTGCTCAGCGGGTGACGGTCCATCCGACGTCACCCCCGTCCTGGTCACCGGACGGATACCCGCACGACGGGGTGAGGAAACGAGATCGGCCCGCCTCTAGGATGCTGCGGTGGAAGACACCCCTTACGCCGCCTCGTACGACGCCGAGGCCGGCCTGCTGTGCGTGACCGGCTCGGTGGACGAGCTGTCCGGTCCGACGTTCCGGACCGACCTGGAGAAGGCGACCGACCACTTCGCCCGGGACGTCACGGTCGACCTCACCGGGGTGGACTTCTTCCCCAGCCTGGCCGTCGGCGTCCTCGCCGTCGCGTTGAAGAGCGCGCGCAACGCCGGCCACACCCTCGACGTCGTCGCTGCCCCGGGCTCGATCGTGGCCCGCGTGCTCACGGTCTCGGCGCTGCCGTTCCGCGAGCAGCAGTGACTGTGGAGAGGTCGGCCCACACGCCGTCGTACGGCGAGGTCGACCTCACCACCTGCGACCGCGAGCCGATCCATGTCCCCGGCGCGATCCAGCCGCACGGGGTGCTGATCGCGCTGGACACCGAGGGCCGGGCCCGGGTGGTGTCGGCGAACTGCGGCGAGCTGCTCGGCGTCCCTTCGCACGAGGCCCTCGGCCGATCGCTCGCCGAGCTGATCGGGGCCGAGCCCGCGGCCGCCGTACCCGGCAACGGTCCGGTCGTCGTGGGCGGGGTCGAGGTGGACGTCCGCGTCCACGAGTCGGGTGCGCGGACGATCGTCGAGCTCGAGCCCGTGGGGAGCGGCGACCGGGAGGCGCTGACCTACCAGAGCGCCCGCGGCGCGATGGCCCGGCTGGCCAGCGCCGGCTCGGTCGAGGAGCTCGCCGGCAGCCTCGCCCGCGAGGTGCGGGCACTGACCGGATTCGACCGGGTGATGGTCTACCGCTTCGACGCCGACTGGAACGGCGAGGTGATCGCCGAGGAGCGGCGCGACGACCTCAACCCGTTCCTCGGGCTGCACTACCCGGCATCCGACATCCCCGCCCAGGCCCGGCGGCTCTACACCGTGAACTGGACCCGGCTGATCGCCGACATCGGCTACACCCCGGTGCCGCTGCACCCGGTGTCCGACCCCGGCAGCGGGGAGCCGCTGGACCTGTCGTTCTCGACGCTGCGCAGCGTCTCGCCGATCCACGTCGAGTACCTCTCCAACATGGGCGTCACCGCCTCCATGTCGGTCTCGCTGGTGGTCGACGAGAGGCTGTGGGGCCTGGTCGCCTGCCACCACTACTCCGGCCCGCACCGCCCCAGCCAGGACGCCCGGGCGGCGGCCGAGTTCCTGGGCCAGGTCGCCTCGCAGGTCGTCGTCGAGCGCGAGCGCGCCGACGCCCGCGAGGCCGCCTTGGCGACGCAGGCCGCGGTGACCGGCGTGATGGCGCGGGTCTCGGCGGCCACCGACCCGCCGCTCCAGACCCTCATGGACGACCCCGACCTGCTGACGCTGCTCGACGCCCACGGCGCCGCGCTCTGCTACGACGGCGTCCTGACCACCCGCGGCACCGTGCCGGCCGAGGCGGCGCTGCGGCGGCTCGCGGCCGAGCTCGAGTCGCCGCTGAGCTACGCCACCCAGACCGACCACGTCGCGGACCTGGTCCCCGAGGCGAGTACGCCGGAGGCGGCCGGTGCGCTGCGGATCGGCTCGGCCCCGGACCGCTGGCTGCTGTGGCTGCGGCCGGAGCAGGAGCAGGTCGTCGACTGGGGTGGCGACCCGACCAACAAGCAGATCGCCGCCAGCGAGGGCCCCGAGGTGCGGCTCAGCCCGCGCAAGTCCTTCGAGAAGTGGCGCCAGGTGGTCCGCGGTCGCAGCCTGCCGTGGACGTCGTGGCAGGTCGAGGCCGCCGACACCCTCGGCAAGCACATGATCGGCGTACTCCTGAGCCGCTCGCGCGAGCAGATCGCGATGGCCGAGTCGCTGCAGCGCAGCGTGGTGCTCGACCGGGCACCGCAGTTCGCCGGGATCGAGATCGCGGCGCGCTACCAGCCTGCGACGACCTACCAGCTCGGCGGCGACTGGTGGGACGCGATCGAGCTGCCCGGCGGGCTGATCGCGCTCGCGGTCGGCGACGTCGCCGGCCACGGCGTCTCGGCGGCGTCGGCGATGACCCAGCTGCGGATCGCGCTGCGGGCCTACCTCTTCGAGGGCCACGACCCCGCGCTGTGCCTGGACCGGCTCGACCTGCTGATGGACGGGCTGCTCGACCAGCGGGTCGCGACCGCGATCGCCGCCGTCCTCGACCCGGCCACCGGGCGGTGCCGGGTCGCGAGCGCCGGGCACCCGGCCCCGCTGCTGGTCCGCGACGGTGCGGCCGTCGAGGTCGGCGTCGTACCGCGTCCGCTGCTCGGCCTGGGCGCCGGCACCGCCACCTCGACCGAGCTGACGCTCGAGCCGGGCGGCACGCTGCTCGTCTACACCGACGGCCTGATCGAGGAGCGCGGCACCGACCTGGCCGAGCGGGTGGCGCTGCTGCGCGACCTGGCCGGCCGCACCCACCCCGGCGGCTCGCTCGACGCGTGGGTCGACGGCCTGCTCCGGATCCACCCGGACGTGCCCACCGACGACACGACCGTGCTCGCGGTGCGGCTGGCAGCACCTCGGGCGGGTGGCAGGAACGACCCGTGAGCGTGTTGGTGCCCGGCGGGACGACCAGGATCGGCAGCGACCGCCACTACCCGGAGGAGCGGCCGGCGCGCGACGTCGAGGTCGGCGACGTGTGGTGGGACGAGCACCCGGTCACGAACGCGGAGTTCGCCGCGTTCGTCGAGGCGACCGGGCACGTCACGGTGGCGGAGGTCGCGCCCGACCCGGCCGACTTCCCGGGCGCCGACCCGGCGCTGCTGGTGGCCGGCTCGCAGGTCTTCACGCAGACCGACCGGCCGGTGCGCCTCGGCGACTGGACCCGGTGGTGGCGCTGGCAGCCGGACGCGTGCTGGCGCGCGCCCGAGGGGCCGGACGGCCCGGGCTGGGAGCAGCTCCGCGACCACCCGGTCGTGCACGTCGCCTGGGCCGACGCCTCGGCGTACGCCCGCTGGGCGGGCAAGGAGCTGCCCACCGAGGCCGAGTGGGAGTACGCCGCCCGCGGCGGTCTGCAGGGCTTGGACTATGCCTGGGGCGACGAGCTGTCGCCCGGCGGCGCGGTGCTGGCCAACACCTGGCAGGGCCCGTTCCCGTGGCGCAGCGACGACGAGCGCGGACACCACCGGACCTCGCCGGTCGGCAGCTACCCCGCCAACGGCTATGGGCTCCTCGACCTGATCGGCAACGTCTGGGAGTGGACCCGCACCCGCTGGACGCCCGACCACTCCGGAGGCGCCGGCGTGGCCGGCGAGGAGGTCTCGCCGTGCTGCGGCGGCGCCGCCCGGCTGGTCGAGACCGACCGGATGGTGAGCAAGGGCGGCTCGCACCTGTGCTCCCCGGAGTACTGCCAGCGCTACCGCCCGGCGGCCCGGCAGGGCAACGGCGTCAACGACAGCACGTCTCACCTCGGCTTCCGCTGCGTCCGTCACTGAGCCGCTGTGCTCCGCGTCGTCAGGACGACGGAGGCGCCGGCGCCGTGCGGGACAGCAGCTCGACGATCAGCAGGAGGACTGCAGCCACCCCCAGGAGCGTGACGGTGAACCCGGCGCTCGGGTGGTCGGCCATCGCGTAGAGCAGCAGCGCCAGGCCGAGCACCGCGCCGCGGATCGCCGCCCGGTAGGTGCCGAGGAGCTCGCCGAACCGGCCGGTGTCCAGCCCGGCGCGCTCGCCGCCGGAGCGCACCCAGCCGACGGCGCCACCGGTGCCGCGCCGCAGCGCCACCGGCGCCGTACCCGGGCCGGAGACCCAGGCCACGAACGCCACCGCGAGCGCGAGGGCGAGGACCGCGCGCAGGCCGACCCGGATGAACCGGACCAGCGTGTCGTAGACCGCGGCGGCCGCGTCCACGGGGAGGTCGGAGGGCAGGGCGTCGAGGTAGACCGCGCGGAACGCGTTGAGCGCGACGCCCAGTAGCAGCATGGACGCCGCGATCGCGAGCATCGCGGCGATCACCGCGCGCCGGCGCCGCCGGGCGATCGCCACCGCGAGCGCGAGCAGGACGAGGACGAGGACCGGGAGCACCGTGTTGAGGGTGCTCAGCAGCCGGAACGCGCTCTGCGCCTGGGTGATGTCCTCGGACCGGAAGATCGTGAACCGCGCCTCGACCGCCCGCAGCCGCTCGGCGAGCGTGAACCCGCGGTCGATCAGGCGCTGCTTCACCGCGTCGACCACCGGGGCGAGGTCGACGCTCACCGCGTCGTCGCCGACCTGCACCAGGTCGGTGTCCTCGCCGGTGAGGACGGCGACCAGCTGGGTGTGCGCCTGACGGTTCGCCTCCTCCCACGCCGTCCGGAACCGGTCGGAGGCGACCATCTCGGCGACCTGGTCGCGGACGAACCCCTCGACCGAGTCGGCGAGCGGGCCGCTGAGCGCGCTCAGGCTGCTGGCCGCGAGCGGTGGGAGTCCACGGTCCGCGAGCGCGTCGACGGCGTCCTCGGTCACGGCCTGGATCCGCAGCCGGGAGGTGATCTCGGCGGTGATCCGGTCGGTCACGGCCGCCTGGATGGCCGGGTCGCTCGCGAGCGGCGCCACGGATTCGACGTACCGCTCGGTGTCGGCGACCTCGTCGTGCATCCAGCGGGCGAGCACGCCGAGCGGCGTGAGGACCGCGATCACGACGACGAGGAGGGTGACGACGGCCGGGCGCCACCGGCCGCGTCGGCGCCCGGGCAGGTCCGCCTCCAGGCGCTCGACCTCGCTCATCGCGGGACGCCGGCCCCGATCCTGGTGGCCCGCAGCCGGTACGCCGCCCAGGTGGCGATCGCGCCGGCCAGGATCAGCCACAGCGAGGTGACCACGACCAGCACCCTCACCGAGAAGTCGGTGTAGACGAGGAGAACCGCGCCGACCGCGATGCTGAGGACGCCGGCGAGGACCTCCCAGCCGCGGTCCGCGCGGTCCGCCCCGACGAACGCGCCGAGGACGTCGACGACGCCGGCGATCACCCAGAAGGCGCCGAGGACCATCGTCAGCACCAGCACCGACTGGAGCGGGTCGCGGAGGACCAGCAGGCCGACGATCAGCGCGAGGCCGCCGGAGAGGCCGACCAGTGGCCGGAGGCCGTCGCCGGAGAGCGCCTGCACGATGCGGACGACGCCGGCGACGACCAGCTGGATCGCGAGGAACACGGCGAACGCGGCGAGCGAGACGTCGGGCCAGACGATCAGCGCGACGCCGAGCCCGAGGGTGATCAGCCCGTAGGCGAGCACGAGTCCCCAGTGCTCGGCGAGGCTCTTGACGGTGACGGGAGAGGTGCTCATGGCGCACATCCTTCCGCTTCGCGGCGGCCGGCGCACCCACCCGATTCCGTGGGTCGGGTGGGGCTCAGACCCGTGAGTCCTCCGACCTCAGCATGCCGAGCACCGCCGGCAGCAGGGTGAGCGCGACCAGCAGCGCGATGAGCACGGTCAGGCGGGCGACGACGACCGCGGTAGGCGGTCTTGCCGAGTCGGTAGGGCAGGATGACCATGAGAGGGTCGTCCCCATGGCCGCCACCACCTCGTCGTACTCCATCACCATGCGCCTGCACACGGCCCCCGACCACGGCGTGGTCGGGGCGGTGGCGACCGCGATCGCGCGGGCCGGCGGCATCGTGACCGCGATCGACGTCGCGGAGTCCAGCCACGAGCGGCTGGTCGTCGACGTGACCTGCTCGGCGGCCGACGCCGCACACGCCTCCGTGCTGGAGCAGGCGGTGGACGCGGTCGGCGGCGTCGAGGTCTACAAGGTCAGCGACCGGACCTTCCTGCTCCACATCGGCGGCAAGATCGAGGTGACGTCGAAGGTCCCGCTGCGCAACCGCGACGACCTGTCGATGGCCTACACCCCCGGCGTCGGCCGGGTGTCGCAGGCGCTCGCCGACAACCCCGAGGACGTCCCGCGGCTGACCGTGAAGGGCAACTCGGTCGCGGTCGTCACCGACGGCTCGGCCGTGCTCGGCCTGGGCAACATCGGTCCCGGCGCGGCGCTGCCGGTGATGGAGGGCAAGGCCGCGCTGTTCAAGCGGTTCGCCGGGATCGACGCCTGGCCGATCTGCCTGGCCTCGCAGGACACCGACGAGATCGTGCGCGCGGTCGAGATGATCGCCCCCGGCTTCGGCGGCATCAACCTCGAGGACATCGCCGCCCCGCGCTGCTTCGAGATCGAGCGCCGGCTGCGCGAGTCGCTCGACATCCCGGTCTTCCACGACGACCAGCACGGCACCGCGATCGTGGTGCTCGCCGCGCTGACCAATGCGCTGCGCGTGGTGAAGAAGTCGCTGCCGGCCGTCCGGGTCGTGGTCTCCGGCGGTGGCGCTGCCGGTACGGCGATCGTCACGCTGCTCCTCGCCGCCGGCGTCACCGACGTGGTGGTCGTCGACCGCGCGGGCGCGCTCTCGGCCGACGACTCGCTCTCGCCCGCCCATGCCGAACTCGCGTCGGTGACCAACCCGCGTCGCGTCCGCGGCGACCTGCGGACCGTGCTGGCGGGCGCCGACGTCTTCATCGGCGTCAGCGCGCCCGGCGTACTCCGGGCGGAGTGGATCGAGGACATGGCGCCCGACGCGGTCGTGTTCGCCCTCGCCAACCCCGACCCCGAGGTCGACCCGGCCGAGGCGGACAAGTACGCCGCGGTCGTGGCGAGCGGCCGGTCGGACTACCCCAACCAGATCAACAACGTGCTCGCCTTCCCCGGCGTCTTCCGCGGGCTCCTCGACGCCCGGGCCTCGGAGGTCACCATCGACATGCTGCTCCGCGCCGCCTCCGCGATCGCGCACGTGGTGAAGGACGAGGAGCTCAACCCGAACTTCATCATCCCCACCGTCTTCCACCCCGACGTCCCCAAGGCGGTGGCGGCGGCTGTGCGGGGGGAGGGCTGAGGTTTCGGCTGCTGGCAGCCGAAACCTCGCCCTACCCGCCGCCCTCGGCGGCGTAGAGCGCGGCGCCGACCACGCCGGCCCGGTTGCGCAGGGTGGCCGGGACCATCTCGGTGTCGAGGTCGAGCAGCGGGAGGAACTCGTCGGCGTACTTGCTGACCCCGCCGCCGACCACGAACAGCTCGGGGGAGAACAGCATCTCCAGCGTCCGGTAGTAGCGGGTCAGCCGCTTCGCCCACTCCGCCCACGACAGGTCCTCGCGCTCGCGGGCGCTGTTGGCCGCGCGCGACTCGGCGTCGTGGCCGTCGATCTCGAGGTGGCCGAGCTCGGCGTTCGGGACGAGTACGCCGTCGTGCACGAGCGCCGAGCCGATGCCGGTGCCCAGCGTCGTGACGATCACCAGTCCCGACCGGCCGCGCGCCGCGCCGTACCGCACCTCGGCGAGGCCGGCGGCGTCGGCGTCGTTGACGACGTGCACCTCGCGGCCGGTCGCCTCGGTCAGCAGCGCGTCCGCGTCCGTGCCCTTCCAGGACGGGTCGATGTTGGCGGCCGAGAGTGCAACGCCGTGGCGCACGGGAGCCGGCACGGTCACGCCGACCGCGCCCGTGCACTCGGGGAACTGCGCGAGCAGCTCGACGAAGACGCGGGCGACGTTCTCGGGGGTGGACTCCTCGGGCGTGCGGACGCGGACTCGCTCGGCGGCGAAGTCGCCGGCCTCGAGGTCGACCGGCGCGCCCTTGATCCCGGTGCCCCCGAAGTCGATCCCGAACGGCTGCATGCGCCGACCCTAGACTCCCCGCATGGCCGGCCAGGAGACCCGCATGCTGCTCCTGGGGGCGGTCGCGCTCTTCGAGCCGGTCAACGGCTACCAGATCCGGCGCGAGCTGCTGTCGTGGCACGTCGACCGCTGGGCGCACACCAACCCGGGCTCGATCTACCACGGGCTCGCCTCGCTGGCCGCCCAGGGGCACCTGGTCCGGCACGACCTCACCGACGCCGGCCGCGACGTCGCGGTCTACGAGCTCACCGCCGACGGGCGGGCCGAGCTGGACCGGATGATGGTCGAGGCGCTGGAGACCGTGAACCCCTACGAGCGCACGGCGTTCAACGTCGCGTTCTCGATGCTCCCGTTGCTCGACCGCAAGCGCGTGGTCCGCAGCCTGACGAGGCGCCGGGTGGGGCTGGAGCGGGCCGTCGCGGAGTTCGCGGAGGCCGAGACCGGCACGGCGCCGCCGCACGCGACCCGCACCATGCTGCTCTGGCTCGACCTCGCCGTGGCCGAGCTCGCCTGGTTGCGCGAGACCATCCAGGACCTCCAGGACGGCAGCCTCACCACGTCGTACGACGACGGCTCGTGGACCCCGCCCGCCGACGACCCCGGGTGGCAGATGAACGCCGACCGCGAGAGGTATCGCGCGCTTCTCGGCCGGTAGCCGTGGCGCGCTGCTCCGGCGGGCTTGACCCGTGCTGTTCGATGTTGAACACTCCAACTATTCAAACTTGAACACACTGGAGAGTGCTGATGATCGAGGCACGGGGACTCGTGCAGACGTTCCGGACGGGACGCGGGAGGAAGGCCAAGGAGGTGCGCGCCGTCGACGGCGTGGACCTCCACGTCGCGGAGGGCGAGGTGGTCGGCTTCCTCGGCCCCAACGGCGCCGGCAAGACCACCACGCTGCGGATGCTGACCACGCTGCTCAGGCCGACGGCCGGCACCGCCACGGTCGCGGGGTACGACGTCGTCGCGCAGCCGGTGCAGGTGCGCCGCAGCATCGGCTACGTCTCCCAGGTCGGCTCCACCTTCTCCGGTGCGTACGCCGGAGACGAGGTCGTCGACCACGGGATGCTCTACGGGATGAGCCGCGCGGACGCCGTACGCCGCGGGCAGGAGCTGTTCGAGCGGCTCCAGCTCGACGGGCTGTGGACCCGGATGCCGAAGAACATGTCCGGCGGCCAGAAGCGCCGCCTCGACGTGGTGATGGGGCTGATCCACGACCCGACGCTGGTCTTCCTCGACGAGCCGACCACCGGCCTGGACCCGCAGGCCCGGGCCAACCTGTGGGAGCACATCGAGGGGCTGCGCTCGCAGCACGGCGCGACCGTCTTCCTCACCACCCACTACCTCGACGAGGCGGACGCGCTCGCGGACCGGATCCTCATCATCGACCAGGGCCGGATCGTCGCCTCCGACACCGCCGACAATCTCAAGGCCCAGGTCGCGGGCGACCTGGTGACCCTCGAGGTCGCCGCGGACGAGCAGGTGTCCATCGCCGCTGGGCGGCTCGGCGCGGTCGCCGAGGGCGTCGAGGTCGACGGCCACCGGGTCCGCGGTCGGGTGCAGCGGGGTGGCCGCGTCGTACCCGGCCTGCTCCGCGACCTGGAGTCGGCCGGTGTCGCGCTCGACTCGATCGAGGTCGTGCGCCCGACGCTCGACGACGTGTTCCTGACCCTCACCGGCCGGTCCCTGCGCGACGCGGAGGATGCGGTCGACGAGAAGGAGGAGATCCCGGCATGAGCTTCGCCCGCGAGAGCAATATCGTCTTCCGGCGCCAGATCCGGATGAACCTGCGCAACCCCGCCTGGGTCCTGATCGGGATCATGCAGCCGGTGCTCTACCTGCTGCTGTTCGGGCCGCTGCTCGAGCCGCTGGTGAGCTCGTTCGGGGTCAGCACCGACAACGCCTACACGTTCCTGGTGCCCGGCCTGCTGGTGCAGCTGGGCATGTTCGGCGCGTTCTTCGCCGGGTTCGGCCTGATCGGCGAGTGGCGCGAGGGCGTGATCGAGGCCGAGCGGGTCACCCCGGCCAACCGGTCCGCGCTGCTGTGCGGCCGGCTGCTGCGCGACGTCGCGCAGCTCGCCGTCCAGGCGCTGATCCTGGTCGGGCTCGGCTACCTGATGGGCATGCGGGGGCCGGTGGCCGGCGTCGTGCTCGGCATCGTGATCACCCTCGTCGTCGGCGCCGCCTGCGCGGCCGCCTCCAACGCGCTCGCGCTCACCACCAAGAGCGAGGACGTGATGGCGCCGGTGATCAACATCGTGATGATGCCGGTGCTGCTGCTCAGCGGCATCCTGCTGCCGATGACGATCGGCCCGTCGTGGCTGCGGGGCATCAGCGACTTCATGCCGTTCCGCTACATCGTCGACGCGGTCCGCGACTCCTTCGCCGGCGAGTTCGGCACGTCCGCGGTGCTGTGGGGCTCGGTCTGGGCCGTCGCCCTCGCCGCCCTCGGCGCGTGGTGGGGCACGGCGACGTTCCGGAAGGAGAACGCCTGACTTTACATCTGTCTCCCTCTTGTCAAACGGCTTGACATTTCCTACGGTGCTGTCAAGCAGTGACCGTCGTCGCCGATGGAGGCATGGGGATGTCCGAGATCGCACACAGCACCGTCCCGACCGGGTCGACCGAGACCTGGAAGGACCGCAAGCGCCACCTCTGGCTGATCGGCCTGGTGGTGCCGTCGCTGGCCTTCATCGGGTACGGCGCCTGGGCGCTGACCGGGTGGGGCGTCTGGTTCTGGATCGGCCCGTTCGTGATCCTCGTCGTGGTCCCGGCGATCGACCTGATCGCGGGGCTGGACCGCTCGAACCCGCCCGACGACGTGATCGAGGCGCTCGAGCGGGACCGCTACTACCGGTGGATCACCTACCTGTTCCTGCCGATCCAGTACGCCGGCTTCGTCGGCGCCATGTGGCTGATCGGCGGCGGCGCGGACCTGTCGACGATCGACAAGGTCGGGCTGGCGGTCTCGATCGGCTGCATCGGCGGCATCGGCATCAACACCGCCCACGAGCTCGGCCACAAGCGCGAGGAGAACGAGCGCTGGCTCTCGAAGATCGCCCTGGCGCAGAGCTTCTACGGACACTTCTACATCGAGCACAACCGCGGCCACCACGTCCGGGTCGCGACGCCCGAGGACCCGGCCTCCTCGCGGGTCGGGGAGAGCTTCTACCAGTTCTGGCCGCGCACGGTCGTCGGGTCGCTGAAGTCTGCGTGGAACCTGGAGAAGCGCCGCTACGCCCGCAAGAGCCAGCACCCGTTCCGGCTCGGCAACGACGTCCTCAACGCCTGGCTGATGTCGCTCGTGCTCTGGGGCGCGCTGGTCGCCTGGCTCGGCGTGGAGATCCTGCCGTTCCTGGTGATCCAGGCGGTCGTGGGCTTCTCGCTGCTCGAGGTCGTCAACTACATGGAGCACTACGGGATGCTCCGGCAGAAGGTCGGCGTCGGCGAGCGGCAGCGCTACGAGCGGGTCGACCCCACGCACTCGTGGAACTCCAACAACATCGCGACCAACGTGCTGCTCTACCACCTCCAGCGGCACAGCGATCACCACGCCAACCCGACGCGGCGCTACCAGTCGCTGCGCGACTTCGAGGAGTCGCCGGTATTGCCGACCGGGTACGCCGGGATGATCGTGCTCGCCGCCGTACCCGCGGTGTGGCGCCGGGTGATGGACCCGCGCGTGCTCGCGCACTTCGACGGCGACCTGTCCCGCGCGAACCTGTCACCGCGCAAGCGCGACAGGATCCTGGCGAAGTACCCGCCGCCGGTGGTCGAGGAAGCGGCCACGGCTGCGGGGGTCTCGACAGGCTCGACCGCTGCCGACGAGGTGCTGGCTGCCCGCTGCCCGGGCTGCGGCTACACCTACCGGGTCGAGGCGGGCGACGAGCACGAGGGCTTCGCCGCCGGTACGGCGTGGGCCGACGTCCCCGACACCTGGTGCTGCCCGGACTGCGGCGTGCGCGAGAAGGTCGACTTCGTCCCGCTGACGGAGGCGGTGGCCTGATTCCCACACTGGCGATTCCTAGACTGGCGGTCATGACCCCGGCGCCGACGATGCACTCGCGCATCGTCGCTGCCGCGGCCGCGATGACCACCGAGTCCGGCTGGTCGGCGGTGACGATGGGCGCCCTCGCCGACCGGGTCGGGGTGAGTCGGCAGACCGTCTACAACGAGGTCGGCGCCAAGCCCGGCCTCGCCGAGGCGATGATCCTCGGCGAGCTCGACCGCTTCCTCGGCGTCGTGACCGCGGCCTTCGACGAGCAGCCCGCCGACCTGGTCGAGGCGATCCGGGCGGCGTCGCGCGGGGTGCTCGAGCTCGCCCAGGACAACAAGCTCCTGCACGCGGTCGTCTCCGCCACGCACGGCGCCGACACCGAGCTGCTGCCGCTGCTGACCACGCACGCCGAGTCGCTGCTCGCGGCGGCCAAGCTCGTCGTGGGCGAGCGCGTCGCGCCGTACTCCGTCGGGCTGGACGCCGAGCACCTCGACGCCGCCATCGACATGGTGGTGCGGGTGGTGCTCAGCCACGTCATGCAGCCCTCGGCGTCGCCGGCACGGACCGCCGACGACATCGCCTGGGTCGCCGCCCGGGTGCTGCGCGGCTGAGCTGGTCAGGCTCTTCCTGACGTTGTCGGGCGTTGCAACCCCTGACAACGTCAGGGATCCCCGGCTGACCGGGGATTCCGACAGCCCTAACCCGCGCGCCGGGCCTCGGCCAGCTCGACCGCCTCGCGGAAGACGCGGGCGACGTACGGCGGGACTGGGAGGCCGCACCGGTGGGCCCAGAGCAGGTCGCGCTCGACGCGGGAGATCTGCTCGGCGAAGTCGTCGGTGTCGTCGACGCCGAGGCTGCGCATGACCTCGCCGAAGTCGGCCAGCTGCTCGTCGTCGTTGGCGCCGACGGGGGCGAAGGAGAAGCGGCGCATCCGGCGCACCAGCCACCGCTGCCAGCCGGCGAGCTCGGCCCAGAGGCCGCGCGCGGAGAGCTGGTAGAACGCGTAGTGGCCCGGCTCCTGGCGGCGGATCGGCGCGATCACCGTCTGGGCGACCGCATCCTCGCCGAGGTCCGCGACACCGTCGTAGAGCAGGTTGTAGGCGAGCACCGCCGAGCGCTCGGTGGCCATGCCGGTCAGGTAGTAGAGCATCCGGCAGACGTCCTGGAACGCGTCGAGGTGGGCCAGGGCACCGAGGATCCTCATCTTCACGCCGACCGAGGTCAGGTCGGTGTCGGCGTTCGGGCGGCCGAGGTGGGTCTGCAACTCGTCGAGGATCAGACCGTGCCGGGTCTCCTGCGGCTGCCACACCTCGGCGTAGAACCGCTGGTCGATGTCGGGCGGGTCGGGGAGCAGCGTGGTGAGCTCGAGGACGTTGCGGTCGACCTCGAGCTCGACCCGGGCCATGTAGTCGAGGACGTGGCCGAAGCGGGTGTCGAGCTCCTCGGGCCGGCGTACGGAGTAGTCGACGCTCGCCAGGTCGATGGGCGGGTGCTCGATCCCGAGCCGGTCGACGTGCTCCGCCAGCCTGGCCGCGGAGTAGGTCGCCTGCGCCATTGCTGAATCCTAGGTGGGGGGAGGGGTCGCTCTCATCGGGGATGTCCCTGACTCTCTACTCTTTCGGAGTGACCGAGGGATCCGGATTGGCGGGAGGCGTCCGGCTCGGTACGGCGACCGGGCGGGCCGTCGTCCTGGCCGCGGTCCTCGGCTCGGGCATGACGATGCTCGACGGCACGGTCGTCAACGTCGCGCTGCGGACGATCGGCGAGGACCTCGGCGCGTCGCTGGCCGAGCTCCAGTGGATCTCGAACGGCTACCTGCTCTCGCTCTCCAGCCTGATCCTGCTCGGCGGCTCGCTGGGCGACCGCTACGGCCGGCGCCGGATGTTCGTCGTCGGCACGATCTGGTTCGCGCTCGCCTCGCTGCTGTGCGGGATCGCGCCCAGCCCCGAGGTGCTCATCGCGGCCCGCGTCCTCCAGGGCCTCGGCGCCGCGCTGCTCACCCCGGGCAGCCTGGCGATGATCCAGGGCGCGTTCGCCCGCGAGGACCGCGCGCAGGCGATCGGCGCCTGGTCCGGCCTCGGCAGCATCGCCGCGGCGATCGGGCCGTTCGTCGGCGGCGGGCTGGTGCAGTACGCCGACTGGCGCTGGATCTTCCTGATCAACCCGCCCATCGCCGTACTCACCGTGGCCGTCGCGCAGCGGGCCGTGCCCGAGACCCGCGACCCCAACGCTCCGCGCGAGCTCGACGTGGTCGGCGCCACCTGCGCGGCCCTCGCGCTCGGCGGCCTCACCTACGCGCTGATCGGGTGGGGCGGCGCCTGGGCGCCGTGGGCGCTGGTCGTGACGGTGCTCGCCGCGGCCGGGTACGTCGTCGACGAGCGCCGCAGCGACCACCCGATGCTGCCACTGGGCATCTTCGCCGACCGCACCTTCAGCGCCGCCAACGCGATGACGCTGGTCGTGTATGCCGCGCTCGGCGCCGTCCTCTTCTTCCTGGTGCTCCAGCTCCAGACCGTCGGCGGGTACGGCGCGCTCGAGGCCGGCATCGCGACCCTGCCGATCACGATCTGCATGCTGCTGCTGGCCGCCAGGGGCGGCGAGCTCGGCACCCGCATCGGCCCCCGGATCCCGATGACGGTCGGGCCGCTGCTGATGGCGGGCGGCACGCTCCTGCTGCTCGCGGTCGGCCAGGACGTGGACTACTGGACCGACGTACTGCCCGGCCTGACCGTCTTCGGCCTCGGGCTGGCGCTGATGGTCGCGCCGCTCACCGCGACCGTCCTGGCCGCCGCGCCCGACGAGCACGCCGGCATCGCGAGCGGCGTCAACAACGCCGTCGCTCGCGCGGGCTCGCTGCTCGCGGTCGCCGCGCTGCCGGTGGCGGTCGGCCTCGCCGGGGAGGAGTACGCCGACCCGACGGCCTTCGACGCGGCGTACCGCTCCGCCGTGGTGATCTGCGCCGCGCTGCTCGCGGCCGGCGGCGCGATCTCGTGGGTGACGATCCGGAAGCCCGAGGTCTAGACTCGCCCTCGTCGGTGCGCATCACGAAACGAGTTCCATCATGCGCAACAAGGTGTCGTCCACCAAGACCATGGTCCGGCTGCTCGGGCAGGCCCGGTACGAGGTGCTGCCCACGGCATCGACGGAGGACAAGGTGCTCGCGCACGTGCCGCGGGACGTGGCGATCACCGTGACCGCCTCGCCCGGCAAGGGGCTCGAGGCGACGTTCGACCTGAGTGAGCGACTCGCCGGGCACGGCTACACCGTGGTGCCCCACGTCGCGGCCCGGATGGTCACCGGCCGCGCCGAGCTCGCCGAGATCTGCGCGCGGCTGACCGGCAAGGGGATCAGCCGGGTCTTCGTGCCCGGCGGCGACGCGGAGCCGGCCGGCGACTACCCGGACGCGCTGGCGCTGCTGGAGGATCTCGCGGACCTCGGCCGGCCGTTCGCCCAGGTCGGCATCGCCGGCTACCCGGAGTCGCACCCCACCATTCACGACGACCTGACCGTGCAGTCGATGTGGGACAAGCGCCGCTACGCCACGCACGTCGTCAGCAACCTGACCTTCGACCCCACGGTGATCCGCGACTGGGTGCACCGGATGCGGCGGCGCGGCATCACGATGCCGCTGCTGCTCGGCATCCCCGGCCCGGTCGACCGCGCCAAGCTGCTGTCGATGGCGACCAAGATCGGCGTGGGCGAGTCCACCCGGTTCCTCGCCAAGCACAAGGGCACCTTCGCCCGGCTGGCCGCGCCCGGCGGCTTCACCGGTGAGAAGTTCCTGGAGAGGTGCGCGCCCACCCTCGGGGAGCCGTCCGCGCTGGTGGAGGGGCTGCACGTCTTCACGTTCAACCAGGTCGCCGAGACCGAGGCGTGGCGGCAGGACCTGCTGGGCCGGCTGGCTCGCTGAGCCTTCGCAGTCGTTTCCCGTCGAGACACCAGAAACTGCCCTCAAAACGCCCGAATCAGGGCCATTCCGGGTGTCTCGACGGTCCCGGCGCAGCCGGGCTACGCCACGAAGATGCAGAAGGGGTGGCCGGACGGGTCGGCGAACACGTAGAGCGGCTCGTCCTCGTCGTCGGTGCGGTCGAGGAGGACGGCGCCGCCGAGGGCGAGCACCCGGCGGCGCTGCTCCTCGAGGCTCGCGGCGTCGGGGACGGTGAGGTCGAGGTGCATCGTCATCTGCTGGTCGCCGGGGCGGTCGGGCCCGGGTGTCCACACCGGCGAGACGTACTCCGGGTTGCCCTGGAAGGCGAGCCCGTAGCGGCCGTCGACCGGCCGGAGCACCAGCCAGTCCTCGTCGTCCTCCGGGGTCTCGTCGCCGGGCCGGTAGGCCCAGCCGAGCAGGTCGCGGTAGAAGTCGCCGAGCCGGCGCGGCTCGCGGCAGTCGAGGACGGTCTGGCGGACGACGGGATGGCTCACCCGAGGACGGTACGACGCAGCGCGTCCTCCAGGCGAGGATCGCCGGTCTCGACGACGGTCAGCGGGAGCCCGATCCGCTCCGCCGCCTCGGCGGCGAGGTGGCGCAGCTCGTCGTCGGGGGCCTGGGCGAGCCAGACGACGCGGGTGTAGTGGCCGAAGTAGGCGTCGCGCAGCTCCGGCCACCGGTCGAGGCCGAGCTCCTGCTCGACGGTCCGGGCGAAGGATCGCACCAGGAAGTCGGTGAGCAGGTAGGTGCCGGGCTGCTCGTCGAAGAGCGCCTCGATCCGCGACGCACCGGCGTAGAGGTCGTAGCAGTGCAGCCCCGGCAGCCGCTCCAGCGACAGCTCCTCGCACACGGAGTCGAGAGCGCCGTAGGTGCCGCAGTCGGCGTAGCCGACCACGACGGAGGAGTACGCCGAGCGCAGGTCGGCCGCGAGGCGGCGTACCTCTCCCGCGATGTGCTGGGGCTGGTTGTGCAGCAGCGGGGGCAGCGGGTGGACGTCGACCGGCCAGCCGTTGCGGTCCACGATCTCCTTGCAGGGCTGGGCGATCGCGCCGCACGCGATCAGTGCGACGCGGTCAGAACGCGAGCTGGTCGACGAACCGGTCGTTGAAGTCGGCGCGGTCGGAGAGCTCGACATAGGTCACCTCCTCCAGCAGCGCCTGCGCGCCGGCGCGCTCGCGCACCGAGAGCAGCGCCATCTTCGCGCCCTCGCCGGCGACGTTGCCGGCGGCGACGATGCGCAGCACCGGCAGCTTCGGCACGAGCCCGATGCGGACGGCCGAGGCGGCGGAGAGGTAGGAGCCGAACGACCCGGCGAGCAGCACCTGCTGCACGTCGCGGTGCTCGAGGCCGAGCTCCTCGAGCAGCAGCGTCCAGCCGGTCGAGATCGCGGCCTTGGCGAACTGCAGCTCGCGTACGTCGCGCTGCGAGAGCACCACGCAGTCCTCGGGCTCGGCGTCCGGGCTCGGCCGGTGCAGCACGAACACGCGCTCCTGGCCGAGGTAGGTGAGCCGGTCGGCGAGCGAGGGGGCGACCTCCTTGGCGACGTCGTCGGCGACGTACCGCCCGGACGGGTCGAGGAGCCCGGCCTTCACCAGCTCGGCGACCGCGTCGACCAGACCCGAGCCGCAGAGACCGCGCGGCTCGGCGTCGCCGATCACGCCCAGCTCGACGTCGTCGGTCAGCTTCACGACCTCGATGGCGCCGTCGGCCGCGCGCATGCCGCAGCGGATCGCGCCGCCCTCGAACGCCGGGCCGGCCGGTGCCGCGGTGGAGAGGATCCGGTCGCCGTCGCTGACGACGATCTCGCAGTTGGTGCCGACGTCGATGAAGAGCCGGGTGCGCTTGTCGCGGTCCATCCCGGTCGCGAGCATGCCGGCGACGATGTCGCCGCCGACGTACGCCCCGAGCGCCGGGAACAGCGTGACCCGCGCCCGCGGATGCAGCGTCAGGCCGAGGTCGGCGGCGAGCAGGTCGGGCGGCTGGGTGGTCGACATGATGAACGGCGCGACGCCGAGCGGCTCGGGGTCGATCCCGAGCGCGAGCGCGGTCATCGTGGCGTTGCCGGCGATCGCGACCTCGTAGACGTGGGCCGGGTCGACGCCGCCCTCGGTGCACACCTGCGCGGCCAGCGTCGCCAGCGTCTCCTGGGCCGCGGCCTGCAGCCGGCCGAGCGCGGCGGGGTCCATCATCGTGGCGCTGATCCGGGTGATCACGTCGCCGCCGAACGGCTGCTGCCGGTTGAGCATCGACGCCACCGCGACCGGCGTGCCCGTCGTGACGTCGAGCAGCGTCGCGACGACCGTGGTGGTGCCGAGGTCGAAGGCGATGGCGTACGCCGTGCGCGTGGTGTCGCCCGGCTCCACCTCGACCAGCGCCTCGTCGACGACCACCGCGGTGACCTTGAAGTCGGCCTGCCGCAGCACGGTCGGCAGCCGGCGCAGCAGGTGCAGGTCCGGGCGCGGCTCGAGGTCGTCGATCGCGTCGAGGAGCCGGGCCAGGTCGGTGCGCTGGTCGGCGAGCGTGGGCTCCTCGAGCTCGACGTACCGCTTCTGGATCGCCGGCCGCAGGATCACCTGCCGGCCGACGCCGACGGTCGCGGCCTTGGGACGGGTGGTCAGGGGAGGTACGTCGACGGCCAGGTCGCGGGTGGCGTTGACCAGGCAGGCCAGCCGCCAGCCGGCGTCGAGCTGCTCGCGGGTGAAGGTCTTGACGTCGTGCCGCGTGATGGGCGAGGGCCCCTCGATGCGCACCTTGCACTTGTGGCAGGTGCCGTGGCCGCCGCAGGTGGAGTCGATGGCGATGCCGTTCCACGACGCCGCGTCGAAGACGGTGACGCCGGGGGGCACACGGACCCTGCGTTCGGTGTCCTCGACGGTGAACGCGAGGTCGACGCGGCCGGTCCCCTCGGTCATGGGGTGCTCATGCCGAGGCGGCCGCCTTCGCCCGGTGGGCCGCGATCCAGGCCATGCCCCACTCGTCGTGGTTCAAGAAGACGTCGGCCGCCTTCACGGCGTCGACGATCTGCGGGGTGCGGGTGTCCATGATCGCGCTGGTGAGGCCGGCGGTCATCGCCATCGGCAGCCAGGCGGCGCCGAGGGTGTGCCGGTCGGGCATGCCGAAGGAGGTGTTCGACGCGCCGCAGGTCATGTTCACGCCGAACTCGTCACGGACCCGGCGCATCGTCTCGAAGGTCACCAGCGAGGTGCCGGTGTCCGCGCCGATCGGCATCGCCAGCGGGTCGATCACGATGTCGGCCCGGTCGATGCCGTACTCCTCGGTCGCGACCCGGATGATCTTCGCGGTCAGGTCGACGCGCTTGTCGGCCTCCATCGGGATCTCGTCGTGGTCGTTGGGCAGCGCGATGATCGCGGCGTCGTACCTCTTGACCAGCGGGAGGATGAGCGCGAGTCGGTCGTCCTCGGCGGTGACCGAGTTGACCAGCGCCCGGCCCTGGTAGGCCGCGAGTCCGGCCTCCAGCGCCTCGACCACCGAGGAGTCGATGCAGATCGGCAGGTCGGTCAGCGACTGCACGAGCCGGATCGCCTCGGCCAGCAGCTCGGGCTCGTCGGTGAGCGGGACGCCCATGTTGACGTCGAGTACGTCGGCGCCGCCCTCGACCTGGGCCTTGACGTCCCTCTCGATCGCGGACAGGTCGCCGGCGCGCAGCTGCTCCTGGAAGATCCGGCGGCCGGTCGGGTTGATCCGCTCGCCGATCAGGCAGAAGCGCCGGTCGTGGCCCAGCACGACCTCGGCGCCCGTACCCCGAAGGACCGTGTGGAGACTCATGCGGGCACCTTGGCGCGGCGCTCGTCGAGCAGCGCCTTGGCCCGCTTGACCGTGGCCGAGGCGTCGGCGGCGTACCCGTCGGCACCGACCGCGTCGGCGTACTCCTGGGTGACGGGGGCGCCGCCCACCATGACGACGACCTCGCCGCGCAGGCCGGCCTTCTCGAGCGCGTTGATGTTGGCCTTGAACATCGGCATCGTCGTGGTGAGGAACGCCGAGAAGCCGACGATGTCGGGCCGGTGCTCCTCGATCGCGGAGACGAACCGCTCCGGCGCGACCTGCACGCCGAGGTCGATCACCTCGAAGCCGGCGCCCTCGAGCATGATGTTGACCAGGTTCTTGCCGATGTCGTGGACGTCGCCCTTGACCGTGCCCATGAGGAACTTGCCGATCGTCTCGACGCCGGTCTCGGCGAGCAGCGGGCGCAGCCGCTCCATCGCGCCGGCCATCGCGCGGCCGGCGATGAGCATCTCGGGCACGAAGAAGTCGCCGCGCTCGAACCGCGCGCCGACCTCCTCGAGCGAGGGGATGAGCGCGTCGAAGAGCAGCGTCTGCGGCTCCATCTGCGTGGCCAGGCCCTCCTCGGTCAGCTCGAGCACGCGCGGTGCGTTGCCGACCAGGGTCTCGTCGTAGAGCCCTTGCAGGATCTCCTCTGGGGTCATGTTCTTGGGGTCCCCTCGAAGTTGTGCGGAAGGAGCGAAGCGGGGGGAGCAGAACTTCGTGGGGTATTCATGCCACACCCTCCTTGGGTGCTCGGCCGCGCAGCAGCGTCGACAGCTGCGCGGCGTGGGACGACAGGTTCTTGCCGAGCTCGTCGAGGCGGTCCTCGAGTCGTGGGGTCGGCCCCGAGATGCCGAGGGCGGCGACCACGTCGCCGCGGGCGCCGCGGACGGGTACGGCGATGCCGGTGAGCCCGACCTCGAGCTCGCCGTGGGTGACCGCCCAGCCGCGCCTGCGGGTGCGGACGCCGTCGCGGCGCAGCGCGTCGGGGTCGGTGACGGTGGCGGGGGTCAGGCCCTCGAGCGGGCCGGTCGGGAGCGGCAGCGCGTCCCACGCGTAGAAGACCTTGCCGAGCGCCGAGGTGTGCGCGGGCACGTCGATCTCGGTCCAGTCGCGGGTGCCGAGCAGGTAGCGGCTGTCCACCTGGGCGACCTGCACGACCTTCTCGCCGCGGGCGACCGAGAGGTGCACGCTCTCCGAGGTCTCCTCGCCGATCCGCTCCATCGCCGGTCGCGCCAGGCGGACCAACTCCTCCCAGGGGTCGTGCCGGGCGGCGTACAGCCAGAACAGGCTGCCGGCGACGTAGGACCCGTCGCGGTCGCGCTCGAGCAGGCCGCCGCGCTCGAGGGCGGCGAGCATCCGCGAGGTCGTCGACTTGGCGAGGCCGCTGGCCTCCTGGAGGTCGGCGAAGCTGAGCGGCTGGTCGGCGTGCACGACGGTCTCGACCAGCGCGGCGGCGCGGTCGACCGCCTGGGTGCCGGTGCTCGCCTCAGCCATGTCTTCCGTCCTGTTCCATGTTGTGGAACTGTAGTCCCACATCATGAGGTTAGGCAGGAGGAGCGATGTTCCGCAACCGGATGCCGCGCTACGAGGTGCTGTCCGAGGACGCGATGGCGACGCTGGACGCCGGCTGGCGCCGGCTGGTCAGCGAGATCGGCGTCGAGTTCATGGACGCCCGGGCGCGCGACCTGTTCGCCGCGGCCGGCCAGAAGGTGGAGGAGAACACGGTCTTCCTCGACCCGGACTTCGTGCTCGAGCAGGTGGCCAGGGCGCCGCGCGAGTTCGACCTCCAGGCGCGCAACCCAGAGAACTCCGTGCACATCGGCGGCGACGCGATGGCGTTCGGGGCGGTCTACGGCCCGCCGTTCGTGCGCCAGGGCGACGTCCGCCGCGACGGCACCATGGAGGACTTCCGCAACTTCGCGAAGCTGTCGCAGTCCTTCGGCGTGCTCGACTCCGCGGGTGGCGTGATCACCGAGCCGAACGACACCCCGCTCGACAGCCGGCACCTCGACATGACCTACGCGCTGCAGACGCTGACCGACAAGGTCTACATGGGCAACGTGGTGTCCGGGGTCAACGCCCGCGACACGATCGCGATGACCGAGATCCTGTTCGGGTCCCGCGAGACGATCGAGGAGACGCCCGCGATCATCTCGCTGATCAACTGCAACAGCCCGCTGCGGTGGGACGACCGGATGCTCGAGGCGCAGTTCGAGTACTCGGCGGCCAACCAGCCCGTCGTACTCACCCCCTTCATCCTGATGGGCGCGATGTCGCCGGTGACGATCCCGGCCGCGCTGGTGCAGCAGATGGCCGAGGCGCTCTCGGGCATCGCGCTCTCGCAGCTGATCCGGCCGGGCTGCCCGGTGGTGTTCGGGTCGTTCCTCTCCAACATCGACATGCAGTCCGGCTCCCCGACGTTCGGTACGCCGGAGTCCGGCATCGGACTGCTCTGCACCGGTCAGATCGCGCGGCGCTTCGGGCTGCCGTTCCGCACCGGCGGCGGGCTGACGTCCTCGCAGGTGCCGGACGCGCAGGCCGGCTACGAGGCGATGATGACGCTGCTGCCGACGTTCCTCGCCGGCGCGAACTGGGTGATGCACTCCGCCGGCTGGCTCGAGGGCGGGCTGGTGTCGGGCTACGAGAAGTTCGTCATCGACGCCGAGCTGGTGCAGATGCTCCAGCACGAGTTCACGCCGCTGGAGATCGACGAGGCGTCGCTGGCCTTCGACGCGCACCAGGAGGTCGGCCACGGCGGCCACTTCCTCGGCGCGATGCACACGATGGAGCGGTTCCGCACCTGCTTCTACCGGCCGTTCCTCTCCTCCTCGGAGAACTACGAGCGCTGGATGCGGAACGGCGCCAAGGACACCGCCGCCCGGGCCGGCGACGTGTGGCAGAAGCGGCTCGAGGAGTACCAGCAGCCGCCCCTGGACGAGTCGATCCGCGAGGAGCTCGAGGCCTACGTCGTACGCCGGCGGGCCGAGCTGGGTGACTGAGCGGGGACGCGCCAGCTGGGACGCCGACTCGGCGCAACTTGCCCGCCAGGATCCGCCGAGTCGGCGCAAGTTGCCCGCTGGGGTGGGCAAGACGCGCCGACTCGGCATCCCCGGGTGGACAAGACGCGCCGACTCGCGCCCTTCAGGCGGGCAAGACGAGCCGAGTCAGCGGAAGACGACGGTGCGGGAGCCGTTGAGGAGGACCCGGGACTGGGAGTGCCAGCGGACCGCCCGGGAGAGGACCTGGGCCTCGACGTCGCGGCCGGCGCCGACCATCGCGTCCTGGTCGTAGCCGTGGTCGACGCGCATCACGTCCTGCTCGATGATCGGGCCCTCGTCGAGGTCGGCGGTGACGTAGTGCGCGGTCGCGCCGACCAGCTTCACGCCGCGGTCGAAGGCCTGGTGGTAGGGCTTGGCGCCCTTGAAGCTCGGCAGGAACGAGTGATGGATGTTGATCGCTCGCCCGGACAGCGACCGGCACAGGTCGTCGGAGAGCACCTGCATGTAGCGCGCGAGTACGACGAGGTGCACGTCGAGCTCCTCCACGAGCTCGAGCAGTTGCGCCTCGGCCCGCGGCTTGGTGTCCGGCGTGACCGGGATGTGGTGGAAGGGCACGCCGTACGACGCCGCCATCTCGCCGGCGTCCGGGTGGTTCGAGACGACCGCCGGGACGTCGATCTGCAGCGAGCCGGTGCTGGTGCGGAACAGCAGGTCGTTGAGGCAGTGCAGGTGCTTGGACACCAGGATCAGGGTCCGGTACGGCGCCCGCGCGTCCCAGAGCTCGACGGTCATGTCGAACTGGGCGGCGATGTCGGCGAACGACGCGCGCAGGTCGTCGGCGGTGGCCGGCCCGGGCACCTCGACGTCGATGCGCATGAAGAACCGGCCGCTGAGCCGGTCGCCGAACTGCTGGCTCTCCAGGATGTTGCCGCCCTGCGCGACGAGGAAGCCGGTCACCGCGTGCACGATGCCGGGCCGGTCGGGGCAGGAGAGGATGAGGACGAAGTCGCCGGCCGCGATCGTCGGGGGCGCGAGTGAGGGCACGGGTCCACCTTGGCACGGGTGTTGCGTCGACCGAAACCCGATCTGCGATACGCAACAGATCTCCGCTACTGTCGCCATCGTGAACGACGCAGGCGCCAGCGTCCAGTCGGTCGACCGGGCGCTGACCATCCTCGAGGTGCTGGCACGCCTCGGCGAGGCCGGGGTCACCGAGATCGCCGGCGAGCTCGGCGTCCACAAGAGCACCGCGTTCCGCCTCGTCAGCACGCTCGAGGCCCACCGGCTCGTCGAGCAGACCACCGAGCGCGGCCGCTACCGGCTCGGCGTCGGCGTGCTGCGCCTCGCCGGCGCGACCACCGCCCGGCTCGACCTGGTGCAGGAGGCCCGGCCGGTCTGCCGGCAGCTCGCCGCGGACACCCGCGAGACCGTCAACATCGCCGTACTCTCCGAGAGCTCGGCGCTCTACCTCGACCAGGTCGCCGGCTCGTCCGCGCTCCAGCCGCACAACTGGGTCGGCCAGCACATCCCGCTGCACGCCACTAGCAACGGCAAGGTGCTGCTGAGCGGCCTGGACGACAAGAAGGTCGCCGCGGTGCTCGGCAGCCTCTCGCGCTACACCTCGCTCACGATCACCACGAAGGCCAAGCTGCGCGCGGAGCTCGAGCAGGTCCGCCAGCAGGGGTACGCCGTCGCGGTCGACGAGCTGGAGGAGGGGCTGACCGCCGTGGCGGCGCCGATCCGCAACGCGCACGGGGACGTGATCGCCTCGATGAGCGTGTCGGGGCCGACGTTCCGGCTCCCGGGCACGCGCGTCGACGAGGTGCTCCCGCAGCTCGTCGAGGCCGCGGCCGAGGTGTCGCACCGCCTCGGCTGGGGTCACCGCTGAGTCACAAATGGGGTCACAACTCATCGATTCTGCTTGACGACCGGGTGGCCGGACAGCATCCTCAGCACTGACAACCGGTTGCGCGGAGAGCATCACGTTGCGTGATACGCAACTCAGCGATCCGGGCAGGGAGTGGGTCCCGAGGTGGCAGAGCTCTACGTGGACGGCGCGTGGACGAGCGCGCGGGGTGGAGCGCGCCGCGAGATCAGGTGCCCCGCGGACGGCTCGCTGGTCGCCGAGGTCGACGAGGCCACCGCCGAGGACACCCACGCCGCCATCGCCGCGGCGCACCGGGCCTTCCACCAGGGCTCGTGGCCGCAGCGCCCGGCGCGCGACCGCGGCGACCTGCTGCTGGCGGTCGCCGACCTGGTCGACCGCGACGCCGAGGAGCTCGCCCGGCTCGAGTCACTCGACACCGGCAAGCGGCTGGTGGAGAGCCGCTACGACATGGCCGACGTGGCCGCGGTCCTCCGGCACTACGGCCGGGTCGCGGCCGAGGACGCCGGCCGGGTGGTCGACACCGGCAACGCCGACGTGGTCAGCCGGATCGGGCACGAGCCGGTCGGCGTCTGCGGCCTGATCACGCCCTGGAACTACCCGCTGCTCCAGGTGTCCTGGAAGGTCGCGCCCTGCCTCGCGGCCGGCAACACCTTCGTGCTGAAGCCGAGCGAGCTGACCCCGCACACCGCCGTACACCTGATGCGGCTGCTGGAGGAGGCCGGCCTGCCCCCGGGCGTCGGCAACCTCGTGCTCGGCGCCGGCGCCACGGCCGGGGCGCCGCTGGCGACCGACCCGCGCGTCGACCTGGTCTCCTTCACCGGCGGCCTCGCCACCGGGCGCGCGCTGATGGCCGCCGCGGCCGGCACCGTGAAGCGGGTCGCGCTGGAGCTCGGCGGCAAGAACCCCAACATCGTCTTCGCGGACGCCGACCTCGACGTCGCCCTCGACTTCGCGCTGACCGCGGTCTTCCTGCACTCCGGCCAGGTCTGCTCGGCCGGCGCGCGGCTCGTGGTCGAGGAGTCGATCCACGACGCGTTCGTCGACGCCCTGGTCGAGCGCGCCGAGCACATCCGCCTCGGTGGCCCGTTCGACGAGAAGGCCGAGACCGGCCCGCTCACCAGTGCCGCGCACCGCGCCAAGGTCGAGGAGTACGTCGCCCGCGGGATCGCCGAGGGCGCCGTACTCCGCACCGGCGGCCGCCGCCCGGACGACCCGTCCCTCGCCGACGGGTTCTACTACCTGCCGACGATCCTCGACGGCTGCCGCGGCGACATGTCGGTGACCCAGGACGAGTCGTTCGGCCCCGTGCTGACCGTGGAGACCTTCCGCGACGAGGACGAGGCGGTGCGGATCGCCAACGACTCGATCTACGGGCTGGCCGGCGCGGTGTGGACCCGGGACGCCGGCCGGGGCCAGCGGGTCGCGGCGCGGCTGCGGATGGGGACGGTCTGGATCAACGACTACCACCCGTACGTGCCGCAGGCCGAGTGGGGCGGCTACAAGCAGTCGGGCATCGGCCGCGAGCTCGGGCGGGCCGGGCTCGAGGAGTACCGCGAGACCAAGCACGTCTGGCACAACATCCGCCCGGTCGAGCAGAGATGGTTCGGATCGTGAGTCGGGACCGGTACGACTACGTGATCGTGGGCGGCGGCTCGGCGGGGTGCGCGCTGGCCAACCGGCTCTCCGCGGACCCCGGCACGTCGGTGCTCGTGCTGGAGGCCGGGCGCTCGGACTTCCGGGTCGACCCGTTCATCCACATGCCGGCGGCGCTGCCGTTCCCGATCGGGAACCGGCTCTACGACTGGAGGTACGAGACCGACCCGGAGCCGAACCTCAACGGACGCAGGGTGTTCCACGCCCGCGGCAAGGTGCTCGGCGGGTCGTCGTCGATCAACGGGATGATCTTCCAGCGCGGCAACCCGATGGACTACGAGCGCTGGGCGGCCGAGCCGGGGATGAAGGAGTGGGACTACCTCCACTGCCTGCCCTACTTCAAGCGGATGGAGACCCGCCTCCTCGAGGACGGCAGCGTCGGCGCCGACGACTGGCGCGGCGGCGACGGGCCGCTGGTGCTGGAGCGCGGCCCGGCGACCAACCCGCTCTTCGCCGCCTTCTTCGCCGCCGTCCAGGAGGCCGGCTACCCGCTGACCGACGACGTCAACGGCTACCGGCAGGAGGGGTTCGCGAGGTTCGACCGCAACGTGCACCGCGGCCGCCGGCTCTCCGCCGCCCGTGCCTACCTGCACCCCGTGAGGCACCGGAGGAACCTCAGGGTCGAGACCCTGGCCCTCGTCACCGGCGTCCGGTTCGACGCCAACAGAGCGACCGGAGTCGACTACCTGCGCGCCGGCCGCGTCCGGCGTACCGCCCATGCCGGCGAGGTGATCCTCTGCGGCGGCGCGATCAACACCCCGCAGCTGCTCCAGCTCTCCGGCGTCGGCGACGAGGAGCTGCTGCGGCGGCACGGCATCCCGGTCGTGCAGCACCTGCCCGGCGTCGGCGCGAACGCGCAGGACCACCTCGAGGTCTACATCCAGTACGCGTCCAGGCAGCCGGTCTCGATCGCGCCCGGCCTGAAGTGGCGCAGGCGCCCGGGCATCGGCTACCAGTGGCTGGTCCACCGCCGCGGGCTCGGCGCCACCAACCACTTCGAGGGCGGCGGCTTCTGCCGCAGCAACGAGGACGTCGACTACCCGAACCTGATGTTCCACTTCCTGCCGGTCGCGATCCGGTACGACGGCTCCGCGCCGACCGAGGGCCACGGCTACCAGGTGCACATCGGGCCGATGTACGCCGACACCCGCGGGCATGTGCGGATCCGCAGCCGCGACCCGAGACAGCACCCGTCGATCCTGTTCAACTACCTCTCGACGCCGAACGACCGCCGCGAGTGGGTCGAGGCGGTCCGGGTCGCGCGCGGCATCCTCAACCAGCCGGCCTTCGCGCCGTACAACGACGGCGAGCTCTCGCCCGGTCCGGACGTCGAGACCGACGAGCAGATCCTGGACTGGGTGCGCGCCGACGCCGAGACCGCGCTGCACCCCTCGTGCACCGCCAGGATGGGCGTCGACGAGGTGTCCGTGGTCGACCCCGGCTCGATGAGGGTGCACGGCGTCGAGGGGCTGCGCGTGGTCGACGCGTCGGTCTTCCCCTACGTCACCAACGGCAACATCTACGCCCCCGTGATGATGGTCGCCGAGAAGGCCGCGGACCTCATCGCCGGCAACCCGCCGCTCCCACCCGCCGACGTGCCGTACTACCGCCACCGCGACGGCATGCCGCTCTACCCCTCGCAGGAGTCGTCATGAGCGATGCCGCCCTCTCGGTCAGGAACCTCTGGAAGATCTTCGGCCGCGGCGCCGACCGGATCGTCGGTACGCCGGACGCGGAGCTCTCCCGGGCCGAGCTGAAGGAGCGGACCGGCTGCGTCGTGGGGGTCCGCGACGTCTCCTTCGACGTCGCGCCCGGCGAGGTCTTCGTCGTGATGGGCCTGTCCGGCTCGGGCAAGTCGACGCTGGTGCGCTGCCTGACCCGGCTGATCGAGCCGACCGCGGGCGAGGTCGTCATCGACGGCCGCGACATCACCAAGGCCGGCGAGAGCGAGCTGCGCGACCTGCGGCGTACCCATGCCTCGATGGTGTTCCAGCACTTCGGGCTGCTGCCGCACCGTCAGGTGATCGACAACGTCGCCTACGGCCTGGAGGTCAGGGGCATCGGCAAGAGGGAGCGCCGGGCGAAGGCGGAGGAGATCGTCGGCCTGGTGGGCCTGTCGGGCTTCGAGCGGTCCTACCCCGACCAGCTCTCCGGCGGCATGCAGCAGCGCGTCGGCCTGGCCCGGGCGCTGGCGAACGACCCGGCGCTGCTGCTCTTCGACGAGCCGTTCTCCGCGCTCGACCCGCTGATCCGCCGCGACATGCAGAACGAGGTGATCCGGCTCCACCGCGAGCTCGGCAAGACCATGGTCTTCATCACCCACGACCTGCAGGAGGCGCTCAAGCTGGGCGACCGGATCCTGATCATGCGCGACGGCGCGCTGGTCCAGATCGGCACGCCGGACGAGGTGGTCGGCGCCCCGGCCGACGACTACGTCAGGGACTTCACCTCCGACGTACCGCGCTCGCACGTGCTCACCCTCAAGTGGGTGATGCGCGACCCGCGGACCGACGACTCCGCCGAGGGCCCGGTGATGAGCTCCGACACGATCGTGCGCAAGGCGGCCCAGGCCGCGCTCGCGTCCGCCCACCCGGTGCGCGTGGTCGACGACGGAGAGCTGGTCGGCATCGTCGACGACGACGCGATCCTCCGCGTGGTCGTCGCCGAGGAAGAAGCACACGCATGAACACCCCACGACGTTCTTCTCCTCCCCCGCTCCGCTCCTCCGTCGAACAACGCCCTGGGGACCCCGCATGAGCACTCTCGCTCCGGCGAGGCCCGAGACCGGCGCCGAGCCGCCACCGCCGCGGGAGCCGCGCTCGCTGCCGAGGTGGGCGTGGGCGCTGGTGGTCCTCGGCGGCTGGATCGTGGTGTGGGCGTTCACGAAGGGCACCGACACCCTCCAGATCCCGGTCCGGGAGCAGACCGACGTCCACCGCGAGCTGGCCGGCTTCCGCGACGCCGTGCTCGCGAGCCGCGACACCAACCCGATCATCGCGCTCAGCTACGACATCGGGGCCTGGTTCACCGACGTCGTCACGCGGGTGCAGCAGCTGATCTCGGTCCCGGACTTCCCGCGGCCGGTGCCGCAGGTCGGCTGGCTGGGGGTGGTCGCGCTCGCGACCTGGACCGGCCTGGCCGTCGCCGGCTGGCGGATCGCGATGCTGGTCGGCGCGTCGTTCCTCTCCTTCGGGCTCTTCGGCTACTGGTCGGACTCGATGGACCTGCTGATCGTCACGTTCGTGGCGGTCGCGGTCTCCGTGCTGATCGGCCTGCCGCTCGCGGTCTGGCTCGGCACCACCCGCCGGCCCTGGGTGGTGGCGGGGATCAACACCACGCTCGACGTACTCCAGACGATGCCGACCTTCGTCTACCTGCTGCCCGTGGTGCTCTTCTTCGGCATCGGCGCCTCGGCAGCCGTGGTCTGCACGCTGATCTATGCGCTGCCTCCGATCATCCGGATCGCCGGGCACGGCATCCGCAACGTCTCGCCGACGACCATCGAGGCGACCGACGCCGCCGGCCAGACGCCCTTCCAGCGGCTCCGCAAGGTGCAGCTGCCGATGGCGCGCAAGACCATCGTCGTGGGCCTCAACCAGACGATCATGGCGGCGCTGTCGATGGCGACGCTCGCCGCCCTGGTCAACGGCCCGGGGCTCGGCCAGCCCGTGATCGAGGCCCTCACCCGCAACGACATCGGCGGCGGCTTCGTGCCCGGCATGCTGATCGTCGTCATGGCGGTGATGCTCGACCGCACCACGACCGCCGCCAGCGAGGCGTCGGAGCGCGCCGCCCGCGGGCAGGTCGACCTCCGGCGGCGGCGCATCGTGCTCGCCGTCACCGGCGCGACCGCGCTGGTCTGCGTCTACCTCTCGCGGACCTACCTCTCGCTCGCCGAGTTCCCGGAGACCTCCTGGGGCGCGCAGCTCGCCGATGCCGTCGACTCCGCGGCCACCTGGGTGACCGACACCTTCTCCGGCGCCACCGAGTCGTTCAAGAACTCGATCAGCTACGTCCTGCTCGACCCACTCCAGTCGCTGATGGCGGAGTCGCCGTGGTACGTGACCGCGACCGCGATCCTCCTGCTCGGCCTGGTCTTCGGCGGGACCCGGGTCCTGGTGCCCACGGTCGTCTGCCTGGCCGGCCTGCGCTTCTTCGGCCTCTGGTACGGCGCGATGCTCACCTTGAGCATGACCCTGGTCGGCACGGTGCTGGTGATGGTCCTCGCCGTCGTGGTCGGGGTGTGGATGGCGCGGCGCCCGGTCGTCGACCTGGTCGTGCGCCCGGTGCTCGACGCCGGGCAGACGATCCCGCCGTTCGTCTATCTCCTCCCGATGCTCGCGCTCTTCGACCCCACCCGCTTCACCGCGATCGCCGCCGGCGTGTTCTACGCGGCCCCGGTGGCGATCAAGCTGGTCGCCGACGGCGTCAAGGGCGTCTCGACCACGACGCTCGAGGCGTCGCGGTCGACCGGCGCGACGCCGTGGCAGGAGATCACGAAGGTGCAGCTGCCGATGGCGCGCGGCTCGCTCGTGCTCGCCTCCAACCAGGGACTGCTCTACATGCTGTCCATGGCCGTCATCGGTGGCATGGTCGGCGCGGGTGCGCTCGGCTACGACGTGGTGCTCGGCTTCAACCGGTCCGAGGACTGGGGCAAGGGCGCCGCGGCCGGCGTCAGCATCGTGCTGCTCGGGATCATGGTCGACCGGATCTGCCGGGCAGCGGCCGACAAGGACACCGTCACGCACGACCCGACCAGGCGCCCCTGGTGGCGCGCGCCCGCTCTCTGACGCGGGCACCCCGACTCGGAACAACAGATCGCCCAGGCGACGACGGAGGAGATGGAATGCGGATCACGCGGATCGGAAGACTGGCGGCCGTCGCGGCGTGTGCGACGTTCGTGCTGGCGGGCTGCGGGAGCAGCGGCTCGATCGAGAAGGAGACCCAGGCCAACAAGTCGGCGGCCTCCGGGGCCGGCGACTGCGGCGACATCAACATGGCGGTCAACCCCTGGGTCGGCTACGAGGCCAGCGCCTACGTGGTCGGCACCGTGGCGCAGGAGCAGCTCGGCTGCACCGTCAACTACAAGGACCTCAAGGAGGGCGTCTCCTGGCAGGGCTTCGGCACCGGCGAGGTCGACGTGATCATCGAGGACTGGGGCCAGCCCGACCTGGAGAAGAAGTTCTTCGCCGAGTCCGGCGACGGCAGCGCGATGGCCTTCGGCCCCAACGGCAACGTCGGTATCATCGGCTGGTACGTCCCGCCGTGGCTGGCCGAGAAGTACCCGGACATCCTCGACTGGAAGAACCTCAACAAGTACGCCGACCAGTTCGCCACCAGCGAGTCCGGCGGGCAGGGCCAGTTCCTCGGTGCCGACCCGTCCTACGTGCAGTTCGACGAGGCGATCGTCAGCAACCTGAAGCTGAACTTCAAGGTCGTCTTCTCCGGCAGCGAGGCCGCCAGCATCACGGCCTTCCAGCAGGCGGAGAAGAACAAGGAGTTCCTGATCGGCTACTTCTACGAGCCGCAGTGGCTCTTCGCCGACCTGCCGCTCAAGCGGGTCTCCCTGCCGGCGTACAGCGAGGGTTGCCAGGACGACCTGGCCAAGGTCGCCTGCGACTACCCGGAGACCGTGCTCCAGAAGGTCGTCTCCACGTCGTGGGCCGACGAGGGCGGCCCCGGGGTCGACCTGGTCAAGAACTTCGAGTGGACCAACGAGGACCAGAACGTCGTCGCGAAGTACATCTCCCAGGACGGCATGTCGCCCGAGGACGCCGCGGCGAAGTGGATCGCCGACAACCAGGACAAGGTCGACGCCTGGCTCGCTTGAGCCGCGCCGCTTCCTGATCGCGTCCGCACCCCGGCTGGGGGTTGACCTCCCGGCCGGGGCCGGGCGATCCTAGACTCAGTTCCGTATGACGCATCGCGTTGCGTATTGCGCAACTACTGATGAGAGAGAACCGGAGAGCACATGGCCACCGTCCCCGCCTCGGCCAAGGTCGTCGTCATCGGCGCCGGCATCGTCGGCAACAGCCTGGTCCACCACCTCGCGCGGCTCGGCTGGCGCGACATCGTGCAGCTCGACAAGGGGCCGCTGCCCAACCCGGGCGGCTCGACCGGGCATGCGTCGAACTTCATCTTCCCCGTCGACCACTCCCGGGAGATCACGGACCTGACGCTCGACTCGATGCGGCAGTACCAGGAGATGGGCGTCTTCACCGAGTCCGGCGGCTTCGAGATCGCGCGTACGCCGGAGCGGATGGAGGAGTTGCGCCGGCGCATGTCGAGCGCGAAGGCGTGGGGGATCGAGGCGCACCTGGTCGAGCCGTCCTTCGTGAAGGAGAAGGTGCCCTTCATCGAGGAGGACCAGTTCATCGGGGCCTTCTGGACGCCGAGCGTGGGGGTGGTCGACTCGCTGCGGGCCGGCACCCTCATGCGCGAGAGCGCGCTCGAGGCCGGGGCGCTGACCGTCGTACCGAACGTGGAGGTGACCGGCCTCGACGTGGAGGGTGGTCGGATCAGGCGGGTGCGCACCGACGCCGGCGACATCGAGGCGGAGCACGTCGTGATCGCGTGCGGCGTGTGGAGCCCGAAGATCGGCGACCTGGCGGGGATCTCGATCCCGCTGACGCCGGCCGTGCACCAGATGATCAGCGTCGGGCCGTGCCCGCAGCTGGCCGAGCGGGAGGGCGAGATCTCCTTCCCGATCGTCCGCGACATGGACACCTTCTGCTACGAGCGCCAGCACGGCGCCGACATGGAGGTCGGCTCCTACGCGCACCGCGCGATCCTGCACGAGCCGGAGGACATCCCCTCGATCGAGCAGGCCAAGCTGTCGCCGACCGAGATGCCGTTCACGCACCGTGACTTCGACCCGCAGCTCGAGCAGGCCTACGAGCTGATGCCGGAGCTGCTCGGCGCCGAGGGCGCGGAGATGCGCTACGCGATCAACGGCCTGCTCTCGCTGACCTGCGACGGCTGGCCGATCCTCGGCGAGAGCGAGGTCCGCGGCCTCTGGACCGCGGCGGCGGTCTGGATCAAGGAGGGCCCGGGCGTCGGGCGCGCGGTCGCGGAGTGGATGGTCAACGGGCACTCCGAGATCGACGTCAGCCACAGCGACATCGCGCGCTTCCACCCCCACCAGAAGCGCCGCGAGCACACCCGGCTGCGCACCACCGAGTCGTTCATCAAGACCTACGGGATCGTCCACCCGGCCGAGCAGTACGAGTCCGACCGCGGCCGGCGGCTCTCGCCGATGCACGAGTCGCAGCAGCAGCTCGGCGCGGTGTTCTTCGAGACGGGCGGCTGGGAGCGGCCGCACTGGTACGAGTCGAACGCCGGCCTCCTGGAGGAGTACGGCGACGCGGTGATGCCGCGCGAGCACGAGTGGGACGCGCGCTGGTGGAGCCCGATCGTCAACGCCGAGCACCTGCGGATGCGCGCGGCCGCGGGCGTGATCGACCTGTCGGCGTTCGAGATCTTCGACATCGCCGGCCCGGGCGCGCTCGAGGCCGTGCAGACCGTCTGCGTCGCGCAGTGCGACGTCGCGGTCGGCAAGGTCGTCTACACGCCGGTGCTCGACCCGGCCGGCGGCTTCAAGTCCGACCTCACCGTGATGCGGCTCGGCGACGACCACTTCCGCGTCGTGACCGGCGCCGCGCACGGACCGGCGGACCGCCAGTGGTTCAGCCGGTTCGTCCCGGACGGCACCACCCTCACCAACCGCACCGACGACGTGGTGACCATCGGCCTGTGGGGCCCGCGGGCGCGCGACATCCTCGCCGGGCTGACGTCGGACGACGTGAGCGACGGCGGCTTCGGGTTCCTCACCTGCCGGGAGGTGCAGGTGAAGGGCACGCCCGTGCTCGCGTCGCGGATCTCCTACGTCGGCGAGCTCGGCTGGGAGCTGTACGTCGCGGCCGACGACGCCGCCACGCTCTGGGACACGCTGCTCGAGGCGGGCGCCGCGCACGGCGCCGTGCCGGTCGGCATCGGCGTCTACGGCACGACCGGCCGGATCGAGAAGGGCTACCGCGCGTTCGGCTACGAGCTCGACGCGGAGCGGTCCATCGTCGAGGCCGGCATGCAGCGGCCGAAGGTCAAGGCGGCGGACTTCGTCGGCAAGGCGGCGTACCTCGCGCAGCGCGAGGCTCCTCCCGAGGCCGTGCTGTGCACGCTGGTCGTCGAGGACCACACGTCGGCGTCCGGCGTGAGGCGCTACATGCTCGGCGGCGAGCCGATCCTGCGGCGCGACGGCTCGGCGCTCGTCGACGGGCACGGGCGTCACCCCTACGTCACGACCGCCGGGTCGGCGCCGTCGCTCGGCAGGCACCTGCTGCTGGCCTACCTGCCGCCCGCGGAGGCGCGGATCGGCAACGAGCTGGCGGTGTCCTACATGGAGGAGCTCTACCCGGTGACCGTCGGCTCGGTCGACGCGACGCCGCTGCTCGACCCCGCGAACGAGCGCATCCGCTGATGTCCGTCCTGGTCTGCGTGAAGCGGGTCGTCGACTCCTCCAGCGAGGTGGTGCTGACCGACGACGAGCAGGCCGTCGACGGGCGGTACGCCGGCTTCACGATGAGCGCGCACGAGGAGTGCGCCGTCGAGCTGGCCGTGCAGATCGGCTCTGCTCACGTGATGACCCTCGGCGATGCGGACGCGGTCGAGCAGCTGCGCGCCGCGCTGGCGGTCGGCTGCGAGGCCGCGACCCACGTGGTGGCCGACCCGCAGACGTTCGGGCCGGCCGACGTGGCGCGCGAGATCGCCGCCGTCGTGCGCGAGCAGGGGCACGACCTCGTGCTCCTCGGCAACGACGCCGCCGACAGCGGCGACTTCCAGGTCGGCATCCGGCTCGCCTACGAGCTCGGCTGGCCGGTCGTGAACGGGGTGTCCACCGTCTCGGTCGACGGCGGCGTGGTCGAGGCCAGCGGCGCCGGCCCCGACGGACACGAGACCTACCGGGTGCCGCTGCCCGCCGTCGTCACCGTGCTCGAGGGCGGGGTCGCCCCCCGCTACCCGACCGTGCCCGGCCGGATGAAGGCCAAGAAGGTCCCGATCGACGAGCGCCGGCCCACCGCCGAGCCCGCCGGGCCGGGCCGGGTGAGGCTGCTGCTCCCCCCGCCCGCGCCGTCCTCGGTGCAGGTCCTAGGCAAGGGCCCGGAGGCCGCGCCCGCCGTCGTCGACCTGTTCGAGCGGCTGGGGGTGCTGTCGCGATGATCCTGGTGCTGGTGGAGACCTCGCTCGCCGGCGAGGCGATCGAGGTGTCCCGCGAGGCGGTCACCTTCGCCCGGACGCTGTCGGCTGCGGGCGGCGGCGTGCCGGTCGACGCGGTCGTCGTCGGGTCGCCCGCGCCGGACCTGGTGACGCTGCTGGGCGAGTACGGCGTGCGCCGCGTGCACGCGCTCACCGGCCCGGCCTTCGGGGCGTTCTCGGGCGCGGCGTGGGCGTCCGGGATCCTGTCGGTGCGGGAGAAGGCAGGCTCGGTCGTGGTGACGGCGGCCGGCACCCCGCGCGGCAACGAGGTGCTGGCCCACGTGGCCGCGCGCGCCGGCGTACCCATGGCCGCCAACGTGCTGTCCTTCGGCGGCCTCTCGCCGTTCGTCGTCACCCGCCAGGTGGTGGGCGGGGCGGCGCTGGAGGAGATGCGGCTGGCCGAGCGGCCCGCCGTCTTCAGCGTCGCCGGGCACGCGGTCGAGGCCTCCGCCGCGGACACGCCCGGGGTCGGCGAGCTCGTCGTCGAGACGCCGGAGGTCGCCGACGCGGACCTGGTCGCGCGGGTGGTCTCCACCGAGGAGCCCGAGCCCGACCTGTCCGGCTCGCTGAAGTCGGCGAAGGTCGTCGTCGGCGCCGGGCGCGGGGCCGGCTCGGCGGATGGCTTCAAGGACCTGCTGGAGCTGACGGAGCTGCTGGAGGCGTCGCTCGGCGTCTCGCGCGTCGTGACCTCGCTCGGCTGGCGGCCGCACCACGAGCAGGTCGGCCAGACGGGCTCGCGGATCGCGCCCGACCTCTACATCCCGTGCGGCATCAGCGGCGCCATCCAGCACTGGGCCGGCTGCTCGTCGGCCAAGAGCATCCTCGCGATCAACACCGACGCCGAGGCGCCGATGGTCACCCGGGCGACGTACGCCGTCATCGGCGACCTGCACGAGGTGGTCCCGGCGATCAACGCGGAGATCCGGCGGCGCCGGGGGTAGCGGCCGGCCGCTCTGGGTAGACGTACGCTGAACACCTGGGGAGGGGGATCCATGCGACTGGGGCGCGCGCTCGCTACGACGCTGCTGGCGGCCACGCTGCTGACCGCGTGCGACGGGAGCACCCGGGCGGGCGCACCGGATCCCGCGCCGTCCGACACCAGCCCCGCCTCCAGCGGGCAGACCGCCGCGCCGACGCTCGACCCGGAGCACGCGGTCGACCCGCCCGGGCGGCGTACCGGGATGATCGCGCCGGCCGACATCGTGGCCAACGGCTCGGAGACGATCCCGCAGGAGAAGGTCGACCAGATCCGCGCCCTCGAGGGCGTCGTCGGCGTCGAGCAGATCTCGCTGGCGTCGGTGCCGATCGAGAACCGGGCGCTCAACGTCGCCGCCGTGGACCCGAACACCTACCGCAACTGGGTGACCAAGGCGGCGAGCGCGCAGACCGCCGAGGTCTGGGACCGGGTGGCCGGCGGAGAGGTCGCGGTGCGGCCCGCGCTGCGGAAGCGGCTGCCGACCGACGCCGAGAACTTCCTCACCCTCGGCAGCGCCCAGGACGCGCCGAAGGTGCACGTCGGCGCCTACGCCCAGCAGTCCTGGCTGGTCGACGCGGTCGTCAACGAGACCTGGATCCCGACGCTCGACATGACCGAGGGCAACGCGCTGCTGATCCGCACCGGAGGCACGGCGCCGGACACGCTGCGCAAGCCGATCGCGCGGATCCTCCGCGGCACCCGGGCGGTGCCGCAGATGACCGACGTGGTCGCGCGGGAGGGCCTCGACATCGACGCCGTGCAGACCGCGGTCGTCGTCGGCACCGTCGCCGACGCGGTCGGCGTCTACCGGTACACCGTGCTCGGGGGCGGCCGGATCGCGCCGACCGCGGCCTGGGAGGCCTCGCACATCACGACCGAGCCGGTGCCGATCCTCGGCAACGTCACCTGCAACCGGCTGATCCTCCCGCAGCTGCGCGCGGCGCTCGAGGACGTGCGCGCCCAGGGGCTGGCCGACGAGATCAACCCGGGCGAGTACGCCGGCTGCTACTACCCGCGCTTCATCGCCGGGACGACCACCCTCTCCAACCACGCGTTCGGCCTCGCCCTCGACCTCAACGTGCCCGGCAACCAGCGCGGCACCGTCGGCGAGATGGACCGCTCGGTCGTCCAGATCTTCAAGCGCTGGGGCTTCGCCTGGGGCGGCGACTGGGCCTACACGGACCCGATGCACTTCGAGATGAACCGGTTGGTCGCGCCTCGCTAGGGTCGCCACCATGCGCGCAGCCCAGGTCGTCACCACCACCGGTCCCGCCGACGTCGTGATCAACGACGTCCCCGAGCCCGCGCCCGGCGCCGACGACGTCCTCGTCGAGGTGCACCGCGTCGGCGTCTCGTTCCCCGACCTGCTGCTGACCAAGGGCGAGTACCAGCTCAGGCCGGAGCCGCCGTTCACGCTCGGCGTCGACTTCGCGGGTGTTGTCGTCTCCGGGCCCGGCTTCGAGCCCGGCCAACGGGTCGCGGGCGTCGGGGCGTACGGCGGTGCCGCCGAGCTGGTCGCGAACCCGGCGACGTCCACCTTCGCGCTGCCCGACCACGTGTCCTTCGACGAGGGCGCGGCGCTGCCGATGAACTACCTGACCGCGCAGTTCGCGCTCGCCGAGCGCGGGGGGCTGCGATCCGGCGAGACCGTGCTCGTGCACGGCGCGGCGGGCGGTGTCGGCACCGCGTCGATCCAGGTCGCGAGGGGGTACGGCGCACGCACGATCGCCGTCGTGTCGACTCCGGAGAAGGCCGACGTCGCGAGTGCTGCCGGCGCGGACGAGGCGGTGCTGCTCGACGGGTTCCGGGACGCGGTCGCCTCGCTCACGGAGGGGCGCGGGGTCGACGTGGTCGTCGACGTCGTCGGCGGGGACGCCTTCACCGACTCGCTGCGCGTCCTGGCGCCGCAGGGCCGGCTGCTGGTGGTCGGCTTCGCCGCCGGCCAGGGCATCCCCGAGGTCAAGGTCAACCGGCTGCTGCTCAACAACGTCGACGTCCGCGGCGTCGGCTGGGGCGCCTACGCGATGGTGCGGCCGGGCTACATGCAGCAGCAGTGGGCCGAGATCCTCCCGATGCTCGAGTCGGGCGTCGTGCGGCCAGCGATCGGGGCGACGTACGCCTTCGAGGAGTTCGGCCGGGCACTGATCGACATGGAGGCGCGCAGGACGCTCGGCAAGTCGGTCGTCCGGGTGCGCTGACGGCCCGCGTCACCTTCGGGACGGCCCTGCCGGCCAGCCGAGCAACCCCTCGATTTTTGTAACTGCGACTGCTCGGATATTGGTAGTTAAAGCCCCTCGAAATATGGTAGTTTGCTTGGATGCCCGCACCGTTGACCGGCATGGTCGCCCGCCGGGTCACCGCGCTCCTGGCGGCCCTGAGTGCCGAGGAGCCTGTGATCGCGCTGCACGGCCCTCGAGCGGTCGGCAAGTCGACGATCCTGCGCACCTTCGCCGAAGCCCGCGGAGTTCCGGTGGTCGACCTCGACGATCCGGCCGTGCGCGAGGCGGTCCTGGCCAACCCGGCCGCGACCATCGGCCAGCACACCCCGCTGTGCCTGGACGAGTACCAGCACGCGCCCGACCTCCTCGACGCGCTCAAGGCGCGCCTGAACCGTGAGGGCTCCCGGCCCGGAACCGCAGTGCTGACTGGCTCCACCCGCCAGGATGCACTTCCCCGAACTGCGCAGACGCTGACTGGGCGGCTGCACTCGATGAAGATCTGGCCACTGTCCCAAGGAGAGATGGCCGGGGTGGTCGAAGACCTACTCCCGGCGCTTCGTGCGGACCCCGAGGCCGCGGTACTCTCCCACCCCTCCTCATCCACGACCCGCAGCGACTACATCGACCGGGCCTGCGCGGGCGGCTTCCCCCTGGCGGTCAACCGATCGCCGGCCGCACGGAACCGGTGGTTCGACGACTACGTGACCCAGTCCGTCGAACGCGATGCCCTGGAACTGGTGCGCATCCGGCAACGACAGGTGCTGCGCGAGTTGCTGAACCGCCTGGCCGGTCGGACCGGTCAGATCCTGAATCTGAGCGATGCCGTGAACGGCCTCGGCGTGGAGCGCAAGACCGCAGAGGAGTACACCAAGCTGCTCGAGGACCTGTTCCTGATAGCGCGGCTCCCGGCATGGGGCAAGACGCTGCGAGCGCGCGCAGCGTCCAGCCCGAAGCTGCATGTGGTCGACTCCGGGCTCGCGGCGCGATTGTTGCGGCTGACCCCGGCAAAGCTGGCCAGCCTGGATCCGACCGCGCTCACCGAGTTCGGCAATCTGCTGGAGACCTTCGTGGTCGGCGAGCTGCGCAAGCAGGTCGCGTGGCTCGGGGAGCAGGTCACCGTGGGGCACTGGCGCACCCACGACGGCGACGAGGCAGACTTCGTCGTCGAGTTCGACGACGGGACCGTGCTGGCCTTCGAGGTCAAGGCCGCAGAACGCGTTGCAGGCAAGGACTTCTCCGGGCTTCGCAAGCTTCGCGAGGCGCTCGGGAGCCGCTTCATCGCCGGGGTGGCCCTGTCCACCGGCCCGCGGTCGTTCAACTACGAGGACCGGCTCTACGTCATGCCCATCGACCGGCTGTGGACTCCGGTCGGCTGATCGCACGAGCCCGACGTCGCCGTTCACGACTGAGAACGTGTTTAAGAAGGGTCGGCGTGCCTGCGGGGTAGCCGGGTGCGGGGCGCTCAGGATGAGCGCATGCGGTCTACTTCCCCGGCCCGCTACCCATCCGATCTGACCGATGATCAGTGGGCCCTGATCGAACCGATGGTGCAGGTCAAACCCGGCGGCCGTCCCGCCGACCATCCACGCCGCCGGATCGTCGATGCGATCTTGTATCTGGACCGGGCCGGCTGCTCGTGGCGGCAGCTCCCACACGACTTCCCGCCCTGGCGTAGCGTCTACGGCTACTTCCGGCAATGGGCTGAAGACGGGACCACCGACCGGATCCACGACGCGCTACGCGACCAGGTTCGTGACGCCGACGGCCGTGACCCGATGGCCTCGGCAGGGATCGTGGACTCCCAGTCCGTCAAGGGCGCCGACACCGTCGGGCGTGACTCTCGTGGCTATGACGCGGGCAAGAAGATCAACGGCCGTAAGCGGCATGTCGTGACCGACACCCTCGGCCTGTTGATCGTCGTGGTGGTCACCAGCGCCGCGCTCCAGGACCGCGACGGTGGCCGGCTCGTGCTGGAACGGGCGAAGATGAAGATGCCCTCGATCGTGCTCATCTGGGCCGATGGCGGCTACGCCGGCAAACTCCTCGCCTTTGCCCACCACCACTTCCGGATCCTCGTTCAGATCGTCAAACGAACCGACAAGCGGCCCACGTTCGAGGTCCTGCCCAGGCGATGGGTCATCGAGCGGACCAACTCCTGGCTGATGCAGACCAGACGCCTGGCACGCGACTACGAACGACTTCCCCAGCACTCCGAGGCCATGGTCAAGTGGACCATGATCGGACTCATGACCCGGCGACTCGCTCCAGGCCCGGGCAGACGACCGTGGCAACCCAAACCGACCCCACGCCCCACTTCTTAAACACGTTCTGAGACCCGAAGGCAGCCGTTCGCCCTGCGCGAAGCGCCGTGTCCGAGACCGGGGGCGGCGGCTAGGGTCGCAGGGTGACCACGCTCGACGATGCCCGACCGGGCATGAACCCCGACATCCGCCCCCAGGACGACCTCTTCGGCCACGTCAACGGCCGCTGGCTCGACGAGACGGAGATCCCGTCCGACCGGTCCAGCTGGGGCCCCTTCGTGCAGCTCGCCGAGGCGGCGGAGGAGCACGTCCACGCGATCATCGAGGACCTCGCCGCGCGGGTCGCCGCCGGCGAGGACGTCGACGAGGAGGCCCACAAGATCGGCGACCTGTTCGCCTCGTTCATGGACGAGGAGGCCGTCAACGCGAGGGGCACCGCGCCGATCCGGCCGCTGGTGAACGCGGTCGAGGGGCTGCGCGACGTACGCGACCTGGCGGCGTTCCTCGGCGAGTTCGAGCGGATCGGCGGGCACGGCCTGTTCGGGTCCTACGTCGACACCGACAGCAAGGACTCCGACCGCTACCTCTTCAACCTCCTCCAGGGCGGCCTCGGGCTGCCCGACGAGTCCTACTACCGCGACGAGAAGTTCGCCGAGGTCCGCGACAAGTACGTCGCCTACCTGACCCGCCTCTTCACGCTGGCCGGCCACGAGGACGCCGAGGTCGCGGCCGCGACCGTGCTCGCGATCGACACGAGGATCGCGGCCGGCCACTGGGAGCGCGCGGAGACCCGCGACGTCCAGAAGACCTACAACCTGATGACCAGGGCCGAGCTGGTCGAGCTCTGCCCGGCCTTCGACTGGGACGCCTACGTCACCAACCTCGGCGGCAGCGACGCCACGCTCGCCGAGGTGTGCGTCCGGCAGCCGTCGTTCTTCAGCCACCTCTCCGGCGTGCTGGACGAGGTCCCGGTCGAGGAGTGGAGGCACTGGCTGCTCGCGCACGTGCTGCGCGCGGCGGCGGCCTACCTCACCGACGACTTCGTCGAGACCAACTTCGACTTCTACGGCCGCACCCTCAACGGCACCCCCGAGCTGCGCGCCCGGTGGAAGCGCGGCGTCGCGCTCGTCGAGGGCGCGATGGGCGAGGCGGTCGGCAGGGAGTACGTCGCCCGGCACTTCCCGCCGCGCTCGAAGGCGATGATGGACGAGCTGGTCGCCAACCTGCTGGCCGCCTACCGCGTCTCGATCGAGGCCCTGGACTGGATGACCGAGGAGACCAAGCAGCGGGCCTACGAGAAGCTCGACACGTTCCGCCCGAAGATCGGCTACCCCGAGAAGTTCCGCGACTACTCCGCGCTCCGGGTCACCCGCGACGACCTGCTCGGCAACGTGGCCGCGGCGTCGGCGTTCGAGACCGACCGCCAGCTCGCCAAGATCGGCTCCCCGGTCGACCGCGACGAATGGTTCATGCTGCCGCAGACCGTCAACGCCTACTACAACCCGGGCACCAACGAGATCTGCTTCCCGGCGGGCATCCTGCAGAAGCCGTTCTTCTCCCCGGAGGCGGCCGGGGCCGAGAACTACGGCGGCATCGGCGCGGTCATCGGCCACGAGATCGGCCACGGCTTCGACGACCAGGGCGCGCAGTACGACGGCGCCGGCAACCTGCACGACTGGTGGACGCCGGACGACAAGGCCGCCTTCGAGGTGAAGTCGAAGGCGCTCATCGAGCAGTACGACGCCTTCGAGCCGCGCAACCTCCCCGGCGAGCGGGTCAACGGCGCGCTCACCGTCGGCGAGAACCTCGGCGACCTCGGCGGCCTCACGATCGGCCACACGGCGTACCAGATCGCGCGCGACGGCGGGGCCAGCGTGGCGGAGCGCCGGCAACTCTTCCTGAACTGGGCCTACTGCTGGCGGACCAAGACCCGCAAGGAGCAGGAGCTCCAGTACCTCACCGTCGACCCGCACAGCCCCGCCGAGTTCCGCGCGAACATCGTGCGCAACCTCGACGAGTTCCACGAGGTCTTCGAGACCGTCGAGGGCGACGGCCTCTGGCTCGACCCGGCGGAGCGCGTCCGCATCTGGTAGCGGTCAGATCGCGAGTTCGGCGCCGGTCCAGTTCTCGTCGTCGGTGACCTCGCGGACGACGTCCAGCCACGACGGTGCGGCGGCGACCGGCTGGTCGCCGCCGTCGATCTCGGCGAGCAGTGTCCCGTCGGGCAGCTCGTCCACGGCGACGTGCACGCCGTCGGCGTGGACGTGGTGTCGCTTCTTGCGCAGCTCGCGCGCCGGGAGCTCCGTCAGCACGGCCCACTCGACTTCGTCGAGATAGACCGAGGTGCACGCGATCCGCTGGGGTCCGTCGGTCAGCCGCACCTTGTGGCCGAGCTTGCGGACGACGGTGCCGTCCGGCTCGACGACCTCTCGCAGCCGCAGGCGGGTGCCGACGACGTAGCGGTCCACGATCTCGGTCGTGCGCTCGACCTCTGCGGGCAGCGACGCCACGAGGAAGCGGCGCTCGGACTCGACGACGGCGTACTTCATCGGGTGCGGCATCTGCCAAGTATCGCGGTGCGGGTCGTGTGCCTGAGGACGCGCGCTGGCGCGTCCTCAGGCACACGACCCACGCGGCGCTCAGCTGAACCGCTGGTAGGTGACGGTCGGGAAGTACAGCGACGACGCGCCGCCACCGCCGTCGGAGACCCGCAGGGTCAGGGTGTGGTTGCCCTTGTTGATCTTCGTGCAGAACGACACGGACGCCTGGTCGAGGACGTTGTTGTACGTGAAGTACTTGGTGCCCTCGCCGGTGCCGACGCCGTCCTTGTAGAACTGCACCGAGGTGAGCTCGCCGGCGCCGCCGCTGGACGCCATCGCGGTCAGCGTGACGAGGACGGTGTCGGTGCCCTTCCTCGGGCCCTTGACCTGCCAGGCCGAGCCCTCGACGTCGACGGTCGCCCCGGCGGCGACGCTCTGGAAGTCCATGCTGCGGGAGAACAGCGCGGTGGCCGCGCCGCCCGAGCAGGTCTGCACGAGCGCCTTCTGGGCCGGGCGGGCCGGCAGCTTCGTGCCGCCGTCCGCCTGGGCGGAGCTGCCGGTGATCGCGGCGCCGCCGACGAGGACGAGGGCCGAGGCGGCGGCGAGGGCGAGGGGAGTGGTCTTGTTCATGATCGGTTCCTCCTGACGGCGGCCCCGAGTTGAGCCGCACTGGTCGTTGAGGAGCCGGTCGTCCACAGGGGGATACCCACCCGTTCGGGTCATGTGGCCGGCGGCTGGTAGACAGGCCGCATGACCAGAGGCCCTGTCACTCGTGAGGGGGCAGAGGCCCATCTCCGCGCGCTCGTCGGCCCTCGGGACGGTCAGGGCGACGCCGTACTCCGCCCGGACCAGTGGTCGGCGATCGAGGCCCTGGCGGTCGAACGCCGCCGTGCGCTGGTCGTGCAGCGCACCGGCTGGGGCAAGTCCGCGGTCTACTTCGTCGCGACGCTGCTGCTCCGCGAGCAGGGCGCCGGCCCGACCGTGATCGTCTCGCCGCTGTTGGCGCTGATGCGCAACCAGATCGCCGCGGCCGAACGGGCGGGCATCCGCGCGGTGACCATCAATTCCACCAACACCGAGGACTGGGAGCCGATCCAGGAGGCGATCCGCGGCGGTGAGGTCGACGTGCTGCTGGTCAGCCCCGAGCGGCTCAACAACCCGGGCTTCCGCGACGAGGTGCTGCCCCGGCTGGCCGCGACCTGCGGGCTGCTCGTCGTCGACGAGGCGCACTGCATCTCCGACTGGGGCCACGACTTCCGGCCCGACTACCGCCGGATCCGCACGCTCCTCGACGGGCTGCCCGACGGCATCCCCGTCCTCGCCACCACCGCGACCGCCAACGCCCGGGTGACCGACGACGTGGCCGAGCAGCTGGGCGACGGGGTGCTGGTGCTCCGCGGCTCGCTCGACCGCGAGTCGCTCCGGCTCGGAGTCGTCCGGCTGAGGACCGCCGAGCAGCGGCTGGCCTGGCTGGCCGACCACCTCGCCGAGCAGCCCGGCTCCGGCATCGTCTACTGCCTCACCGTGGCCGCCACCCAGGAGATCGCCGACTACCTGCGCTCGCGCGGCCACGAGGTGGCGGCGTACTCCGGCCAGACCGAGACCACCGAGCGGCAGGCCCTCGAGCAGGACCTCCTCAGCGGGCGGATCAAGGCGCTGGTGGCCACCAGTGCGCTCGGGATGGGCTTCGACGCGACGCTCGGGTTCGTGGTCAACATGGGCGCGCCACCGTCCCCGGTCGCCTACTACCAGCAGGTCGGCCGCGCCGGCCGCGGCACCGACGAGGCCGCGGTGGTCCTGCTGCCCGCGGTCGAGGACCGCGACATCTGGGCCTACTTCGCCTCGCTCGCGTTCCCGCGCGAGGAGCAGGTGCGCCGCACCCTCGACGTGCTCGCCGACGAGGGCCGGCCGCTCTCGACCGCGACGCTCGAGACGTACGTCGACCTCAACCGCACCCGCCTCGAGACCATGCTCAAGGTGCTCGACGTCGACGGCGCCGTCCGCCGGGTCCGCGGCGGCTGGGAGGCGACCGGGCGGCCGTGGGTCTACGACGAGGAGCGCTACCGCCGCGTCGCCGAGGCCCGCGAGCGCGAGCAGCGGGCGATGCTCGACTACCTCGCGACCGACCGATGCCGGATGCGCTATCTGCGCGAGCAGCTCGACGACCCGGAGGCGGCCGACTGCGGGCGCTGCGACAACTGCGGCGGGCTCGCCCTCTCGACCGACGTCTCGGCCGCGGCCGTCGAGGAGGCCGAGGCCCGGCTGGCGCGCCCCGGCGTGCCCGTCGAGCCGCGGAGGATGTGGCCGACCGCGCTCGCCAACCTCGGTATCGACCTCAGGGGCAGGATCGCCGGGGCCGCCGAGGAGGGGAGGGCCGTCGCCCGGCTCACCGACCTCGGCCACGGCAACGCGCTGCGCGAGCTCTTCTCCCCGAGTACGCCGGACGGCCAGGTGCCCGTGGCCCTCGTGAAGGCGGTGATCGAGGTGCTCGGCGACTGGCGGCCGCCGGCCGACGGCCTCGTGGTCGTGGAGTCGGCCGGCCGCCCGACGCTGGTCGAGGACCTCGCCGCCGGGCTGTCCCGCCACCTCCGGGTGCCGATCCTCGGCCGCTGGGCAATCGTCGACCGCGACGTGCTCCCCGGCCAGGGCGCCGCCAACTCCGCACAGCGGGTCGCGGCCGTCGGGCGCCGCTTCGGCCTTCGGGCCGAGGGGCTGGAGGGGAGCCGGGTGCTGCTCGTCGACGACCTCGTCGTCACCGGCTGGACCCTCACGATGGCCGCCCGCGCGATCCGGTCGGCGGGTGCCGCGGAGGTCCGCCCCCTGGTGCTCGGGACCACCGCCTAGACACGCCCTGCTCACCGGACGGATCTCGGGTCTCGGCTGTTAGCAGCCGAAACCGGGGGGCCGAATCTCAGTGCCCGGCGAGCATCGCCGGGTCGACCGGGTGCTCGACCTTCCGGCGCGGCAGGAAGAACGCCGGGACCAGCACGAGCGCGACCAGGACTGCGGCGACGAGGAAGACGCCGCCGTACACCTCGGCCCAGCCCGACGGCGTGGGCGCCGACTCCTTGAGGCCGTTGGTGAGCAGCACGGTGAAGACCGCGGTGCCGATGGAGGCGGCGACCTGCTGGACGATGTTCATCAGCGTCGAGCCGCGGGCGATCGTGTGCGTGCGCAGGGTCGCCAGCGCGGCCGACATGATCGGCATCATCGTGCCGCCCATGCCGAGGCCCATCACGAACAGCGAGGCCAACAGGAAGGCGTACGGCGTCGTGTCGGTCAGCGTCGAGAACATCGCCATGCCGACGGTGATCACGGCGATGCCGGTGAGCACGATCTTGCCGGGTCCGATCCGGTCGGCGAGCACGCCGGCGATCGGCATCGTGAGCATCGCGCCGAAGCCCTGTGGGGCGAGCAGCAGGCCGGCGTGCAGCGCGTCCTCGCCGCGCACCTGTTGGAAGTAGAGCGGGAACAGCAGGGCGGCGCCGAAGAACGCGACCGCGAACAGCGACATCGCCACGATCGCGATCGTCATGTTGCGGTTCTCGAAGAGCCGCAGGTCGACGAGTGGGTGGACGTTGCGGCGGTTCAGCGCCCACGGCACGAACGCGACGATCAGCACGGCGCCGATCACGGCCGGGACCAGCACCTTGGTGGCGAAGAACGTGCCCGTCTCGGGGATGGTCGAGATGCCGTAGAGGAACAGCGCGAGGCCGGGTGAGAGCAGCACCATGCCGAGCCAGTCGAAGGTCTCGGACGGCTCGACGTGGTCCCTCGGCAGTACGACGGCGGCGTACGCGATCGCGACGACGCCGATCGGGACGTTGATGAGGAAGATCCAGTGCCAGCTCGCCGCGTCGATCAGCCAGCCGCCGAGGATCGGGCCGAAGATCGGGCCGAGCAGCATCGGGATGCCCATGATCGCCATCACCCGGCCGACCCGCTCCGGGCCGGCGGCGCGGGTCAGGATGGTCATCCCGAGCGGCATCAGCATGCCGCCGCCGAGGCCCTGGACCACGCGGAAGCCGACCAGCATCGGCAGGCTCGTGGCCAGCGCGCAGAGCGCGGAGCCGGCGGCGAACAGCACGACCGCCAGGAGGTAGAGGCGCTTGGTGCCGAACCGGTCCGCGGCCCAGCCGGTCAGCGGGATCACCGCCGCGAGCGCCAGCGTGTAGCCGGTCATCGTCCACGCGACCTGCGCGGCGGTGGCGTCGAACTCCCGCTGGAAGGTCTGCAGCGCGACCGACACGACGGTGATGTCGAGGATCGACATGATCGCGCCGAGCACGACCACGCCGGCGGTGATGATCACGCCGCGGTCGAGCTGGTCCGGCTCGTGGCCGATGGGGGCCTGGGTCTCGGTACTCACCCGTGGAGGCTAGACAAGGCCACCGACAACCTCATCCGACTTTCGGCCATGTCTCGGCGTGGGGTGGGTCACCCCGCCGGGACGCGGCGCGCGATGCTGACGCAGAACGACGCGTCGGCGTGCCAGGGGCGCAGGTCCCAGGTGGCGAAGCGCTGCTCCAGGGTGAGACCGGCGCCGGGGAGCGCGGCGTCGAGGTCGTCGGCGGTGAAGCCCTGGTGGGTCCGGCAGCCGACGACGAGGAAGCCGTCCGAGCGCAGGTGGGCCGCCACCCGCTCGATCACCGTGGCGCGGGCGTCGACGGTCACGAAGTCCATGACGTTCCCGGCGATGAGTGCGCCGTCGAAGGGCTCGGGCTCGCCCATCGCGGCCAGGTCGAGGGTCGCCAGGTCGGCGACCAGCCAGGTCACCTCCGGGTGGTCGGCGCGCGCCGCGGCGATCAGCGCGGGGTCGATGTCCACGCCCACGACGCGGTGGCCCCGCCCGGCGAGATCGCCGCCGTGGCGGCCGGGGCCGCAGCCCGCGTCGAGCAGCCGGGCGGCGCGCGGCGCGAGGACGTCGACGAGGCGCGACTCGCCCTGCACGTCCTCGCCGCCGGCCGCCAGGCCGCGCATCCGGTCGATGTACCAGGTCGAGTGCGCGGGGTCGCTCAGGCCGGGCCAGGTGGAGTGGGCCTCCGCGTCGGAGGTCTGCCGGGTCACGACGGCTCGCCCGGGCTACCCGAGGGCCGACTCGACGGCGGCGACGAGGCGCTCGTCCTCCGGCTCCACGCGCGGGGAGAACCGGTGGAGCACGCTTCCGGAGCCGTCGACGAGGAACTTCTCGAAGTTCCAGGTGACGTCGCCGGCCTCGCCCTGCTCGTTCGGGGCGGCCACGAGCGAGCGGTAGATCTCGTGGCGGTCCGCGCCGTTGACCTCGATCTTCTCGGTCATCGGGAAGGTCACGCCGTACGTCGCCGAGCAGAACTCCGCGATCTCCGCAGCTGTGCCGGGCTCCTGGCCGTGGAACTGGTTGCAGGGCAGCCCGACCACGGTGAAGCCGCGGGCGGCGTACCGCTCCTGGAGCTCCTCCAGCCCGGTGTACTGCGGGGTCAGGCCACACTTGGAGGCGACGTTGACCAGCAGCGCCGGCTGGCCGCCGGTGATCTCGCCGAGGGTGGCGGGGGTGCCGTCGAGGCGGGCGATCGGGGCGTCGAGGATGCTCATGCTCCCGAGCGTAGTGGCAGTCACGACGCCACCGGGTGGCCCGGTGCGTGGGCACGAGCCACGGTGCTCCAGCCCTCGGCGCCGAGGGTGACGACGGCGACCGGGAAGATCCCGAGGTTCTCCTTGTCGATGTGGACGGTCAGCTCGGCGAAGAGCGTCTCGAGGTCGGCGCGCAGCGTCGCCGACGAGCGGTCGAGCTCGCTGACCAGCTCGTCGAAGGAGGCGTGCTCCTCCTCGAGCTCGCGCACGGCGTCGGCGAAGTCGCCCTGCTCCTTCAGTGCGGTGAAGATCCCGGCCTCTTCCCGACGGACGTGCCGGACCAGCAGGTCGGCGAGCACCGACATCCGCGCCCAGGCGGCGTCGAGGTCGCCGGCGTCGAGCAGCCGGCGTACCTCTCCGGCGTGGTCGAGCAGCTCGAGGTGCTCGTCCATCAGCTCCGCGATCGGAGGGATCTCACGACATCCGCAGTGCTCGCACATGTGCTCCACGATGGGGGCCGAAAGGGGGTGTCCAGCAGGGTCGAAGGTCCTTTACATGCCCGGACCGTCTCCCTACGTTGGCGGGGTGTCCAACGGAACTCGGATCGGTGTGGATGGGCCGGGGAGCGAAGCGCTGCTGCGGGCCGGGCGCTTCTTCACGCGGTGGGAGGAGACCGGCGACGGTCGCGCGGTGTTCCGCGAGGGCGGCCGGGCCGGCGACGTGTTCTACCGGGACCGGTGGAGCCACGACAAGGTCGTGCGCTCGACGCACGGCGTGAACTGCACCGGCTCCTGCTCGTGGAAGGTCTACGTCAAGGACGGGATCATCACCTGGGAGAGCCAGGAGACCGACTACCCGTCGGTCGGGCCGGACCGGCCGGAGTACGAGCCCCGCGGCTGCCCGCGCGGCGCGGCGTTCTCCTGGTACACCTACTCGCCCACCCGGGTCCGCTACCCCTACGCCCGCGGCGTGCTCGTCGAGATGTTCCGCGAGGCGCGCGAGCGGCTCGGCGACCCGGTCCTCGCCTGGGCCGAGATCGTCGGCGACCCCGAGAAGCGCCGGCGCTACCAGCGGGCCCGCGGCAAGGGCGGCCTGGTCCGGGTGAGCTGGCGCGACGCCGTCGACATGGTCGCCGCCGCGCACATCCACACGATCAGGACCCACGGCCCCGACCGCTGCACCGGCTTCTCGCCGATCCCCGCGATGTCGATGGTCAGCCACTGCGTCGGCACCCGCTTCATCCAGCTCATCGGCGGGGTGATGACCTCGTTCTACGACTGGTACGCCGACCTGCCCGTCGCCAGCCCGCAGGTGTTCGGCGACCAGACCGACGTCCCCGAGTCCGGCGACTGGTGGGACGCGACGTACCTGATGATGTGGGGCTCCAACGTCCCCGTCACCCGCACGCCCGACGCGCACTGGATGGCCGAGGTCCGCTACCGCGGCACCAAGGTGGTCACGGTCAGCCCGGACTACGCCGACAACACCAAGTTCGCCGACGAGTGGATGCCCGCGCAGGCCGGCACCGACGCTGCGCTCGCGATGGGCATGGGGCATGTGCTGCTCAAGGAGTTCTTCGTCGACCGGCGCACGCCGTTCTTCGTCGACTACGTGCGGCAGTACACCGACCTGCCGTTCCTGGTCCGGCTCGAGGAGCACGAGCAGGGCCTGGTGCCGGGCAGGTTCCTCACCGCCGCGGATCTTGCTCCAGACGGGGCGAGCACCGCCGACGAGGACCGCTGGAAGACCGTGCTCATCGACGGAGTCACCGGTGAACCGGTGACTCCGAACGGCTCGATGGGCTTCCGGTACGCCGAGAGCGGCATCGGCAGGTGGAACCTCGACCTCGAGGGGGTCAGCCCCAGCCTCACCGCGGCGGGCGGGGACAGCGAGGCCGTCGAGGTGCTGCTGCCGGCGTTCGTCGACGCCGACGGCACCGGCTCGGTGCTCCGGCGCGGCGTCCCGACCCGGGTCGTCGGCGGCCACCGGGTCACCACGGTCTTCGACCTGATGCTCGCGCAGTACGGCGTCGCGCGCGACGGCCTCCCCGGCGAGTGGCCCACGGGCTACGACGACGCGGCCACGCCGTACACCCCGGCCTGGCAGGCCGAGCGCACCAGTGTGCCGGCCGAGCAGTGCATCCGGATCGCGCGGGAGTTCGCGCGCAACGCCGAGGAGTCCGGCGGTCGCTCGATGATCATCATGGGCGCGGGCATCTGCCAGTGGTTCCACGGCGACGCGACCTACCGGGCGATCCTGTCGCTGCTGATCCTCACCGGCTCGATGGGCCGCAACGGCGGCGGCTGGGCGCACTACGTCGGGCAGGAGAAGTGCCGCCCGATCACCGGCTGGATCTCGCTCGCCAACGCCCTCGACTGGAGCCGGCCGCCGCGCACCATGACCGGCACGTCGTTCTGGTACATGCACACCGGCCAGTGGCGCACCGACGGCTACTCCGCCGACTCGCTGAGCTCCCCGCTCGCCAAGGGCCACCTCGCCGGCATGCACACCGCCGACACCATCGCGCAGTCGGCGAAGCGGGGCTGGATGCCGTTCTACCCGCAGTTCGACAAGAACCCGCTCGACGTCGCCGACGAGGCGGCGGCGACCGACGACCCGGCGGCGTACGTCGCCGGCGCGCTCGACCGGGGCGACCTGAGGCCCGCCATCGCCGACATCGACGCGCCGGAGTCGTGGCCGCGCACGCTGGTGCTGTGGCGGTCGAACCTCTTCGGGTCCTCGGCCAAGGGCAACGAGTACTTCCTCAAGAACCTGCTCGGCACGCACTCCAACGTGCTCGGCGAGGAGAACCCCGAGGCGCCGCGGCCGAGCGAGGTCGCCTGGCACGACGACCCGCCGGAGGGGAAGCTCGACCTGCTGGTCTCCGCCGACTTCCGGATGACCTCGACCACGCTGCTCTCCGACGTCGTGCTGCCCGCGGCGACCTGGTACGAGAAGCACGACCTGTCCTCGACCGACATGCACCCGTTCGTGCACGCCTTCAGCCCGGCGATCGACCCGCCGTGGGAGGCGCGCACCGACTTCGAGGCGTTCCACGCGATCGCCCAGCGGCTCTCGGAGCTGGCGAAGGACCACCTCGGCACCCGCCGGGACCTGGTCAGCGTCCCGCTGCAGCACGACACCCCGGGCGAGACGCCGCGCGACCCCTACGACACGAGGCCGGTCTTCCAGGTGGTCGAGCGCGACTACACCGCGATCGCCGACAGGCTCGCGTCCGTCGGGCCGCTCGCCGACACCCTCGGCTTCACCGTCAAGAACGTCGCCTACCGGCTCGAGGAGCAGGTCGAGGCGCTGGCGAGGAGCAACGGCGTGATGTCCCACGGCGCCGGCGCCGGCCGGCCCGCGATCGACACCGACAAGAAGATGGCCGAGGCGATCCTGCGCTTCTCGGGTACGACGAACGGCGCGCTCGCCGTCCAGGGCTTCAAGACGCTCGAGGAGCGGGTGGGCAGGCCGCTGCACGACCTCGCGGAGGGCTCGGAGGAGAAGCGGATCAGCTTCGCCGACACCCAGGCGGCTCCGGTACCGGTGATCACCTCGCCCGAGTGGTCGGGGTCGGAGACCGGCGGGCGGCGGTACGCGCCGTTCACGGTCAACATCGAGCGGCTCAAGCCGTTCCACACGTTGACCGGCCGGATGCACTTCTACCTCGACCACGACTGGATGACCGACGTGGGCGAGGCGCTGCCGACGTACCGGCCGCCGCTGGACATGCAGCGGCTCTTCGGCGAGCCGGCGCTCGGGCCGGACGGCGAGCTCCAGATCACGGTGCGCTACCTGACGCCGCACTCGAAGTGGTCGATCCACTCGGAGTACCAGGACAACCTGTTCATGCTCTCGCTCTCCCGAGGCGGGCCGACGGTGTGGATGAGCCCGCAGGACGCCGGCGCCATCGACGTCCACGACAACGACTGGGTCGAGGCCACCAACGCCAACGGCGTACTCGTGGCGCGCGCGATCGTCAGCCACCGGATGCCGCGGGGCGTGGTGTTCGTGCACCACGCGCAGGAGCGCACCATCGACGTGCCCAAGTCCGAGGCGACCGGCCGCCGCGGCGGCATCCACAACTCCGTCACCCGGCTGCTGGTGAAGCCGACGCACCTGATCGGCGGCTACGCCCAGCTCTCCTACACGTTCAACTACCTCGGCCCCACCGGCAACCAGCGCGACATGGTCTCCACGATCCGCAAGCGGTCCCAGGAGGTGACCTACTGATGCGCGTGATGGCCCAGATGGGCATGGTGATGAACCTGGACAAGTGCATCGGCTGCCAGACCTGCTCGGTGACCTGCAAGCAGGCGTGGACCAACCGGGCCGGCACCGAGTACGTCTGGTTCAACAACGTCGAGACCCGGCCCGGCCAGGGCTACCCGCGCCGGCACGAGGACCAGGAGCGGTGGAAGGGCGGCTGGGAGCTCAACCGGCGCGGCCGGCTCCGGCTCAAGACCGGCGGCCGGCTCAGGCGGCTGCTCTCGATCTTCGCCAGCCCGGTGCAGCCCGAGCTCGACGACTACTACGAGCCGTGGACCTACGACTACAAGACGCTGGTCGAGGCGCCGCTCGGCGACGACTTCCCGGTCGCCCGGCCCAAGTCGCTGATCACCGGCGAGGACACCCAGGTCACCTGGTCGGCCAACTGGGACGACAACCTGGCCGGCGCCCCCGAGTTGGGGCACCTCGACCCGATCGTGCAGCGGATCCGCAGGGAGTCCGAGGACAAGATCAGGTTCGAGTTCGAGCAGACCTTCATGTTCTACCTGCCCCGGATCTGCGAGCACTGCCTCAACCCGTCCTGCATGGCCTCCTGCCCGTCCGGCGCGATCTACAAGCGCTCCGAGGACGGCATCGTGCTCGTCGACCAGGATCGCTGCCGCGGCTGGCGCCAGTGCATCACCGGCTGCCCGTACAAGAAGATCTACTTCAACCACAAGTCGGGCAAGGCCGAGAAGTGCACGTTCTGCTACCCGCGGATCGAGGTCGGCATCCCCACGGTGTGCGCCGAGACCTGCGTGGGTCGGCTGCGCTACCTCGGCCTCTTCCTGTACGACGCCGACGCGGTCACCGCGGCCGCGTCGGTGCCCGACGAGAGGGACCTCTACGAGGCGCAGCTGGACCTGCTCCTCGACCCGGCGGACCCGCAGGTGGTCGCGGCCGCGCGCGAGCAGGGCATCCCGGAGGACTGGCTGGACGCGGCCCGCCGTTCGCCCGTCTACGCGCTCGCCAAGAAGTACCGCGTCGCGCTGCCGCTGCACCCGGAGTACCGCACGATGCCGATGGTCTGGTACGTCCCGCCGCTCTCGCCGGTGGTCGACCTGCTCTCCGAGCAGGGCCACGACGCCGAGGACCGCGACGTGCTCTTCGGTGCGATCGAGGCGCTGCGGATCCCGGTCGAGTACCTCGCCGAACTCTTCACCGCCGGCGACACCGACGTCGTGGACGGCGTGCTGCGCAAGCTCGCCGCGATGCGCGCCTACATGCGCGGGGTCAACCTCGGCCGCGAGCCCGACGCCTCGATCCCCGAGGCGGTCGGCATGACCGAGGAGTCGATGTACGAGATGTACCGGCTGATGGCGATCGCCAAGTACGACGAGCGCTACGTGATCCCCAAGGCGCACGTCGAGCAGGCCCACGACCTCGAGGAGCTCGGCTGCTCCCTGGACTTCGAGGACGGCCCGGGCATGTATGGCTCGGCGCCGTTCGGCGAGGCCAGCGGCCGGCCGGTACCGGTCGCGGTGGAGACCTTCCACGCGCTCAAGCAGCGGCAGACGACCGACGCGCCGGCCGGCGCCGAGGAGCTGCGCGGCCGGGTGAACCTGCTCAACTGGGACGGCAACGGCACCCCGCCCGGGCTCTTCCCCGCGAAGCGAGAGGAGCCGTCGTCGTGAGGGGTCTCGACAGGCTCGACCACCGGGTGACACGGCAGGCGGCGTCGTACCTGCTCTCCTACCCCGACCGGTCCCTGCTCGACCGGGTGCCGGTGCTGCGCGCCGCGCTCGCCGAGCACCGGGTGACCTCGCTCGACGCGTTCCTCGACCACCTGGAGCGCACGCCGCTGCGCGAGCTCGAGCGGCAGTACGTCGAGGTCTTCGACCTGTCCCGGCGGCACGCGCTCTACCTGTCCTACTGGACCGACGGCGACACCCGCCGCCGGGGCGAGGTGCTCGGGCTGTTCAAGGCGGCCTACCGCGAGAGCGGCTTCCTCGTCGACACCTCCGGTGAGCTGCCCGACTACCTGCCGATGGTGCTGGAGTTCGCCGCGATCGCCGACCCGAAGGCGGGCGAGGCGATGCTGCGGGAGTACCGCCCCAGCCTGGAGCTGCTGCGGATCGGGCTCGCCGAGGACGGCACGCCGTACGCCGGCGTGGTCGCCGCCGTCTGCGCGACCCTGCCCGGGGCGTCGCCGGCGGACCGGGCCGCCGTGCAGGCGATGGTGGGCAGCCCGCCGCCCGCCGAGACCGTCGGACTCGACCTGCTGCCGATCGGAGGCTACCGGTGAACGTGCTGCTGTGGGGCGTGCTGCCCTACCTGGTGATCGCGACGCTCGTGCTGGGCACGATCTGGCGCTACCGCTACGACAAGTTCGGCTGGACCACCCGGTCCTCGCAGCTCTACGAGTCGCGGCTGCTGCGGATCGGCTCGCCGCTGTTCCACTTCGGCATCCTGATGGTCTTCATCGGCCACGTCGGCGGGCTGCTGATCCCGCAGGACTGGACCGAGCGGGTCGGCATCTCGGAGGACATGTACCACTTCAACGCGCTGCTCTTCGGCGGCATCGCCGGTGTCTGCACGCTCGTGGGCATCGTGATCCTGGTGATCCGCCGGCGGCGTACCGGCCCGGTCTTCATGGCGACCACCCTCAACGACAAGGTCATGTACGTGCTGCTCGTCGGGGCGATCACGCTGGGTCTGTGGACCACGCTGATCAGCGTCGGCGCGGGCTCGCAGGCGCACAACTACCGCGAGACCGTCTCGCCGTGGTTCCGCTCGATCTTCCGGCTGCAGCCCGACGTCGAGGCGATGGCCGCGGCGCCGATCCAGTTCCACGTCCACGCGCTGGTCGGGATGCTGCTCTTCGCCGCGTGGCCGTTCACCCGGCTCGTGCACGCGTTCACCGCGCCGCTGCACTACCTGTTCCGCCCCTACATCGTCTACCGGAGCCGGGACGCGCGGACCCCCGCCCCGACCGGACGGCCGCGCGCGGGCTGGAGCCCGGTCGGCACCTCCGATCGTGCCTCCGACCGCGACCGGAGGCCGCGATGACCCCGATGGCCGGCCAGTCGAAGAACCTCGCCCTCGCCACGCTGGCCTTCGCGATCAGCTTCTGGGCCTGGAACATGATCGCCCCGCTCGGGGTGCGGTACGCCGAGAGCATGGGCCTCACCTCGGGCGAGAAGTCGCTGCTCGTGGCCACGCCGGTGCTCGTCGGCTCGCTCGGCCGGATCCTCGCCGGCGCGCTGACCGACCGCTTCGGCGGCCGGCTGATGTTCACCGTGCTGCTGCTCGCGACCGCGCCGTTCGTGCTGCTGGTCGCGGTCGCGGGCGACCGGGGCTCCTACGGGTTGATGCTGCTGTTCGGGTTCTTCCTCGGCATCGGCGGCACCACCTTCGCGGTCGGCATCCCGTTCGCCAATGCGTGGTTCGAGGCGGACCGGCGCGGCTTCGCGACCGGCGTCTTCGGCGCCGGCATGGGCGGCACCGCGCTGTCGGCGTTCTTCACGCCGCGGTTCGTGGACTGGTTCGGGTACGGCGTGACCCACCTGATCGTCGCCGTCGCGCTGGTCGTCGTCGCGGCCCTCGTCTGGACGGCGATGCGCGACTCGCCCGCGTGGGCGCCGAACACCGACCCGGTGGTCCCGAAGCTCATCGCCGCGCTGAAGCTGCCGGTGACCTGGCAGATGTCGTTCCTCTACGCGGTCGCCTTCGGCGGCTTCGTCGCGTTCTCGACCTACCTCCCGACCTACCTCAAGGACGTCTACGACTTCGACCTCACCCAGGCCGGCACGCGGACGGCGGGCTTCGCGATCGCCGCGGTCCTCGCCCGCCCGGTCGGCGGCACCCTGTCCGACCGGGTCGGCCCGCGGCTGGTCGCGTCGGTCTCGTTCGCGGGCGCCGCGGCGCTGGCGGTCGTCGTCGCGCTGCAGCCGCAGCCGGAGGTCCCGGCCGGCGTCGCGTTCGTCGTACTCGCCGCGTTCCTCGGCCTCGGCACCGGCGGCGTCTTCGCGTGGGTCGCGTCGCAGGCGCCCCAGGAGCGCGTCGGCAGCGTCAGCGGCCTGGTCGGCGCGGCCGGGGGCCTCGGCGGGTTCTTCCCGCCGTTGGTCATGGGCGCGACCTACGACGAGGCGGACCACAGCTACACGACCGGCCTGCTGCTGCTCTGCGTCACCGCCGTCTGCGCGCTGCTGTTCACGCTGTTCGGCATCCGGCGCAAGCCGCGGGTCGCGGCGGAGTAGCGAGCGGGGCCGGCACGTCAGCCGGCACGGACGAGGCCGAGGACCTCCTCGGTCGACCGGACGTCGCCGTAGGACCGGTAGACGACGTGCAGCGTGGCGTTGTGGTCGCGGTCGCGCATTGCGGCACAGGCGTCGGCGACGAGGATCACCCGGAGCCCGTGGGTGCTGGCGTCGCGAACGGTCGCCTCGACGCAGACGTTGGTCACCGTGCCGGCGACCAGGAGCGTGTCGACCCCGCGCTCGGCCAGCAACTCGGGCAGCTCGCTGCTCCCGGGGAAGTAGGCGCTGCGGGCGGTCTTCTCGACGGCGATGTCGCCGATCTGGCACGACCAGGAGGACATCATCCAACGGTTGTGTGGACTCACCAGGTAAGCCAGCCGTCCCGAAACCGGAGAAGCCTCGCTGACGCCCCAGGCCGCAAGACACTCGGTTCGTAGTTGTCGTTATTGCACTTACGGGTATCATGGAGACATGCCTACCCGAGCACTGACGACCAGCCTCGACCCGGTCGACCCGACCGTCCGGTCCGACGCGAAGAACCTGGCCGACCGCCTCAACGGAGACACTCCGGTCGAGGTCGCGGTGCGGGCGATGCTCGACGACGTCGCCCACGGAGCACGCGTGGTCGTGCTGCGCGCCGAGGACGAGGTCACTCCCGCACAGGCCGCCGACATCCTCGGAGTCACCCGTCAGTTCGTCGACCGGCTCTGCGAGGATGGCATGCTCGCCTTCCGCCGCCTGCCCGGCAGCCGCCACCGCCGCATCCGCGTCCAAGACGTCGTCGATGTCGCCGCCGAACGCGAGCAGCGCCGCGCCGGCGGCGACGCGATCCGCGCGGCCATCGGCGAGTAGCACGGTGGCCCGTCCACAACGGGTCTTCATCGACACCAGTGAGCTGTTCCCGTTCACGATCATGGACGTACTGCTCACCCTGTCCGAAGACTTCCTGTTCACCTGGGTCTGGACCGACGAACTCCTCGACGAGTGGGAAGAAGTCATCGTCCGCGAGGGTCAGCGCACCCCGGTCTTGCCCTTGCGGAACTTCCTGGCCTGCTGCCTGCCTGGCAGATCTGGTCGCCGCCGCTTGGTGTGCCGCCGCCACGATCACGTCGATGTCCAGGATCGCCTTCGCCGCGAGGCCCGGCACCGAGGTCGACCCGACGTGCTCGAGCTGCGCCCCCGGTAGGTCCCGCACTGCGTCCCGCAGTACCTTCGCGACGGTCTCGAACTGGATGGTCCACTCGTCGGAATGGGGAACGACCGCGACCGCCATGGAGCGATTCTCCACGAGCGACGTCCGAGGTGGCGTCGACCGGCGTCGTCGTTGGATCAACGTCTGCTGCAGCCTTGCGCGGGTCGCTCACCCGGCCTCCGGCGTCATCGCAGGGCGAGGAAGTCGCGGAGCCAGCCATCGACTTCGCCCATGGTCTCCTCGTCGACCATGCCGGCGATCTTGCCCAGTCGCGAGCGCGACGTCGCGCGGACCTGCTCGGTCATCGCGAAGCAGGCGCCCTCCAGGGTCAGGTCGCCCGAGAGCCGGATGTGGTTGGGCCACCCGCGGTCGGTCGTGGTGACCGGCACGGTCAGGACCAGCTCGGTGACGGTGCGCAGATACATCTCCGAGGAGACGACCAGGACCGGGCGGCGTCCGGACTGCTCGCGGCCGACGGTCGGGTCGGGGGCCGCCCACACCACCATGCCGCGCGCCAGGCCGGGGAGTGGGCCGGGGGCCGGGTCGTGGTCCTCACTCACCGGGCAGCTCTGCGTCCATGGCCGCGAAGGCGGCGAAGTCCGACCAGTACTCGGCATCGGGCGGGCTCGCCGCGATGGCGTCGCGAAGAGCCTCCTCGCGCCTGGCCCGCTCCCACTGGTCGACCAGCCCGGCCAGGAACGCCGCGATCGTCTTCTCCTCGCGACGCGCCTCGCCGGCGATGCGGTCGCGCAACTCGGTCGGGACCTTCAGCGTGGTCAGTGCCATACGGACAAGCGTACCGAAGGTGACACCCTAGATATGCATACCAGTACGACGTACGTATCGGTATGGCATAGGCGGGTCGCTGAGATGAGTTGGACGGACTCTGTAACAACGGCTCGACCTCGGCGCATCTAGCAAGTGCCACTCGATGATGAGATCGATGGGCAACCGACGGATCAGACGGATGAGGGGAGGGCTGGCGTGGTCTCCGATACCGACGGCTTCCGGTCCTTCGCGGAGGCCCGGCTCCCCAAGCTCTACCGGTCCGCGCTGGCGCTGTGCGGCAACACGCACACCGCCGAGGACCTCGTCCAGGAGGCGCTGACCCGGGTCTTCATGGCGTGGGGCACGAGGCGGATCGATGACCCGGTCGCCTATACCCAGGCCACCTTGACCAACGTCTTCCTCGCCGGCCGACGCAGACGCAGCTCGCGCGAGTACCCGACCGAGACGCTCCCCGACGGTGGCGGCACGGAGGTGGACCTGACGCTGAGACTCGACCTCTACCGAGCGCTGCAGGAGCTGAAGCCGCTCGATCGAGCGATCGTCGTCCTGAGGTACCTCGAGGATCTGCCGGTCGACGAGGTGGCCGCGATGGTCAAGCAGTCTCCGGGGAACGTGCGAGTGCGGGCGAGTCGCTCCCTCCCCCGGTTGCGGGACCTCCTCGCCGAGTTCCACGAGTCGACCACTCCCATCGCCACGCAGGGCAGTCCGGAGGTGACGTGCCGTGATTGAACGAGAGCTCACTGCGCTTCTCCACGCCACGGCCGCGGAAGTCACGCGGATCCCCGCAGGAGTGGTCGAGGCCAGCATCGAGGACGGACTCCGCCGCTCGCGGCTGCGACGTCGGCGCTGGACGGTCGGGCTTGCTGCGGCTGCTGCGGTCTTCGGCGGCAGCGTGACGTACGGCGCGACGGCACTGGTCGGTCAGTCCCCGGCAGCCGTCTCCCCGTCTGCGGCTCCGGCTCGCCAGCTGGCCGTGGCCGGGGACCAGATGGCGCAGACCTTGACGGCGGTCCTCACCACCGAGGCTCGAGCCGTGCACGTCCTCAACGGCGCCGCTCCCGGCCGGCTCGCTCCCGACCTGAGAACAGCGGGATACCCGGACGATCTCCTGCAGGCCGGAGCGTCGGCCCGGACCGGTTACGTGGTGCTCCAACGTGCGGTTAGCGGCGGCGTCGCCAGGTCCCAGGTGGTCGTCGTGATCGAGAGGCTGGACAAGTCCCGGGCCGACCGGCTGGCAGGCACGCTGTGCCCGCCTGAGGAGTCCAGCGGCTGTACGCCGACGGCTGCCGGCCGACTGCTGGTCTGGGAGGGCGACAACGCCAAGAGCGCGGTCGTCAGCCTGCTGACGCCCGACAGCTGGCTCGTCACCGTGGCCACAGCCACCGGCCCGAACACGGTTCCGGTCGGGGTGACGACCACCGACCTGACCCGGATCGCCTTGAGCGAGGTGTGGTGGAGATGAGGACGAGAGGACGTCGAACGGCGACGGCTCTGGCAGTGATCTCGACGCTGGGGCTCCTCACCGGCTGCGAGGGCACGTCGTCCCCGGGGGTCGCCACTGCCCAAACGGGCCAACCGGAGGGCAGCCAGTCCAGCACGCCGGCCACCGGCAAGGACTCGGTCCTCGAGGCGTTCGTCGCGGCTCGACAGCGATGGGTGGACTGCGCCCGCGAGCAGGGCATGAGCGACGTGAAGGACCCCGACCAGTACGGCAGGGTCGAGTTCGGGACCGCCGGGGTTCCGGAGTCCATCCTCACGAAGGCCCGGATGGTGTGCGCCACGCTGCAGGTGCCGGTTCCGCCGGAGGTCAGGAAGATCTGGGACGACCAGTACGCGGCGACCATCACTCCGGCCGAGAAGAAGATGAACCAGGAGTACGCCGACTGCATGCAGGCCAACGGCGCCCCCGACTTCCCCGACCCGCTCCCGAACGGGATGTCGCCCAATCAAGGCCCGGACACGCTCTGGGATCAGACCTCGGCGGGAGCTCAGCGCGCGCTCGCCACCTGCCTGCCCATCGTCCGCGGCCCCGACGCCGCGCCCTGACGACCCATGAGTGGTGAGGGCAGGACCCGGCGCCGATCGGTGCTCGTCTTGGCCATCGGCCTGGTTGTCGCACCCGCGGCGGGTGCCGTCCTCCTGCTGCGTCCCACATCGCCGACCGCCCCAGCTGCGAAGTCGACCGAGGCCGGCCTCTCGTTGGTGACGGTACGACGGGAGGACCTGACGATCAGCACCAGCCTCGACGGCACGCTGGGTTACGGCTCGGCATCGGCCATCCCGCTGCAGGCCAGCGGCGTGGTGACCTGGCTGCCCGCCTCGGGCTCGATCGTCGGTCGCGGCCAGACCCTGCTGCGGGTCGCCGACCGGCCGATCGTGCTGATGTACGGCACGACGCCGGCGTATCGGGCGATGTACGACACTGCCGCGTCCGACGCCGACCAGGGCAAGGCCGACCAGGGCAGCCGACCGTCGGGTCCGCCGCCGGCGCCGTCCCCACCGATGCGGGGACCCGATGTCGAACAGCTCGAGCAGAGCCTGTCGGCACTGGGCTACGGAGGCTTCACGGTCGATGACGAGTTCACCCCCTACACCGCCCAGGCTGTCGAGGCGTGGCAGAGCGACCTGGGCGTCGATCCCACCGGCAGGGTCGAGTTCGGTGACGTGGTCTTCCTGCCCGGACCGGTGCGAGTCTCCACCGACCGGACGAGGCTGGGCACCGCCGACGTCTCCTCGGCGGTCAAGGCGACCGCCACCGAGAAGGTCGTCACGGTGACGGCTCCTGCAGAGTCGCTGGCGTGGGCCACGGAGGGGGCCCGCGTCTCGGTCGCCCTGCCGAACCAGAAGAAGGTCCGGGGCACCGTGACCAGCGCCGGTTCCCAGGCCTCCGGTGGGGGCGGCGGGACCGTGTCGGTCAAGATCGGCCTGGCCCGCCCCGGGCAGGCCAAGGAGTCGGGCCCGGTCACCGTCACCTACGTCTCCCGCCGAGAGCCGAACGTGCTCACGGTGCCGGTGACCGCTCTGGTCGCCCTGGCCGAGGGCGGCTACGGCGTCCAGCTCGAGGACGGCTCCTACGTCCCGGTCACCCCCGGCCTCTACGCGAAGGGCGTCGTCCAGGTCACCGGCGATCTCAAGGTCGGCACTCGGGTCAGGGACGCCTCATGACCGCCAGCACGGTCGGTACGGCGGCCGGCGACCCGGCTGTCGTGGAGTGTGTCGATCTGACCAAGACCTACCCCGGTGACGTGCACGCGCTCCAAGGAGTGTCGCTGAGCGTCCATGCCGGTGACGTCACCGCGATCCTGGGCCCGTCCGGCTCGGGCAAGACCACCCTGCTGCAGCTGCTGGGCACGCTGGACCGGCCGACCTCGGGAACCATCCACGTCGCCGGCACCGATGTCTCGGAGCTGTCCGATCGGGCCCTGTCGCGGCTTCGCGCCGAGCGGATCGGGTTCGTCTTCCAACAGTTCCACCTCTCTGCGCTGATGAACGTCCTGGACAACGTCGCCGAGGGCCTGCTGTACGCCGGTGTCGGCCACCGCCACCGCCAGCAGCGCGCGACCGCAGCCCTCGAGCGCCTCGGTCTGGGGCACCGGCTGACTCATCGACCCACCGCGCTGTCGGGTGGTGAGCGTCAACGGGTCGCGATCGCCAGGGCGATCGTCGGCCGGCCCGCGCTCGTGCTGGCCGACGAGCCGACCGGCAACCTCGACAGCGCCAACGGGCGCATCGTCGTGAGCTTCCTGCGAGAGCTCGCCCGCGACGGCACCGCCGTCGTGGTCATCACCCACGACCGCGACGTCGCCGCCGCCATGGACCGCCGCATCGAGCTACGCGACGGCCGACTCGTCGAGAGCGCCGCCGCGCCGGCGTACCCCGAGGCTCGCACCGAGGGTCGCACTGTGGCGCGGGTCCGACCCGAGGCGTGACATGGCCCGCCTCTCGCCCGCCGACACCGCCCGCCTGGCCAGCAGGGGCCTGCGCGGTCATCCCCTGCGCTTCGCGCTCTCCGCCCTCGGCATCGCCATCGGTGTGGCGGCGATGGTCTCCGTTGCCGGCATCACCCAGTCCAGCCGGGTCCAGCTCAACGACCTTCTCTCCCAGCTCGGCACCAACCTGCTGCGCGCCTACCCCGCCCCCGACCTCCAGGGCCAGCCCACCCGGCTGCCGGCGACCGCCCGACCCATGCTGGCCCGCATCGGACCGGTCACCGCCGCCAGCAGCATCGGGCAACTGCCCGACGTCGGTGTCTACCGCTCGCCCTACGTCCCCTCGGGCAACACCAACAGCCTGGTCGTCGACGCCGTCGATCCAGCCCTGCTCTCCACACTGCACGGCACCCTCGCCCAGGGCCGCTGGTTCACCACCGCCAACCAGGCGTTCCCCACCGTGGTCCTCGGTGCTGCCGCAGCCGAGCGCCTCGGCATCGACGCCCCCGGAACCCGGGTCTGGATCGAACGGCAATGGTGGGTCGTCATCGGCATCCTGGACCCCCTCCAGCTCGCCACCGACCTCGACGCCGCCGCGATGATCCCGGCCCAGGCGGCACGCACCTACACCAGCTTCGACGGAACGCTCACCGGCGTCTACCTTCGAGCCGACGAGCGCCAGATCGAGGCCGTGGCCGCGGTCGTGCCCCAGACCGCGTCGCCACAACGTCCTGAGCAAGTCGGGATCGACCGCCCCGCGGATGCCCTCACCGCCCAGCTCACCGCCAACGACACCCTCAACCGGCTCCTGATCGGTCTCGCCGCGATCGGGCTGCTCGTCGGCGGCATCGGCATCAGCAACACCATGATCATCGCCGCGCTCGAACGCCGCGCCGAGATCGGCCTGCGGCGGGCCCTCGGCGCCACCCGCGGCAACATCGCCGTCCAGTTCCTGTCCGAGTCCGCGCTCATGTCGGCCACCGGAGGACTCGGCGGCGCTCTGCTCGGCTACGCCGTCACCGTCGGCTATGCCCGCATCCAGGACTGGGGCGTCAGCCTCCCCCTCTGGATCGGTGCCGCCGCCGTACTGGCCACAGCAGTCGTCGGCGCCATCGCCGGCCTCTACCCCGCGATCAAGGCCAGCCGCGAGTCACCCACCCACGCCCTGACCAGCGTGTAGTTCCTTCGCCGGCAGCTCCCGCGTCAGGGTGACCTCGTTGAGCGCGTAGCCGAGCCGCTCGTAGAAGGCACGAGCTCCCGTGTTCGCCGCCCCGGTGCTGAGCCGAACGTGCCTCAGAGCCCGTGCGGTCGCCCAGTCCTCGGCCTCCGCGACCAGTGCGCGAGCCAGCCCCTGGCCCTCGCAGCGCTCGGCCACCATCAGCTCCCCGATCCACGCGTCTGTCTCGCCGCTCCAGTGGTCCTCCTCCGAGACCGACACGAAGCCGACGATGGCCCCGTCGAGTACCGCGACCCATCCGGCGTGACCGTCGGTGCCCGCGGCCTTCACCGAGTCGTCGACCCAGCCCTCGACGGCCTTGCGGACCCGATCGGTCGATCGGGAGGGGTCCACCCCGACCAGGAGTCGCGGGGTCAGGCGCAGCACGCCTTCGAGATCGGTGGACTCCAGGGGCCGGATCGTCGCGTCCATGCGCAGGAGCGTCCCACCGGGGCCTGGTCCTTGAAAATGGCACCGCTACTCGACCCAGAGCACGGTGGAGCCGGGGAGGGGCTCGACCTCCCCGTCCTCGCCGGTCCGTACGCCGATCAGGCAGGCGAGCCCCGACGCGGCGTCGACGGTGATGTCCACGGCTCGGACGGTGAAGTCCGGCATGGGACTCCCCGGACGCACCGGATGCCCACTGGTGACCGTGTCGGGGAACGTGCCGATCAGCCGGATCTGGAGCTCTCGACCAGACGTGCACGGGCGTCCGGTGTTGGAGGTCTCGGTGGTCCGGGCCCGGGCGACGACCGAAGCGCTCGTCACGGTCGCGCGCTGCTCCGCGATCACGTCTCGCGCGACCGCCTCCGCCTTGGCGAGCTCGTCCCGGCTCAGGGAGGACTCCGTGGTGGGGGAAGGGCCGCCGGACGCGGCCTCGGTGGACGGTGCGGCTCGCCCGTCCCCGGGGACGAGGACCTGGGCGGCGACCGTGCCGCCTCCGACGACGAGCGCCGTGGCCGCGACGATGCCGGCGACGAGGGTACGTCGCCGACGTCTCCTCGCGGCGCGGCCGGCGGTCAGCAGCTCCTCGAGCGGGGCGGGCGCCACGGAGGCCCGGTCGAGCCGGTCCAGCAGGTCGGAGGTGTGGTCGTTCATCGCGGTCTTCCTTCGGGCAGGTCGGGCAGGTCGGACAGGTGGGAGTTGGCGGCGAGGCGGGCCAGCGCGCGAGACAGCCGGCTCTTCACCGTGCCGGGAGCGATGCCGAGGACCTCGGCGGTCCGCTGCTCGCTGAGGCCGGCGTAGTAGCGGAGCACGACGACCTCGCGGTGCGACGTGGTGAGGTCGTCCAGTGCGCGGTGGACGGCGTCCGCGATCTCCACCTGGCTGGTGTGGTCGGGCGTTCCCCGGTCCGGCAGCGTGCCGGTCGGGCGCTCTCCCCACCACCGGCGTCGCCGGCTGTCGCGGTGGCAGTTCAACAGGATCCGGTACACGTAGGCGTCCCGGTCGTCGGCCGCGGCCACCCTGCGCCAGGCGGTGTAGCACCGCAGCAGGGTGGACTGCGCGAGGTCCTGCGCCTCCTCGGGCGAGCACCCCAGGACGATCGCGGACCGGACGAGGGCACCCCACCGGGCGCCCGCGAAGGCCGTGAAGTCGTCGTCCCGCTCCACGCTCACCTCCCCGGTGCGCTGCCCCGTCTCTCCAACGACGACGTGGCCACCCACCCAGGTTCCCGCACGGTGCCTGTAGGTGCCGCGGGCTAACGTCGCTGCGTGTCCTTCGTCCCCGTCACCGGCCCGGCCACCTTCCGGCCCGCGATGCCGCCGCGGGAGGGCGTGGTCGAGTTCACCGACGACCGGCGCACGGTGGTGCTGCCGATCCGCGCCGCGCTGCCGGTGCTGACGAAGGCGCGGTCCCGCGACGACCTCCACCCGAGCGTCGGCCTGCTCGCGGGGGCGGCGCTGCTCGGTATGAGGATCGTCGCCGCGGGCAAGTTCGCGCCCGTCGCCGACCACTGGGCGGCCGCCGGTCTCGACCGCGACGACGAGGAGCGCATCGCGATGCTCGCCGGCGGCGAGGTCGAGGAGCGGCTGGTCCGCGACCTGGTCGACGCCGTCGCGGACGCGCTGCCGCGTGGGGCGCCGGCCACCGCGGCGAGTCCGGTACGCCGCCACGACAAGCCGACCTTCGAGCAGCGCCTCCAGGCGCGACTGGCGCGGCACCAGCGGCTCGACCCCCGCGACCTGCCGCAGCTCGTGACGATCTCGCTGCGGGTCGAGGCCGACGAGGAGGAGCTGGTCGCCGGCGCCGTACGACTCGTGCCGCAGGCGCACGACGAGCAGAACCCGCTGCACCTCTGCGACCTGGCGCTGCTGTGGACCGGGACGCCCGACGAGCACGGGTTCGGCGACCGGGCGCGCACCCACGCGACGATCGCGCTGCGGGCGGCCGCGGACGCCTGGCCGGTGCTCGACCGGCTGCTCGAGCTGCGGGTGCCCGACGAGATCGCGCTCGACACCGACGAGCTGGTCGGCCTGCTCGACGAGGGTGTCGGCGCCCTCAAGCAGGCGGGTGTCGACGTGCTCTGGCCGAAGAGCCTCGGCCGCGACCTGACGGCGACCACCGTGCTCGACCGGGCCAGCCCACAGAAGCGCGAGGCGCCGCTCAACGAGCCGACGTTGGGCGCCGACACGCTGTTCGCCTTCAACTGGCAGATCGCGCTGCACGGCGACCCGCTCACGCCCGAGGAGATGGACCGGCTGGCGCAGTCGGCCAGCCCGCTGCTGCGGCTGCGCGGCAGCTGGACCGTGGTCGACCCGGCGATCGCGAAGAAGGCGAAGAGGCGGCTGGTCCGCACGGTCAAGCCGGCCGAGGCGGTCGCCGCCGCGCTCACCGGCACCGTGCAGGTTCACGACCAGGAGGAGCAGGTCGTCGTCGGCGCGAGCCTGCTGAAGGTCCGGGACCGGCTGCTGAGCGCCGCGACCCGCGAGCCGGTCGAGCCGCCGGCCGCGCTGCGGGCGACGCTGCGCGACTACCAGCGCCACGGCCTGACCTGGCTCGCCGAGATGACCGACCTCGGCCTCGGCGCCTGCCTCGCCGACGACATGGGCCTGGGCAAGACCGTCACGCTGATCGCGCTGCACCTGCACCGGGCCTCGACGGGCTCGACCACCGGAGGGCCCACCCTCGTGGTCTGCCCGGCCAGCCTGCTCGGCAACTGGGAGGCGGAGGTGCGGCGCTTCGCCCCCGGCACGCCGGTCGTCCGCTTCCACGGCACCTCGCGCGACCTCGAGGCCGCGGGCGACGGGTTCGTGCTCACGACGTACGGCACCATGCGGCGCGACGCCGAGACGCTCAACCGCGTCCGGTGGGACCTGGTCGTCGCCGACGAGGCGCAGCACGTGAAGAACCCGCGCACCTCGACCGCGCGGGCGCTGCGGTCGATCGAGAGCACGGCGCGCGTGGCGCTCACCGGCACGCCGGTCGAGAACGACCTCACCGAGCTCTGGGCGATCCTGGACTGGGCGACGCCGGGGCTGCTCGGCAGCCGCAACGCCTTCCGCAAGGTCTGGGCCGGGCCGATCGAGTCGGGGCTGGAGCCGACCAAGGCGCGGCAGTTCGCGGACCTGATCGGGCCGTTCCTGCTGCGGCGCCGCAAGTCCGACCCGGGCATCGCGCCGGAGCTGCCGGCCAAGACCGAGACCGACCACCCGCTGCGGCTGACCCGCGAGCAGGCGGTGCTCTACGAGTCGTTCGTGCGCGACACGATGGCGCGGATCGAGCGCGCGGACGAGGATGCCCGGCGCGGCCTGGTGCTGATGCTGCTCACCGGCCTCAAGCAGATCTGCAACCACCCCGACCACTTCTTGAAGCGGTCCGGGGCTCGCCTGTCGGGACGGAGCGAGAAGGTCGACCTGCTCGACGAGCTCGTCGGCACCGTGCTCGCCGAGGACGGCGCGGTGCTGGTCTTCACCCAGTACGTCGCGATGGCCCGCCTGCTCGAGGGACACCTCGCGCGCGCCGGCGTACCTCATCAGCTTCTGTACGGCGGCACGCCGGTGCGCGAGCGCGAGGCGATGGTCGAGCGGTTCCAGGCGGGCGAGGCGCCGGTCTTCCTGCTGTCGCTCAAGGCCGGCGGGACCGGGCTCAACCTCACCCGCGCCGACCACGTCGTGCACGTCGACCGCTGGTGGAACCCGGCCGTCGAGGACCAGGCGACCGACCGGGCCTACCGGATCGGGCAGACCAAGCCGGTGCAGGTGCACCGGATGGTCACGCGCGGCACGGTCGAGGAGAAGGTCGCCGAGCTGCTCACCCGCAAGCGCGCGCTCGCCGACGCCGTGCTGGCGAAGGGCGAGGCCGCGCTGACCGAGCTCTCCAACGAGGAGCTGCGCGACTTCGTGACGCTGCGCCGGGAGGACTGATGGCCGCCGTCCTGCACCCGCGCGTCCCGGCCCGGCGCTCGGCCGCGCGGGCGACGACGTGGTGGGGCAAGGCGTGGGTGCGCGCGGTCGAGGAGGCGGCGTACGCCGAGGCCGACCTGCGCGCCGCCCGCACGCTCGCCCGGGGCGGCCACGTCGGCCAGATCTCCACCGAGCCGGGGCGGTACGTCGCCTCGGTCGAGGACCGGCGCGGGCTCTGGACGGTCGGTGGCTCGGTGCCGGTGCTCGGGGCGGTCGACGTCGCCGCGCTGGTCGAGACGGTGGCCGCGGAGTCGGGGCGGATCGCCGCGCTGCTCGCCGGCGACCTGCCGCACAGCCTGGTCGAGCACGCCGAGGAGGCCGGCGTCGAGCTGCTGCCGTACGGCGGCGAGCTCGGCGCGTCCTGCACCTGCGACCACTGGGCCGACCCGTGCACGCACGCGCTCGCCGTACTCCAGCAGCTGGCCTGGCTGGTCGAGGACGACCCGTTCGTGCTGCTCCAGCTCCGCGGCCTGCCGCGCGACGAGCTGCTGGCGCGCCTGCACGCCCGGACGGCGGAGCCCGACGACGACGTCGACCTGGACGCGGCCGTCGAGGCCGCGCTCTACGCGGCGCGGCTGCTCAGGGGCGCTGCTGAGGACCCAGCGCCCCGAGCGCCATCCGGCTGAGTACGTCGCGCAGCTGCTCGTCGGGGAGCAGGCCGGAGTGCGGGGTGGAGTTGATCAGCCCGAACGCCGCGTGTGCCATCGCGCGGGCGGTGGGCAGGTCGACGGTGTCGTCGCGGAGCCGGAGCTGGGCGGCCCAGAGGTCGACGTACTCCCGCTGGAGGGCGCGCACCCGCTCGCGGGCGTCCTCGGGCAGCGACTCCCAGTCGCGGTCCTGGACCACGATCAGCGGCCGGTGGCGGAGTGCGAAGTCGACGTGCCAGTCGACGAGCGCCGTCAGGGCGTCGTCCGGGCCGGTCGCGGAGGCCACCCGCTGCCAGCCGACGGCGAGCAGCTCCTCGCTGATCGAGACCAGCATCTCGGCGAGCATCGCCTGCTTGGACGCGAAGTGCTTGTAGAGCGCCGGCCCGGAGATCCCGCAGGACGCGCCGAGGTCGGCGACCGAGACCCCGTGGAACCCGCGCGCGGCGAAGAGCTCCGCCGCGGTCTCCAGGATCTGGCTCCGTCGATCCTGGGGGTGTCGATCCTGGGGGCGGCTCACCCGGTCAGGTTAGCGGTCGCTAACCCCCGTGGTCTCACGACTCCAGGAACGCCCGGAGCCGCTCGTGGTAGCCCGGCGGGTCCAGCAGGAAGGAGTCGTGGCCGTGCGGTGAGGACAGCTCGGCGAAGTCGACCCCGACCCCGAGCCGCTCCAGCTCGGCGACCATGCGCCGGGACTGGGCGGTGTCGAAGCGCCAGTCGGAGTCGAAGGAGGTGACCTGGAAGCGGGTGGCCGTCGCCGCGAGGCGCTCGTCGGTCTCCGGGTCGGCGAACGGGTCGAAGTAGTCGAGCAGGCGGGTGAGGTAGAGGTAGCTCAGCGCGTCGAACCGGCCGAGGAAGGTGTCGCCCTGATGCTGGAGGTAGTGCTCGACCTCGAAGTCGGGGCCCATCCGGGCCCCGTCGTCCGGCGAGAGGCGCCGGCGGCCGAACTTGGCGTCCAGGGACTCCGCCGAGACGTAGGTGATGTGCGCCGTCATCCGGGCCACCTTCTGGCCGCGCCACGGGAAGACTCCCTGCTCGAGGTAGCGCCCGTGGAGGAAGTCCGGATCGCTCATGATCGCCTGCCGGCCCACGGCGGAGAAGGCGATGTTCTCGGGCGTGAGGCGCGAGGACGCCGCGACCAGGACCGCCCGGTCGATCGCGGCGGGGTCGTCGATCACCCACTGGAGGACCTGCATCCCGCCCATCGAGCCGCCGACGGCGGCGTACAGGCGCTCGATGCCCAGGTGCGCGGCGAGCCGTCGGTGGACGGCGACCAGGTCGGCCATGTGGAGCATCGGGAAGTCCAGGCCGTGGACGCGCCCGGTGGCGGGGTCGACCGACGAGGGACCGGTGGTGCCGGAGCAGCCGCCGAGGAGGTTGGGCGAGACGACGAAGAGCCGGTCGGTGTCCACCGGCTTGCCGGGCCCGATCAGGTTGTCCCACCAGCCGCGCTTCTTCGCCCCCAGGTGCAGGCCCGCGGCGTGCGCGTCGCCGGTGAGCGCGTGGCAGACGAAGACGACGTTGTCGCGGGCGGGCGACAGTTCGCCGTAGGTCTCGTAGGCCACCTCGACGTGGTCCAGGCGCCCGCCCCCACGCAGGCGCAGCGGGTCGCCCTCGTCGGCGAGGACGACCCGCTGGGTCTCGACGTAGCCGAGGGCGCCGGTCACTTGCTGGCGGTCAGGGCCTGTTCGAGGTCGGCCAGGATGTCCTCGACGTTCTCGATGCCGATCGAGAGCCGCACCATGTCCGCCGGCACGCCGGCCGCCTCGAGCTCGTCGGGCGTGAGCTGGCTGTGCGTGGTGGTGGCGTTGTGGATCGCCAGGGACTTTGCGTCGCCGATGTTGGCCAAGTGGCTGAACAGCCGCAGCGACTCGATGAACCGCTTGCCGCCGTCCCGGCCGGACTTCAGGCCGAAGCTGACCAGCCCGCCGTAGCCCTTGCCGGTGAAGGTGCGGTCGGCGACCTCCTTGTAGGGGCTGGTCGCCAGGCCCGGGTAGCTCACCCACGAGACGGCCTCGTGGCCCTCGAGGAACTCGGCCACTGCCAGCGCATTCGCGCTGTGCCGCTCCATGCGCAGGTGGAGGGTCTCCAGGCCCTGGAGGAAGAGGAAGGAGTTGAGCGGGGCGATGGCCGCGCCGGTGTTGCGCAGCAGCACGGTGCGGGCCCGGATGATGTAGGCCGCCGGGCCGGCCGCCTCGGTCCACACCGCGCCGTGGTAGGCCGGGTCCGGCTTGGTCAGGCCCGGGAACCGGTCGGCGTGGGCGGTCCAGTCGAACCGGCCGGAGTCGACGATCACGCCGCCGATGGAGGTGCCGTGGCCGCCGATGTACTTGGTGGCGGCGTGCACGACGACGTCGGCGCCCTGGTCGAAGGCGCGGACGAGGTACGGCGTGGGCGTGGTGTTGTCGATGACCAGCGGCAGACCCAGGGCGTGCGCGGCCTCGGCCCAGGCGGGCAGGTCGACCACGTTGATCCGCGGGTTGCCGATGGTCTCGCCGAAGACCAGCTTGGTGCGCTCGTCGACGTGCCGGGCCAGGTCCTCGGGCTTCTCCGGGTCGACGAAGCGCACCTCGATGCCGAACTGGGGCAGCGTGTGCGCGAACAGCGCGTAGGTGCCGCCGTACAGCGTGGAGAGCGCGACGATGTTGTCGCCGGCGTAGGTCAGGTTGAGCACGGCGTACGTCGTCGCTGCCGAGCCGCTGGCCGTGGCGAGCGCGCCGACGCCGCCCTCGAGCTGGGCGATGCGCTCCTCGAAGACCGACTGGGTCGGGTTCATGATCCGCGTGTAGATGTTGCCGGGCTCGGCGAGCGCGAACAGGTTGGCGGCGTGCTCGGTGTCGTTGAACACGTACGACGTGGTCTGGTAGATCGGCACCGCGCGGGCGTTGGTGGCCGGGTCGGCCTCCTCCTGGCCGGCGTGGACCGCCAGGGTCTCGGGACGGTAGGTCATGGTCTCTCCCTGCATCGACGGACCCCCAGCCTAAAGTCGACCAGGTCGGTAGATCTTCGCTGTCCGAACTGCGAGAGGACGGCGCGAGGGTCGACGGCGTCGACAGCCAGCAGAATGACATCCATGACCAGCAACCGGCGTCCGCGCCTTGGCGTTCGCGACTACCTGTGGGCTGGCTCAGGCGTCGGCCTGGTCTATCTCACCGTGATCATGATGAACGCCCTGGGGCAGTTCGAGATCGCCAGTCCTGTCGCCACGATCGCAGTCATTGCGTTGACCGTCTTTACGTTCGAGGGAGTCCTCGAGTACCGACGGCGGCTGCGGAAGAAGCAACCGCACGAGTCGTAGTTGCTGGGCCGAGTGAGGTGCCCCCGACTGACCTGGTTCGCCGGGGCGCCTCACTCATCCGGAATCATCATGGCGGGCCGCATCCCGTAGGGCGTCACGTCACGATGCCCGCGAAACGACGGTGGACCCGCAGGTTAACGATCGCTAACCTTGGTCGGGTGAGCCAGATGAGGGAGCTGACCGACGAGCTGCGCGAGCGGCTCGCGATCGTCCGGCTGGGCGGCAGCGAGGCGGCCCGGCGCAAGCACACGGACCGGGGCAAGCTGCTGGTGCGCGAGCGGGTGGACCGGCTGCTCGACCCGGGCAGCCCGTTCCTGGAGCTGAGCCCGCTGGCGGCGTACGGGATGTACGGCGGGCAGGTGTCGAGCGCCGGGGTCGTGACCGGCATCGGCCGGGTGAGCGGCCGCGAGGTCGTGGTCGTCGCCAACGACGCAACCGTCAAGGGCGGCACCTACTACCCGATGACGGTCAAGAAGCACCTGCGCGCGCAGACCGTCGCGAGCGACAACCACCTGCCGTGCGTCTACCTCGTCGACTCCGGCGGCGCGTTCCTGCCGATGCAGGACGAGGTGTTCCCCGACCGCGAGCACTTCGGCCGGATCTTCTTCAACCAGGCCAACCTCTCCGCGCGCGGCATCGCCCAGATCGCCAGCGTGATGGGCTCGTGCACCGCCGGCGGCGCCTACGTGCCGGCGATGTCGGACGAGACGGTGATCGTGCGCGACCAGGGCACGATCTTCCTCGGCGGCCCGCCGCTGGTGCGGGCCGCGACCGGCGAGGTCGTCACGGCCGAGGAGCTCGGCGGCGGCGACGTGCACGCGCGCACGTCGGGTGTGGTCGACCATCTCGCCGAGGACGACGCGCACGCGCTGCGGATCGTGCGCAGCATCGTCGGGACGCTGCCCCGCCGAAGTGGTTTCGAGACGGGCGCAGAACGCCCTCCTCAACCCCCGGCCGAGGTGGAGGAGCCGCACGAGGACCCGAGCACGCTCTACGACGTGGTCCCGGCCGACACGCGCACGCCGTACGACGTGCGCGAGGTGATCCGTCGGGTCGTCGACGGCAGCCGCTTCCACGAGTTCAAGAGGCTGTACGGCGAGACGCTGGTGACCGGGTTCGCGCACGTGTGGGGGCACCCGGTGGGGATCGTGGCCAACAACGGCATCCTGTTCAGCGAGTCGGCGCTCAAGGGCGCGCACTTCATCGAGCTGTGCAACCAGCGCGGCATCCCGCTGGTGTTCCTGCAGAACATCACCGGCTTCATGGTCGGCCGAGAGTACGAGAACCGCGGCATCGCCAAGGACGGCGCCAAGCTGGTCACCGCGGTCGCCTGCTCGGTGGTCCCGAAGTTCACCATCGTGATCGGCGGCTCCTTCGGCGCCGGCAACTACGGCATGTGCGGGCGCGCCTACGACCCGCGGCTCCTGTGGATGTGGCCCAATGCGCGGATCTCGGTGATGGGCGGCGAGCAGGCCGCGTCGGTGCTTGCGACCGTCGCCGGTCGCGCCGACGACGAGGAGTTCAAGGCGCCGATCCGCGAGCAGTACGAGACCCAGGGCTCGCCGTACTACGCCACCGCCCGGCTGTGGGACGACGGCATCATCGACCCCGCCGACACCCGCCGCGTCCTCGGCCTGGGCCTCGCGGCCGCCGCCAACGCCCCCGTCCCCGCGCCGTCCTACGGCGTGTTCAGGATGTGATGAGCTGATGTTCGCCAGTGTCTTCATCGCCAACCGGGGCGAGATCGCGGCCCGGATCGCCCGCACCTGCCACCGCCTCGGGATCGAGGCGGTCGCCAGCACCGGCGACTATCTCGACGTCGACGCGCAGGTCGCCCAGGCGCTGGCCGCGGGCGCGCAGGCGGTGCACCCCGGCTACGGCTTCCTGTCGGAGAACCCCGCCTTCGCCCGGGCGGTCACGGCCGCCGGACTGGCCTGGGTCGGGCCGCCGCCGGAGGCGATGGAGGCGATGGCCCGCAAGGACCGCGCCCGCGAGATCGCGGTCGCCGCCGGCGTACCCGTCGTGCCGCGCGGCGAGGACGCGGCCAAGAACTGGACCGGCCCGGTTCTCGTGAAGGCCGCGGCCGGCGGCGGCGGCAAGGGCATGCGCATCGTGCACGAGGCCGCCGACCTGGAGGAGGCGAAGGCCGCCGCGGCCCGCGAGGCGCGAGGCGCGTTCGGCGACGACACCCTGATCGTCGAGAGGTACGTCGAGCGCGGCCGCCACATCGAGGTGCAGGTCATGGCCGACGCCCACGGCCACGTCGTCCACCTCCACGAGCGCGACTGCTCCACCCAGCGCCGGCACCAGAAGGTGCTGGAGGAGGCGCCGGCGCCGACGGTTTCACCGGCTGCCCGGGGAAACCTGCACGCCGCCGCGGTCGCGCTGGCGAGGCAGGTCGGCTACGAGAACGCCGGCACGGTCGAGTTCCTGCTCGACGAGGCGACCGGCGAGGCGTACTTCCTGGAGATGAACACCCGCCTCCAGGTCGAGCACCCCGTGACCGAGCTGGTCACTGGGCTGGACCTCGTGGAGCTCCAGCTCCGCGTCGCGGCCGGCGAGCCGCTGCCGATCACCCAGGACGACGTCACGGTCAGCGGCCACGCGATCGAGGCGCGGGTGTACGCCGAGGACTCCTTCGGCGGCTTCCTGCCCCAGGCCGGCCGGGCGAAGTACGTCGAGTGGCCCCGCGGCATGCGCATCCGGGTCGACCACGCGCTGGAGAGCGGCCAGGTCGTGAGCACGGCGTACGACCCGATGCTCGGCAAGGTCATCGCCCACGGCGCCACCCGCGAGGAGGCCCGGCTCGCGCTGGTCGAGGCATTGGACGGTACGGCGATCCTCGGCCTCACCACCAACACCGGCTTCCTGCGCGCGCTGGTGGCGAGCGAGGAGTTCCGCGACGCCGCCATCGACACCGCGTGGCTGGACCGCCACGACGTGCCGGCGCCCGATCCCGCACCGGCCCGGGTGGCCGCGGCGTGGGAGGTCTTCCTCGCCCGGCGCGAGGAGGAGGGGCCGTTCCGCTCCGACGGGTTCCGGCTCGCGGCCGACCCGGCTCCGGTCGTGATCGACCTCGACGAGCCGGTCGTGCTCAGTCAGTCGGGGGCCGGACCCGAGCCGCGCGACCGTCCGGTCGCCGACGTGGGCATCGACCACGTCGAGGTCGTCCGGCAGGGCCAGCGGTTCGTCTTCGCCCGCCCCGACGTCTTCGGCGACCACGCGGCCGACGTCGGCGACGGCGCGATCGCCGCGCCGATGCCCGGCACCGTGCTCGACGTCCGGGTCGCCGACGGCGACCGGGTCGAGGCCGGCCAGGTGCTGGTCGTGCTGGAGGCGATGAAGATGGAGCTCGCGCTCAAGGCGCCCTTCGACGGCACCGTCGCCGGGCTCGACGCCGCCACCGGCGCGCAGGTCGCGCTCGGCGCCACGCTGCTGGAGGTGCAGCCCGATGAGTGAGCTCCCCACCGTCGTACGACAGGACGGCCTGCCGGACCGGGTGACGATCTACGAGGTCGGCCCGCGCGACGGCCTGCAGAACGAGCAGGCGCTGGTGCCGACCGGCGTGAAGGCCGAGTTCGTCCGGCGCCTGCTGGCCGCCGGGCTGCCGGTCGTGGAGGCCACCAGCTTCGTGCACCCGGCGTGGGTGCCCCAGCTCGCCGACGCCGCCGACCTGATGGCGCTGCTGATCGACGGGTTGGGCGAGCCCGGGCGCGACTGCCCCGTGCTGGTCCCCAACGAGCGCGGCCTCGACCGCGCCCTCGAGCTCGGCTGCCGGCACATCGCGATCTTCGGCTCCGCCACCGAGACGTTCGCGCGGAAGAACCTCAACCGCGGCCTGGACGAGCAGTTCGCGATGTTCGAGCCGACCGTGCGCCGCGCCCGCGACGCCGGGCTCGACGTCCGCGCCTACGTGAGCATGTGCTTCGGCGACCCGTGGGAGGGCGGCGTACCCGTCGAGCAGGTCGTCGACGTCGGCCGGCGGCTCCTCGACCTCGGCGCGAGCCGGCTCAGCCTCGGCGACACCATCGGGGTCGGTACGGCGGGCCAGGTGGCCGCCCTCGTCGAGGCGTTCGAGCGGGCGGGCGTGGGCGCCGACCGGCTCGCGATGCACTTCCACGACACCTACGGCCAGGCGCTCGCGAACACCCTCGCGGCGCTGCACGCCGGCATCACGACGTTCGACGCCAGCGCGGGCGGCCTGGGCGGCTGCCCGTACGCGAAGAGCGCCACCGGCAACCTCGCCACCGAGGACCTGGTGTGGCTGCTCACCGGGCTCGGGATCGAGCACGGCGTCGACCTCGGGCAGGTGGTCGCGACCAGCGTCTGGATGGCCGGGCACCTGGGCCGGCCCAGCCCCTCCGCCGTGGTACGCGCACTGGCAGAATCCGGGGCATGAGCCGGAGGGTCTACCTGCACATCGGTGCGCCGAAGACCGGCACCACCTACCTGCAGCACCGGCTTGCGCTGAACGCGAAGACCCTCGCCGCGCAGGGCGTGCACTTCCCGACGACGTCGCCGCTGGTGAGCCCCGGGCTGGCCCAGTTCCGTGGCGCGCTCGACCTGCTCGGCCAGGACTGGGGCGGCGCGCCCGGCCACGCGGACGGCGCTTGGGACGCCCTGGTGCGCCGGGTCCGCCGGCGCTCCGGCACCGTCGTGGTCAGCCACGAGATCCTCGCCCCGGCCACGCCCGGCCAGGTGGCGAAGGCGATGCGCGACCTCGCGGGCAGCGAGATCCACGTCGTCTACACCGCCCGCGACCTCGGCCGGCAGATCCCGGCCGCGTGGCAGGAGAGCGTCAAGCAGGGCCGGCGCTGGAGCTACGGACGCTTCGTCGACCGGTTCGAGAGGGGCCGCACCTGGTTCCACCGCGCCTTCGACGTCCCGCGCGTGCTCGGCACCTGGGGCGCAGGGCTGCCGCCGGAGCGGGTGCACGTCGTCACGGTCCCGCACGGCCGCCACGAGCAGCAGCACGGCGACCCGCTGTGGCTGCGGATGTGCGAGGTCCTCGGCGTCGACCCGGTCTGGGCGCCGCTCGACAGCGACCGATCCAACCAGTCGCTCGGCGTCGCCGAGACCCAGGTGGTGCGCCAGCTCAACCGGCGGATGGACCGCCAGGCCCGCCGCGAGTCGAGCTTCGACGAGCTGATCCGCGACCTGCTCGCCCAGGGCGAGCTGGCCAAGGGCCGCACGTCGGCCGCGGTCACACTCCCGCCGGACCACTACCCGTGGGCCGAGGAGCGGGCCGAGCGCTGGATCGAGTGGATCGAGGGCAGCGGCGTCCACGTCGTCGGCGACGTCGCGGACCTGCGCCCGGCCCGCCCCGACCCCGAGGAGAAGTGGCAGGACCCCGACAAGGTCCGTGCCAAGCGCCAGCTCAAGACCGCGCTCGACGCCCTCGCCGCGATGACCCGCGAGGCCGCCCGCCGCCCCGACCCCGGGCGCCAGCTCTCCCAGCGGGTCCGCGCCGGGGCACAGCGGCTGCGCGAGCGATGAGCGACGGCGTCCGCCACGCCTGGGGGTGGGTGGCCCACCTCCGCGAGGGCGGTACGACGCCGTGGCGGGACTGGACCGGCGAGGGCGAGCCCCGCGGCCGCGTGCTCCCCGGCGCCCAGCAGCTCGAGCTGCTCCGCCGGCTCAACGGGGTCGGTCGCCCGGCGCCGGACCTGGCCGGCCGGGTGCTCGACGCGAGCGCCCCGGGCCGCGGCCGGCCGGACCTCGAGCTCGCCGGCGCCGTCGACCGGCTGGAGTTCGGGCCGCCGCCGGTCGACCCCGCCGACCTCCCCGACGACGAGCTGCTCCGCGTCGCGGCCAGCGTGATCGCCGACGACGTCGTCGCCGCCGGACTGCCGCCGGCCGGCCGCGCGGCGCCGCCGCGGCTCTGGCGCACGCGCTACCGCTTGGTCGGCGACCCGATCCTCGCCGACCCGATGCGCGACGCGCTCGTCGCGCAGGGCCGACCGCCCGGCGGACGCGGCTCGGTCGTGCTCGTCGTCGGCACCGACGTCGGCGCGATGGTCGCCCACGCCTGGACGACGCGCAGCCTCGCGGAGGGCGGCGCGTCCTGGCGCGAGTGGCTGACGCCGTACACCCGCGGCCGCGCGCTGCCCCGTCGCGTCGACCTCCTGCGCACCGCCCGCGAGTGGTCGGCGAATGTGGGCACGGAGCGGGTGCGGATCGTGCTCGACCCCGGCCTGGTGCCGGGGCTCGTCGGCGTCCGCCGGCTCCCAGACCCGCTCGCGCTGTCGGCCGACGCCACCGACCTGGCCCGCCGGGTCGGGCAGGTGCTCGGCCTGCTCGCCGTACCGGGCCGCAAGCGGGCGCTGATGCGGCACACGCTGCTGCCGCGGCTGGCCGCCCTGGGCGGAGAGCCGCTGGTCGTGCCGGAGGAGCACCACGACTGGCTGCACGGCCGGGCGGTCCGGGTGCGCGACGCCCTGCTCCGGTCTGGATACGCTGTCCACGGCGACCCGGACGCCCTGCTGCCGGCCGACCGCGCCGGTGTGCCGGAGCCGTCCGACGCCGGGGTCCTCGCCCTCGCACTGCGCCTGATGCTGGAGCCAGGAGGAAGTAGAGCTTGAGCAATCGCGTCCTGCTGCACGTCGGCACCCCGAAGACCGGCACGTCCTACCTCCAGGACGTGCTGTTCCGGAACCGGCACACGCTCGCGGGGGCCGGCATCCTCTACCCGGCCGACCGCTTCGACGCGCACTTCCTGGCCGCGCTCGACCTGATGCGGCTGCCGTGGGGCGGGCTGGAGACCGAGGCGATCGGCGCCTGGGACCGGCTCGCGGAGCGGGTCCGCAGGCACCGGGGCACGGCGATCGTCAGCCACGAGATCCTCGCGACCGCGTCTCGCGCCCAGGCCGGGCGGGCACTCGAGTCGCTCGGCCACGGCTCCGGCGCCGAGGTGCACCTGGTGCTCTCGGCGCGCGACCTGGTCCGCCAGATCCCGGCGGAGTGGCAGGAGAACGTCAAGCACCGCAGCGCGATCGGCTACGGCTCCTTCCTCGACAAGATCCGGGACCCGCGGCGGGAGTCGCGGATCGCCACCTGGTTCTGGGGAGTCCAGGAGCTGCCCGACATCCTCAACCGCTGGGGCCACGACCTCCCGCCGGAGCGGGTCCACCTCGTCACGGTGCCGCCGCCGGGCGGGCCCTCCCAGCTGCTCTGGAAGCGGTTCAGCCTCGCCTTCGGGCTCGACGGCCTGGACCTCGACCTCGAGGCCGAGCGGTCGAACCCGTCGCTCGGCGTCCCGGAGACCGCGCTGGTGCGGCGGATCAACCGCGCGGCGAACCGCGAGCTCAACCCCGCCGACTACCGTCCGCTGGTCCGCGAGCTGCTCGCGCACCAGACGCTCTCGCGCCGTACCCGCACGCCGCGGCTGGCGCTGCCGCCCGACGTCCACCCGTGGGCCGCGGAGGTGACGGCGTCCTGGATCGCGGAGATCGAGCGCCGCGGGTACGACGTCGTCGGCGACCTCGGCGACCTGGTCGGAGCGCCGCCGGTGGCGTCGTACGCCGACCCGGACCACCCGTCGGAGCGGCTGGTCGCCCGGGCCGCGGTCGACGCGGTCAAGGCGCTGCTGCTGGAGAGCGCCCGGCTGCGGCACTCCGAGGAGCAGCTGCGCCGCGAGCTGGAGGACACCCGGATCGCGCTCGAGCGCTCCTACCTGCGTCCGACCTACCGCTGGCGCGAGAAGGTGATCCGCCGGCTGCGCGGCAGCGCCGCCGGACGCGGGCTGCTCACGGCCTACCGGGCCGTGCGCGGCCGCAGCTCGCCGGCGGCGTAGCGGCCGACCCGCCAGGTGGCGAGCCCGTCGGCGCCCATCCCGAAGGCGCCGCCGACGATGGGGGTACGCCGCGCGATCGTGATCGCCAGCCGCTTCCCGCCGACGCGGGCGACCAGGTCGGAGGCGACCTCGGCGGACAGCAGCCGGTCCAGGTCGGGATCGTGCACGGGCGCGGTCGCGATCGCCATCGGCGGGCCGGGCAGCTTCCGCTCCTTGATTCTCTGGTCGACGATCTCGCGGCCGAGCAGGCAGGTGAGGACCGCGTTGCGGACCCGCGGGTCCTCGATGTCATAACCGCGCAAATGCGCTATTCCGGCAACCATCCGGGACTGGATCAGCGCCAGGCCGGCCACGTTCGCCGGGAGCGTCACGGTCGCGGTGACGACCCCGCCGAGCCCGGTGAGCAGGCCCTGCGCGCCCGCGTAGCGGACGTGGTCCTCGATGAACCCCGGCACGTCGGTCCTCTCGGCCGCGATCGCCGCCGGCGGCAGCGGTCCGACGCCGTTGATCGCGCGGTGCAGGGCCTCCCGGACGAAGGAGTGGGTGAGCTCCGGCGCGAGGTGCGGCACCCGTGGCCCGACGTGCCGGGCCACCAGCTTGCCGGTCGCGCTCGCCTTGCCCATGCGGCCCAGCCTACGGGCGGCCCCGTTACGGTGAGTCATGCCCGTCGAGCCGCCGCCGTCGCGCTGGACCTTCGGCGACCCGGCCGGCTTCGACGCGCGCGACGACCTGGTGGCGATCGGCGCCGACCTCGAGCCGGGCACGCTGCTGGCGGCGTACCGCCGCGGCCTCTTCCCGATGCCCTCGGTCCCGCCGGGCGGCCCGGTGCACTGGTTCTGCCCGGTGCGTCGCGGCGTGATCCCGCTGGACGGGCTGCTGGTGTCGCGCTCACTGCGCCGTTCGCGCCGGGACTTCGAGATCCGCGTCGACACGGCCTTCCCGGAGGTGGTCGCCGGCTGCGCGGACCCCTCCCGGCCGTCCGGTTGGGTCGACGGCGACGTCGCGGCGGCGTACCTGCGCCTGCACGAGCTCGGCTGGGCGCACTCGGTGGAGGCGTGGCGGGACGGGCGGCTGGCCGGGGGGCTGTACGGCGTCTCGATCGGTGGGCTGTTCGCCGGGGAGTCGATGTTCCACCGGGTGCGCGACGCGTCCAAGGTCGCGCTCGTCGCGCTGGTCGAGGCGCTCACCGACGAGCACGTCGCGCGCCGGCTCCTCGACGTCCAGTGGCTCACGCCGCACCTCGCGTCGCTGGGCGCGGTCGAGGTGCCGCGGGCGGCGTACCTCCGGGCGCTGGCCCGCGCCCTTTCGGCGCCGCAGCCCTCCTGGTGAGGCTCTCCGCCCGTCAGACGACCTGGGGCGGCCGGCCGGTCTCGCTCACCATCGGGCGGCCGGCCGCCGCCCAGTCGAGCATGCCGCCCTCGAGGTTCACGGCCTCGCGGCCCTGCTGCTGCAGCCACGCCACCGCCTGCGCAGACCGGCCGCCGACCTTGCAGACCACGAGCACCTGACCCTCGGGCAGCTCGGTGTGCCGCACCGGCAGGGTCGCGAGCGGGATGTGGACCGCGCCCTCGATGTGGGCGTACTGCCACTCGACCGGCTCGCGGACGTCGAGGACCGTGAGGCCCTCGGGGAGCGGGTCCGGTACCTGGTCGATGGTCATGGTCGGGATCATTTGAGGAGCCTGCTCATCCTTCGGTCGGCCAGCGGCTTGCCGCCGGTCTGGCAGGTGGGGCAGTACTGGAGGCTGGAGTCGGCGAAGGACACCTCGCGCACGGTGTCGCCGCACACCGGGCACTTCTCGCCGGCCCTCCCGTGCACCGCGAGGTTCGACTTCTTCTCGCCCTTGAGCTCGCTGGCCGCGAGGCCCCGCGACCGGTCGACCGCGTCGCCGAGGGTGGACCGCACGGCGTCGTACAGGACCCGGATCTCGTCGTCGGTCAGGTGGCCGGCGGGCTTGAACGGTGACATCCGCGCGGCGTGCAGGATCTCGTCGGAGTAGGCGTTGCCGATGCCGGCGATGGTGCCCTGGTGGCGGAGCACGCCCTTGAGCTGCTTGCCGCCCTCCTTCTCGAGGATGCTCCGCAGGGTGTCGATCGTGAAGTCGTCGGTGAGGGGGTCGGGCCCCAGGCTGGCGATGCCGGGCACGTCCCGCGGGTCGCGGACGACGTACGCCGCCAGGCTCTTGCGCGTGCCCGCCTCGGTGACGTCCAGGCCGGCCTGGTCGTCGAGCACCACGCGCAGCGCGAGGGTGGACTTCGTGCTCGGCTTCGGCGGGATCGCCGGCACCTCGTCGCGCCAGCGGACCCAGCCGGCGCGCGCCAGGTGGAGGACGAGGTGGGTGCCGGACGCCTCGATGTCGAGGAACTTGCCGTGCCGGGTCACGTCGTCGACCAGCGTCCCCTCGAGTGCGGAGAGCGGCGGGTCGAAGGTCTTGAGAGCGCTGAACTGCGGCACGTGGACCTTCGCGATTGCGTGCCCGGCCAGCCGGCCCCTCAGGTCGAGGGCCAGCGCTTCCACCTCGGGCAGCTCGGGCACGGTGCGAGTGTAGGCCGCCGTACTTGTCGGCCTTTCCCTGACGTTGTCAGGTGTTGCAACGGCCGACAACGTCAGGGATCCCCGGCTGACCGGGGATTCCGCCGGCCCACCACCTGTCCACAGAACCGGTGACAGGCTCCACCCGGCAGGCGCAGAATGGGAGCATGCCCGCCGTCCGACCGTTCCCGCAGACGGGGTCGATCCACCTCGACGCCCGCGGCGGCGACCGCGCGCTGCGGGTCACCTGGCACGAGGACGCCGGGCTGGTGGTGCTCTCGCTGTGGCGCGACAACGTCTGCGCCGGGTCGTTCCGGCTGGCCGTCGACGAGGTGCCCGAGCTGATCGAGGTCCTCCGCGCCGGCCTGGTGCACTCCTACGAGGCCGCGCGCACCCGCCTCGAGGCCGTCGAGTCCGCCTGAGGCCGAGCTGAGCCTGAGCCTGAGCCGACCCCGAGCCGAGGCTGGGCGCGCGGCACCCGCGGCGGCGCGGGCTGCCATCATCGGAGCGTGGACCTGGTCGAGCACCGGCACCGGCACCCATGAGACCGCAGATCGTCGCGCACCGCGGCGCCAGCCACGACAACGCCGAGCACACCCTCGGGGCGTACGTCGCCGCGCTCGATGCCGGGGCGGACGGGCTGGAGTGCGACGTGCGGCTGACCGCCGACGGGCACCTGGTCTGCGTGCACGACCGCGACCTGCGGCGTACCGCCAGCAGCCGGGGCGTCGTCTCCACCATGGAGCTGGCCGAGCTCGACCAGCTCGACTTCGCGTCGTGGAAGAATCCCTGGGCCGACCTCGACGACGAGGCGCCGGCGCGCGACGAGCGGCTCGACCGGGTGCTGACGCTGCGCACGCTGCTCGAGACCGTCGCCGACTACGACCGCCGGGTCGAGATCGCGATCGAGACCAAGCACCCGACGCGGTACGGCGGGCTGGTCGAGCGCCGCCTCGTCGAGATGCTGCGCGACTTCGGCTGGGACCGGCCCGGGTCGCCGGCCCGGGTGATGAGCTTCAGCTGGACCGCGCTGCAGCGGGTCGAGCGGCTGGCGCCGGCGGTGGGGCTGGTGCAGCTGGTCGAGAAGGCGCACCACTGGCCGATGCTGAGCCGGGTGATCGGCGAGGACTGGCTGGTCGGCCCGGGCATTGGCGAGCTCGCCGACCATCCGCGGCTCGGGCCGCGGATCACCCGGGCCGGCCACGACCTGCACGTGTGGACGGTGAACACCCCGGCCGACCTCGACCTCTGTCTCGAGCTCGGGGTGGCGGCGGTGATCACCGACCGGCCGGCGTACCTGCTGGAGCTGCTCGACGAGCGCGACGGATAGCCTCGCCGGCATGGCGAAGAAGTCGCGCACCCAGGCACGCACCCAGGCAACCGACGGCGAGGTCGGCCCGCGCCAGCCCTGCCCGTGCGGCTCGGGCCGGCGCTACAAGGCATGCCACGGCGCGCCCGGCGGGGCGCCCGCGCCGTACGTCGGCCGGCCGTTCGAGGGCCTCGCGGGCGAGTGCGACGTCGTCGCGATGCGCGAGCTGGTGCCGGCGGCGACCGCGCCGCTCACGCTGAGGGACCACCCCGACCGCACCGTGCGGCTCTGCTCGCTGCTGCCGATGGCCGCGCCCGCGATGGTCCGCGACAGCGGCGCGATCTGGCTCGGCCTGCAGGTCCAGCACAACTTCGGCGACGTCTCCCGCGACCTCGGCGCGGTGCTCGTCAAGGCGCTCGCCGCGGACGCCGGCATCGTCGGCCTCACCGACCCGCCCGGCGAGGGCCCGCGGCTGCAGGACCTGATCGCGAACGACTCCCTCGACGTGACCGTCCACGACGGCTTCGACTTCTGGATCGCCGACGTCGAAGAGGGCGACCGCGCGACGATGGCGGCCGCCCTGGAGCAGGCCAACGCCGCCGCCTCGCCGACGGCCCGACTGACGTCGGTCGAGGCGGCGTACTGGACCGACGTCGGCGCCAAGGAGCACCTGCGCTGGGTGCTGCCCGAGCCCGAGGGCCCGCTGCTCGACGCGCTCGCGCGGCTGCACGCCGCGGGCAGGGACGTGCTGGTCGAGGACTCGCGGTTCGTGGGCATGTTCCGCGCGCACGGCCTGCTCGCGCCGGTCTGGGACCTCCCGCTGGGCACCGGCGCGGAGGCGCTCGAGGAGCCCGCGGCCCGCTTCGCGGCCGAGCTCGCCGAGGCGCTCGCGGACGGCTCCGACCTCACCGGCGAGCAACGCTCGGCCCGGTCCGGTCTGGCCAACCGGCAGGTCACGCTGAGGTGAGCGCGGGCTGAGGGGCGGATCACGCTCCCACGCCGGCGCGGGAGTTGTGTCGTGCGCGCGGCGGCACGTAGATTCGCCCGCGCTCGGTCGTTGTCGTGTCCCCCGTCGGCAACGGCCGAGCCCTATGTTTCGCCCTAATGTTTGCCCCGTGTCGAGCCTGCTGATCCGCGGCGCCCGCCTGGTGCCGCTGCGCCCCGGCGAGGTCGCGCCGGACCGTCTCGTCGACGTCGCCGTCGAGTACGGCGTCGTGACGACCGTGGCCCCCGGAGCCGGGCGCCCCGACGGCGCGGACGTCGTCGACGCGGGCGGCCGGTGGCTGGTCCCGGGGCTCTGGGACCAGCACACCCACCTCACCCAGTGGACGCTCGCCTCGCAGCGGCTCGACCTCGGCGGCACCCGGTCGCCCGAGGAGATCGTCCGGGCGGTGGCCGATCGGATCCGCGAGCACCCCGACCTCCCGGTCGTCGGCTGGGGACACCGCGCCGGCGCCTGGGACCGCGAGGCCACCGTCGCCGAGCTCGACGCCGTCTCCGGCGACACCCCGGTCGTGCTGATCAGCGGCGACGGCCACCACGCCTGGCTGAACACCACCGCGCTGCTGCACCTCGCGATGCCGGTGCGCGACTCGGTCGTGCGCGAGCGGGAGTGGTTCGCGGCGTACCCCCGCCTGGTCACGCTGGGCGCCGACGGCACCTCGCCCGAGGCCTACCGCCGGATGCTCGACGCCGCGGCCGCGCGGGGCATCGTGGGCATGGTCGACTTCGAGTTCGGCGCGAGCATGGCCGGGTGGGCGGAGCGCTGGGCGCAGGGATGCGACCGGCTGCGCATCCGCTGGGCGACGTACGCCGACACCCTCGACGCCGTGCTCGCCGCCGGGCTGCAGACCGGCGACCCCCTCGGCGGCGACCCGCGGCTGACGATGGGGCCGCTCAAGATCATCAGCGACGGGTCGCTCAACACCCGGACCGCGTGGTGCTGCGAGCCGTACGGCGACGCGCACCGCCTCGAGCACCCCGCCGGCCAGCCCAACCAGTCCGGCGACGAGCTGCGCGACCTGTTCCGCCGCGCGCACGCCGGCGGCCTCGATGTGGCGTGCCACGCGATCGGCGACGCCGCGGTCGAGGACGCGCTGGCGGCGTACGCCGACACCGGCGCGCGCGGGTCGATCGAGCACGTGCAGCTGGCGCGGCGCGAGGACCTGCGCCGGATGGCCGGGCTCGGTGTGCGGGCCAGCGTGCAGCCCGCGCACCTGCTCGACGACCGCGACCTCACCGAGCGGGTGTGGGGCGAGCGGTCGGAGCGCTGCTTCGCGTTCCGCTGGATGCTGGAGGACGGCATCGAGCTGGCGCTCGGGTCGGACGCGCCGGTCTCGCCGCTGGACCCGTGGCTCGCGATGGCCGCCGCCGTGCACCGCAGCGCCGACGAGCGCGAGCCGTGGCACGGCGAGCAGGCGCTGACCGTCCGCGAGGCGCTCGCCGCGTCGGTCGACGGCCAGCCGATGGTGCGGCCGGGCTCGCGCGGCGACCTGGTGCTGCTCGACCGGGACCCGCTCGGGCTCGGCGGCGACAGCGCGGCCGTGGGTACGGCGCTGCGCGCGATGTCCTCCGCGCTCACGGTCGTGGCCGGCGTACCGGTCCACGACGCGATCAGCTGATCTCGTCCAGGATCAGGCGGGCGACGGCCTCCTGCTCGACCGCGAGCGGGTGGTAGGCGAGCGCGGTCGTCGCCGAGGTGACCCGGCCGTTGATCCACGGGTCGGCGGAGCAGATGTCGCGCCCGGCGCTGGGCGCCCAGAGGTCGACGAAGTCGACGCCCGCGTCCTCGGCGGCGGCCTGGACGGCGTCGGCCAGGCCCTGGTTGATGGTGCGGGCGAAGGCGTAGTCGCCCTCGGCGAGGGGCAGGTCCGCGCAGGTGCCGGTCGCCGGGATCAGCTGCGGGTAGCCGATCAGCAGCACCCGCGCGTCGGGCGACCGCTTCTCGACGCCCCGCACGACCTCGACGAGGTTCGCGCGGATCCGCTCCAGGATCCGGTCGACGTCGCGACCGCCGGCCGCGGCGTCGGTGCACGGCGAGCCGGTCGGGTCCTGCGCCGCGACCAGGACGCAGGTGCCGAGCGTGCCGCCGAAGAGGTTCTCGTCGTTGCCGCCGAGGCCGATCGTGACCAGGTCGGTGCCAGGGCGGAGCGCGTCGAACTGCGGCGGCACGGAGCCGCCGCGCCCGGCCTGCGGGCGGACCGTGTTGCGCGTGCTCGCGCCGCTGCAGCTGACGTCGGTCAACGCGGTGCCGGGCATCGCCTCCGCGACCAGCGCCGGGTAGTTCACCCCGGAGCGCAGGCAGAGGTTCGAGGCGTCGGTCGGCGGCACCAGCGGCGCGGCGGTGTAGGAGTCGCCGAGGGCGACGTACTCGTCGTACCGCGTCGGCGCTCCCGTCGGCGCGCCGGTGGTCTCGGCCGGCAGCGGCAGCGGTCGATCGTCGCCGCCCGAGCACGCCGTCAGCGCGGCGAGGAGCGCGAGGGTGACGACGAGCGGCCGCATGGGTCGACCGTACGTGTGTCGAGTCGGGCCTTCCTCCCGACTCGACGCCGGTCGGCTCCGCGAAATTCCGGCGGAGCCCTTGACGAGCAATATGTAAGTGCGCTGAACTAACAAACGTGACGACGACCTCTCCCGTGGGCCGGCCGCTGCGGCCGCAGGGCAAGCGGCTCCAGGAGGACGCCCGTCGGCACCATCGCTCGCTGCTGCTCCAGCAGCTCTTCCGCGAGGGCCCGGCCAGCCGCGCCGACCTCGCCCGGAGCACCGGGCTGACCCGGGTCACCACCTCCGACCTGATCGGCGAGCTGGTCGCCGACGGCCTGGTCGAGGAGTTGGGCGCCCCCGCGGAGTCGCGGGTCGGCAAGCCGCCGGTGCTGGTCGGCCTCGCCGCGGACAGCACCCACGTGATCGGCATCGACCTGTCCAACGACGACCGGATGACCGGTGCGGTCCTCGACCTGCTCGGCCGGGTGCAGGCCCGCCACGAGGTCGCCATCGACGGCGCGACCGGCCAGGACGCCGTCGACCTCGTGCACCGGCTCGCCGCCGCGCTGATCGCGATGACCGACCGGCCGGTGCTCGGCATCGGCGTCGGGAGCCCGGGCGTCGTGGACGCCGCCGGCACGATCATCGACGCCCCCAACCTGGCCTGGGCCGACACCCCGCTCTCCGCGACGCTCGCCCGGGCCTTCGACCTCCCCGTCGTCGTCGCGAACGACGCCAACACCGCCGTCCTCGGCGAGCACACCTTCGGCCAGACCGGCGACGGCGGCCTGATGGTGCTCCGGGTCGGCACCGGCGTCGGCGCCGGGCTGGTGCTCGAGGGCGCGCTGCTGCACGGCCACCGCGGCGCCGCGGGCGAGATCGGCCACGTCGTCGTCGACCCCGGCGGCGAGCGGTGCGCCTGCGGCCGCACCGGCTGCCTGGAGACGATCCTCGCCGTACCCCGCCTGCGCCGTGCCATCGAGAACGGCGACGCCGACTCCGTCCTGGCGGCGACCGGCGAGCGGCTCGGTGCCGCGCTCGCCCCGGTCGTCGGCACGCTCAACATCTCGGAGCTGGTGCTCAGCGGCCCCGGCGAACTGGTCGACGGCCCGCTGCGCGAGGCCGCCGACCGCACCATCCGCGACCGGGTCATGCCGGTCAGCTCCGCGGGCCTCGTGGTCCGCGCCTCGACGCTCGGCGAGGACGTCGTCCTCGTCGGTGCCGCCGTCCTCGTCCTCGCCGGACAGCTCGGCGTCTCGTGAAGGACCGACTCGGAACCATCCCCACCAGAAGTTCGCAAGAGAGGAAGACCGCCGTGCGGATCAAGAAGACACTCGCGGGCGCTGCGCTGGCCACCCTGGCCCTCACCGCGCTCGCCGCCTGTGGCAGCGACGACAGCGACAAGGAGCCGTCGAGCGGCGGTACTCCCCAGGCCGCCGACATCCGGGTCTGGCTCAACGGCACGGACACGCCCGAGGAGGCGCGGGCGTGGCTGAAGAAGACCTTCGAGGACCAGAACCCCGGCTCCACGCTCACCATCGAGCAGCAGGAGTGGGACGGCCTGGTCGAGCGCCTGACCACCGCGCTCTCGAGCGAGTCGGAGACCCCGGACGTCGTCGAGATCGGCAACACCCAGGCCCCGACTTTCACCTCGGCCGGCGCGTTCTCCCCGCTCACCGACCAGCTCGGCGACCTCGGCGGCGACGACCTGCTCCCGGGCTTCGTGGACGGCGCGACCGTCGACGGCGAGACCTACGCGGTGCCCTACTACGCGGGCTCGAAGTACATCTTCTACCGCAAGGACCTGCTCGCGAAGGCGGGCCTCGAGGTGCCGACCACCATGAGCGAGTTCGTCGACGCGGCGGTCGCGCTGAAGAAGGCGAACCCCAAGCCCGCCAACTTCTCCGGCTTCTGGTTCCCGGGCCAGGACTGGCGCAACGGCGCGGCGTTCGTCTGGGACGCCGGCGGCGACTTCGCCACCGCGGACGGCGGCGAGTGGAGCGGCTCGCTCTCCTCGGCGGAGTCGATCGCGGGCCTCGAGACCGCGCAGCGGCTCTTCGCCGAGGCATCCGGCGCGCCCAAGGACGGCAACGAGGCCGACCCGTGGACGCCGTTCTGCGCCGGCGAGATCGGCATGATGTCGACCCCGGGCTGGGTCAAGGGCCTGATCGAGGACCCGAAGACCGGCTGCCCCGACACCTACGCCAAGCAGATCGGCGTCTTCGCGATGCCGGGCTCGGACGGCTCGCCGGCCCCGGTGCTGCTGGGCGGCTCGGACATCGCGATCGCCGCGAAGTCGGCCAACCAGGAGCTCGCCCAGAAGGCCGTGGCCCTGATGCTGAGCGAGGACTACCAGACGATCCTCGCGCAGAACGGCCTCACCCCGGCGCTGACCTCGCTCGCCTCGCTCCTCGGCGACGACGAGTTCGCGCAGGCGACGATCGCGGCGGCGTCCAACGCCAAGCTCACGCCGGCGGCGCCGGGCTGGGCGACCGTCGAGGGCTCCCGCGTCCTCGAGGACCTGTTCAGCGCCCTCGCCCAGGGCGGCGACCCGGCCCAGCTCGCGGCCGACGCCGACGAGCAGATGAACGGCCAGCTGAACGGCTGACCCGTTCGGTCGGAGCCAGGCAGACCCGGCCGGGGCGGTCCGCCGCCCCGGCCGGATCGTGCCCACGCCGTAGGCCCGCCATCATGTGACGGAAGGAGGAGCAGATGAGCGAGACCGCACCGCGCCCGCGGCGTACCCCCTTGCCGTACGCGCTCCTCGTGCCGGCCGTCGTCGCCCTCGCCGTCGCGCTGGGCTATCCGCTCGTGCGCCAGGTGGTGCTGTCCTTCCAGGACTTCGGGCTCGCCCAGCAGTTCGGCCGGCCGCCGGAGTGGGTCGGGTTCGAGAACTACCGGGCACTGCTCACTGACGGGTACCTGTGGCGGGTCACGCTGCGCTCGCTGGTCTTCTGCGTGGTCAACGCGGTGCTCACGTTGGGGATCGGCGTCGGGCTCGCGCTGCTGATGCGGCACATGGCCACGGGCATCCGGGTCCTCGTGCAGACCGGCCTGCTGCTCGCCTGGGCGATGCCGATCGTGGCGTCGCTGACCGTGTGGCAGTGGCTCTTCGACACCCAGTACGGCGTCGTCAACTACCTGCTCACCAAGCTCGGCCTCGACTTCGCGGGCCACTCCTGGCTGCTCCAGCCGCTGTCCTTCTTCTTCGTGGCGACCGTGATCATCGTCTGGATGAGCGTCCCGTTCGTGGCGTTCACCGTGTACGCCGCCCTCACCCAGGTCTCGGAGGACCTGGTCGAGGCCGCCGAGATCGACGGGGCCGGGCCGCTCGCGCGGCTGCGGCACATCGTGTTCCCGGCGATCAAGCCGGTGCTGCTCGTGGTCGGCATCCTGCAGGTGATCTGGGATCTGCGGGTGTTCAGCCAGATCTACATCCTCCAGCAGGCCGGTGGGTCGACCCGTGACACGAACCTGCTCGGCACCTACATCTACCGGCTCGGCATCGGCGGCGGCGACTTCGGCATGGCCGCCGCGGTCGCGATCTTCATGCTCGTGCTGACGGTCGCGCTCACCTCGCCGTACCTCCGCGTCATGCTCAAGCAGGAGAACTGATGGCCCGCGCACCCCGCCGCTCCCTGCGGATCACCGCGAACGTCATCGGCGTCGTCGCGTTCCTGGTCGCGACCTTCCCGGTCTACTGGATGGTCAACAGCTCCTTCCTGCCGCGCAACAAGATCCGCAACCCGGTGCCGACCTGGGTCCCGCTCGGCGGCGACCTGGACAACTACCGCACGGTCTTCGAGGGCGGCCGGTTCCTCGACGCGATGAGGATGAGCCTGATGGTCACCCTGCTGACCGTGCTCGTCGCGCTGGTCTTCGCCTTCGTCGCGGCGGTCGCGGTGTCGCGGTTCCGGTTCCGCGGGCGGATGTCGTTCGTCGTGACCCTGCTGGTGATCCAGATGATCCCGGTCGAGGGCCTGTTCATCTCCCAGTACAAGATGCTCGAGGCGATGGACCTGCTCAACACCGTGGTGGGCCTGACGCTCGTGTACGTCGCCCTGGTGCTGCCCTTCACGATCTGGACCCTGCGCGGGTTCGTCGCGGGCGTGCCGTACGAGCTGGAGGAGGCCGCGATGATGGACGGCTGCTCCCGCGTGCAGGCGTTCTTCCGGGTGACGTTCCCGCTGCTCGCGCCCGGCCTCGTGGCGACCGGCGTGTTCGGGTTCATCCAGGCCTGGAACGAGTTCACGCTCGCGCTGGTCGTGATGACCCGTCAGGACCGGGAGACGCTGCCGCTGTGGCTGACCACGTTCACCGACGTCAACCGCGGCACCGACTGGGGCGGCATCATGGCCGGCTCGACGCTGATCGCGGTCCCGGTGATCGTCTTCTTCCTCGTCGTGCAGGGCCGGATGGTCGGCGGCCTCACGAGCGGGGCGGTGAAGGGATGAACACCGCGCGACATCGAGGGACTCCCCCGCCGCGCTCCTCCACGCACGCTCCCGCGGGTGCCCCGAACCGCGATCTCGACCGCCTGGCACTCGACCGTCTCGCGCTGGGCGTCCTGCTGCCGGCGTTCCCCGGTACGACGCTGCCCGGCGACTGGGCCGAGCTGCTCGTCGAGGGCCTCGGCGGCGTCTGCCTGTTCGGCAGCAACACCGCCGAGGGGCCGGCCGCCGTGCGGGAGCTGACCCGCACTATCGGCGCAATTGCGCCGGATGTGCTGATCGCCGTCGACGAGGAGGGCGGCGACGTCACCCGCCTGCACGCGCTGACCGGAAGCCCGGTGCTCGGGCCGGCCGCGCTCGGCGCCGCCGACGACCTGGCGCTGACCCGGGCGACCGGCCACGCGATCGGCCGCGAGCTCGTGGCCGTGGGCATCGACCTGGACCTCGGCCCGGTCGCCGACGTCAACACCGACCCGGACAACCCGGTGATCGGCACCCGCAGCTTCGGCACCGATCCGGTCCGGGTCGCCGAGCACGTCGCCGCCTGGGTCGAGGGGCTCCAGGCCGCGGGCGTCGCCGCCTGCGCGAAGCACTTCCCCGGGCACGGCGACACCGCCCAGGACAGCCACCTCGAGCTGCCGACCGTGGACGCGCCGCTGTCGGTGCTGGAGACCCGGGAGCTGGTGCCGTTCGCGGCAGCCGCCCGGGCCGGGGTCGCGTCGGTGATGACCTCGCACATCGTCGTACCCGCCCTCGACCCAGAGCTGCCCGCGACGCTGAGCGCGCCGGTGCTGCGGCTGCTGCGCGAGGACCTGGGGTACGACGGCGTCGTCGTCAGCGACGCGCTCGACATGGCGGGCGCGTCCGCGGGCCGGGGCATCCCGGAGGCGGCGGTCCTGTCGCTGAACGCCGGCGCCGACCTGCTCTGCATCGGGCCCGAGAAGGACGCGGCGCTGGTCCGCGAGATCCAGGCCGCCCTCGTGGCCGCGGTCCGCGCGGGCCGGCTGGCCGAGTCGCGGCTGCGCGACGCGGTCGACCGGATCGCGCAATTGCGCCGGTTTGGCAGCGGCGGGCCGCCAGAAGATGTCCAAACGGCGCAATTGCGTGGGGCGCGCGCGGCGATCACGGTCGAGGGCGAGCTGCCTGACCTGTCCGGCGCCGAGGTGGTGAGCGTCGCGACCACCGCGAACATCGCGATCGGCGAGGTCCCGTGGGGGCTGCCGCCGGATCGCGTCGTCAGCCCCGGCGAACCGATCGCCGGCGACCGGCCGGTGATCCTCCAGGTGCGCGACGCCCACCGGCGTCCAGACCTCGTGGCCACCGGGGCCGCGGTCGTGGTCGAGTGGGGCTGGCCGGGCCCGTACGACGGCGTACCGCCGCGGATCTGCATGCGCGGCCACTCCCGACCGGGGGCCGCGGCACTGACGGAGCTGCTGAGGAAGGCAGGGTGGGACCGGTGAACGTCGGTCTGGACATCGGCGCGACCAAGACGCTCGGGCTGGTCATCGACGATGCCGGCGCGATCCTCGCCGAGGTGCGCGAGGCGACCGAGCCGGGCACCGACGGCGTGGTGCGTACGGCGGCGCGCGTGGTCGAGGCACTGCGGGCCGCGACCGGCGAGCCGCTGACCGGTGCCGTCGGTGTCGGCATCCCCGGCCTGGTCGACAGCGCGAACGGCACCGTCAAGCACGCGGTCAACCTCGGCCTCGACGGCGACTGGTTCGCCCTCGGCGAGCGGCTCGGCGAGCGGCTCGGGGTGGAGGTCGTGGTCGAGAACGACGTCAACGTGGCCACTCTCGGTGCGGTGGCGATGAGCGGCGAGGACGACCTCGTCTACCTCAGCATCGGCACCGGCCTGGCCGCCGGCCTCGTCCTCGAGGGCCGGCTCCGCCGCGGCGACCACGGCGCGGCCGGCGAGGTCGGGCACATCCCGGTCGACCCCCACGGCGTCCTCTGCGAGTGCGGCCAGCGCGGCTGTCTGGAGACGATCGCGTCCGGCCGGGCGCTCGCGACCGCCTGGCCCTCGTCGGGCCAGGTGCCGCCCGCGCAGGCGCTGTTCGCCGCCGCCCAGGACGGCGACGAGAAGGCCATGGCGCTGCGCGAGGAGTTCGCCGCCGGCGTCGCCTCGGCGATCCGGGTGCTCGCGCTCGCCGTCGACCCGCGGACGGTCGTGCTCGGCGGCGGCGTCGCCCAGCTCGGCGAGCAGCTCCGGGTCGCGGTGGCCTCCGCGCTGCGCGAGCAGGCCGCGACCTCGCCGTTCCTCGCCTCGCTCGACCTGGCCGGCCGGCTGAGCGTCGTCCCGGCCGACTACCCCGTCGCCGCCGTCGGCGCCGCGCACCTGGGCCGATGAAGGGGAGCCGATGAGGGTCCCCGGACTCGTCGACGCGCAGGTCAACGGCGCGGCCGGCATCGACCTCACCGCCGAGCCGCACCGGCTGTGGGAGGTCGCGTCCGCCCTGCCGGCGTACGGCGTCGTGGCGTTCGTCCCCACCGTGATCACCTCCGACCCGGAGGCCCGCGCGGCGGCGCTGGCGGCCCTCGCGGCCGGACCGCCCGCCGGCTGGGTGGGCGCCGAGCCGCTGGGCCTGCACTTCGAGGGACCGATGATCGCCCCGAACCGCAAGGGCGCCCACCCCGAGCACTGGCTGCGGCCGCCGTCGCTCGACCTCGTCGACGGCTGGTCGCGCGAGGCCGGTGTGCTGATGGCGACGATCGCTCCGGAGCTGCCGGGCGCACTTGACGTGATCGCGCGGCTGACCGCCGAGGGCGTCGTCGTCGCGGTGGGCCACACCGGGGCCACGGCCGCGCAGGTCTCCGACGCTGTCGAGGCCGGCGCGCGGGTGGTGACCCACCTCGGCAACGCGATGCCGCCGCTGCTGCCGCGCGAGCCGGGGCCGGTCGGTGCCGCCCTCGGCGGATCCCACCTGGTTGCGGGGTTGATCGTGGACGGCCACCACCTCGACCCGCTGTTCGTGCGGGCGGCCTGGCGCGCGCTCGGCCCGGCACGGTTGCTGTCCGTCTCGGACACCACCGCCGCGCTCGGCCTGCCCGACGGACCGACCCGCCTCGGTGACCAGGACGTCGTCGTCTCCGCCGGCACGGTCCGGCTGCCCGACGGGACCCTGGCGGGCTCGGCCGCGTCGCTGGCCGACTGCCTGCGCGTGCTGATCGCGCAGACCGGCTGCTCGGTCGCCGAGGCCGTCGCCACGGCCACGACGACGCCGCTCACCCTGCTCGGCCTGCCGCCGCGCGAGGAGACCGTCGAGCTGGAGCTGGGCTGATGGAGGTCGTGATCACCCCCTCGGCCGCGGTGCTCGCGGCCGACGCGATCGAATCGCTGGTGGCCGCCCGGCCGTCCGCCGTGCTCGGTCTCGCCACCGGCTCGAGCCCGCTGCCGGCGTACCGGGAGCTGATCCGGCGGCACCGCGCCGGCACCGCTCCGCCGTACGACGGCGTGCGCTGCTTCCTGCTCGACGAGTACGTCGGCCTGCCGGTCGGCCACCCGGAGACCTACCGGGAGACGATCTTCCGCGAGCTCACCGACGCGCTCGGGATCGCGCGCGACCGGGTCGCGAGCCCGGATCCGTCGGACCCGGAGCAGGCCGGTGCGGCCTACGAGGCGGCGCTGGTGTCGGCCGGCGGCGTCGACCTCCAGGTGCTCGGGATCGGCAGCGACGGCCACCTCGCGTTCAACGAGCCCGGCTCGTCCCTGGCGTCGCTGACCCGGATCAAGACGCTCACCGCGCAGACCCGCGCGGACAACGCGCGGTTCTTCGGCTCGGTCGACGAGGTCCCCCACCACGTCCTCACGCAGGGTCTCGGCACCATCCTCCGCGCCCGGCACCTGGTGCTGCTCGCCTCGGGCGCCGGCAAGGCCGCGGCCGTCGCCGCCGCCGTCGAGGGCCCGCTCTCGGCTTCATGCCCAGCCTCCGTCCTCCAGCTCCACCCGCACGTCTCGGTACTGCTGGACGAGGCGGCCGCCTCGGGTCTTACCCGTGCCGGCCACTACCGCGAGGTGTACGCCGCCAAGCCGCCCTGGCAGGGGCTCTGAACGCCGAGTCGGCGTGAACTCACCCTCCAGGGATGCTCAGTCGGCGCGAACTACCGGTAACTCACGCCGACTCGGCCGCGCTGACGCTGGCGCTGCTGCCCTGGAGTCGTGAACCGGTGAGGGCGCCAGCGCGCACGCTGGGCCTCCTGGGCCTCACGACTCCCAACCTAGGCTCGCCGGGTGACCGACTTCCGCCAGGACCGCGTCGGCAGCGCACTCGCCGGCACCAACCCGACCGTGCTGCGGCGGATGCGCGCCGGGTTCGCGGTGATCGGCGACGTGCAGCACCTGCCCGGCTACTGCGTGCTGATCACCGACGACCCCGCGGCCGACCAGCTCACCGACCTGACGCCCGATCGGCAGCTGGCGTTCCTCGAGGACGCGGCGATCCTCGCGCGTGCGGTGTCCTCGGTCTGCCGGAGAAGAGACCCTCGGTTCCGCCGGGTCAACCTGGAGATCCAGGGCAACACCGACGCGTTCCTGCACGCCCATGTCACGCCGCGCTACGAGTGGGAGCCGGCCGACATCGTCGGCTGGCCGGCGGCCCTCCATCACATCCAGGGGCGGGTGACCGCCGAGCACCGGCTCGGCCCGCAGCACGACGATCTCCGGGCCGAGCTGACGGAGGAGCTCGGCGTAGTGTGCCGGACATGGGAGAGCTGACCATCCGCAACGAGCCCCCTCTCGCCGGCACCGAGGTCGAGGCCCTGCTCGGGTCGCTCGAGCGGCTGCGCGGCTACCTGCTGTGGAAGTGCGGCGGCCTCGACGCCGCCGGCATCCGCCAGACCCTCGGCCCCTCGACGCTGACCCTCGGCGGCCTGCTCAAGCACCTCTCCGCGGTCGAGGCGATCACGTTCGCGTGGAAGCTGCACGGGCGCCGGCCGTTCCCGCCGTTCGACCGGGCCGACTGGGACGACGAGGGCTTCCACCTCCGGGTCGAGGACGACGACACCCCCGAGTCCCTCGAGCGACTCTTCCAGGAGTCGGTCGCGCAGGGCCGGGCGCTGGTCGCGGAGGCGATCGAGAACGGCGGGCTCGGCGGTCCGGCCGACGTCGGCGACGACGACGGCAACCACGCGAACGTGCGGAGGCTCGTCTGCGACATGATCGAGGAGTACGGCCGCCACGTCGGCCACGCCGACCTGATCCGGGAGTCCGTCGACGGGCTCGTGGGCGAGGACCCGGAGTAGCGGCCGGTCAGCCCAGGGCCACCGCGAGAGCGGGGTCGGCGAGCCGGCCCGGTACTCGGGCTCAGGCCAGCCAGCCGCGATCGTCGCGCGGCACCGCCGCGAGCAGCTCTCGGGTGTACGCGTGGCCCGGCTCGTCCAGGACCCGGGCGGTCGGGCCGGACTCGATGCAGCGGCCCGACCGGAGCACGTAGGTGCGCTGGGTCACCTGGCGTACGACGGCGAGGTCGTGGGTGACGAACAGCAGCGCCATGTCGAGCTCCCGGACCAGCCGGGCAAGCAGGTCGAGGACCTGGGCCTGGACGGAGACGTCGAGCGCGGAGACGGGTTCGTCGCACACGAGCAGCTCGGGCTCGGCCGCGAGCGCGCGGGCGATCGCCACGCGCTGCCGCTCCCCGCCGGAGAGCGCGGCCGGCCGGCGTCGGGCGTGGGCCGGCGAGAGTCCGACCAGGTCGAGCAGGGCGACGACGTCCGCCGGGCCGTGCGGGCGGCCGAACGCCGCGAGGGAGTCGGCGAGCGTCGTCCCGACCGGCCGTACGGGGTGCAGGCTCGAGTACGGGTCCTGGAACACCATCTGCACGACCCCGCGCAGCCGCCGGCTCTCCCGGACATCGAGATCGGACCAGGACGAGAACGAGGTGCCGTCGAGCTGGACCGAGCCGGACGTCGGGCTCTCCAGGCCGACCACGCACCGGGCCAGCGTCGTCTTGCCCGAGCCGGACTCGCCCACCAGCCCGACCGTCTCCCCTCGGGCGACCTCCAGCGTCGCGTCCTCCAGGGCCGGCCCGATCGCACCGGCGAACCGCTTGCCGAGGCCGGTGACCCGCAGCAGGGCGCGGTCCGGGTCGGTCGGCGCGAAGGCGACGGGTGCCACCGTGCCCCGGTCCTGGCGGAGCGCTCCGAGCTCGGACACTCGGGCGCATGCGGAGGAGCGGCCCGGCGTGAGCGGTGTGAGCGGCGGCGCCGAGGCCCGGCAGGCCGCGGCGGCATGGGCGCAGCGGTCCGCGAAGGCGCACCGGTCCGCGACGTCGTCGTGCGCGGGCACCGAGCCGGGCGGGGCGGGCAGCACCGCCAGCCGCTCGTCCACCGGGGGCTCGGCGTCGAGCAGCGCCGCCGTGTAGGGGTGCCGCGGGTCGCGCTGGACCATGTCGGCCGGCCCGACCTCCATGGTCCGTCCCGCGTACATCACCAGGACCCGCTCGCACATCGAGAACGCCACCCGCAGATCGTGGGTGATCAGCACGAACGCCATGCCGCGGTCGCGCTGGATGCGACGGACCAGCCGCAGGATCTCGCGCTGCGTGGTGACGTCGAGCGCGGTGGTCGGCTCGTCGGCGACCAGGACGTCGGGGTCGCTCACCAGCGCGGCGGCGATCCCCACCCGCTGGCGCATGCCGCCGGAGAGCTGGATGGGGTAGCGCCCCGCCACGTCCGCGCCGAGCCCGACCTCGGCGAGCCGGCGGGTCACCTCGGTACGTCGGCGTCGCCGGTCGCGCCGGACGGCGGCGGGCAGGCCGTCGGCGAGCTGGGCGCCGACCCGGCGCAGCGGGTTGAGCATCGTGAACGGGTCCTGCATCAGCAGCGCGACCCGGCGACCGCGCAGGGCGCGGGCGCTGCGGTCGTCGGTGACGGTGGCGCCGGTGACCTCGACCCGGCCGTCGGCGACCAGGCCGGGCGGCAGGAGCGCGAGCAGCGAGCGTGCGGTCAGCGACTTGCCGGAGCCGGACTCGCCGACGATCGCCAGCGAGTCGGCCGGACCGAGCGTGAGGTCGACGCCCGAGACGAGGACGCGGTCCGCCGCGGGCATCCGGATCGTCAGGCCGCGGACGTCCACCACCGGTGCGGTCATCGCCGCAGTCCTCTCTCGTCGAGCTGCCGATGCACCCAGTCGCCGACCACGTTGACCGCGGCGGCGGTGAGGATGATCGCGAGTCCCGGAGCGATGACCGACGCCGGGTTGGCGAGCAGCAGCCCCCGGTTGTCGGCGAGCATCCGGCCCCAGTCCGCCGATCCGGGCGCGACCCCGAGCCCCAGGAACGAGAGCGAGGACAGCGCGACCAGCGCGAAGCCGAAGTTGAGGAAGGCGTTGCCGACCACGACCGGCGCGATGTTCGGCCAGATGTAGCGCAGGGCGATCGTGCGACCCCGCAGGTTCGACAGCGTCGCCGCCTCGACGTAGGGCCGCTGCCGCTGCTCGAGGACGGCGGCGCGTACGACGCGGGTGTCGCCGGGCGAGAACAGCACCACCAGGGTCGCCACCGCCAGCAGGTAGCCGCCGCCCACGACCCCGGTCACCACGATCGCGACCAGCAGGGCGGGCAGCGAGAACATCAGGTCGGTCCAGCGCATCGCGACATGGTCGGTCCAGCCGCCGCGGTAGCCGGCGGGCAGCCCGACGAGGTGGCCGATCAGCAGCGATCCCGAGGCGATCAGGAGCGCCCCGAGCACCGAGCTGCGGGTGCCGATCGCCACCATCTGGAGCACGTCGCGGCCCAGGTCGTCGGTGCCGAGCGGGTGGTCGGCGCTCGGGCCGGCGACGCCGAGCAGCAGGTCCTGGTCGCTCGCTCCGGGGAGCAGCAGCGGCGCCACCAGCGCCGCGACGAGGACCAGCACCGAGACGGCGAGGGCGCCGGCCACGACCGTGCCGGGCCACCGGCGCGGCCGGCGGGCCCGCGAGACGGCGGTGGCGGACCCGAGCGGGAGGGGGTGGCTCACCGGGGTCTCCTCACGAGCGACACGCGCGGGTCGGCGGCGGCGTACGCCGCGTCCACGACGAGGTTGACCAGGGCGATCAGGGCGGTCAGCAGGAGCGCCACGCCCTGCACGACCGGCACGTCCTTGAAGGTCACCGCGTCGACGAGCAGGGACCCGAGGCCGGGCAGGGCGAAGACGATCTCCACCAGCACCGAGCCGACCAGGATCGAGGTCAGCACCAGCCCGGTGGCGGTCAGGATCGGGACCGCGCAGTTGCGCAGCGCGTAGCGCAGCACGCGCACCGGGCCCAGCCCGCGGGCGCGGGCGAAGACGACGTAGTCCTGGCCCAGTTCGCGCACCAGCGCCGTCCGGGTGAACCGGACGAGCAGGCCGGCGCCGCCGACCGCGAGCGCGATCGCCGGCAGCATCAGGTGCCACAGTCGGTCGGGGCCGCCGGCCCCGGAGCCGTAGACCGGGAACCACCCGAGCCGCACGGCCAGCAGTCCGAGCAGGAGCAGGCCGACGGCGAACGGCGGTGCACTCAGGCCGGCGACGCTGAGCACCACGATGCCCTGGTCGGCGGCGCGGCCACGGCGCAGCGCGGCCAGCACCCCGCCCGCGATGCCCAGCAGCACCGCGAACAGGGTGCCCAGCAGCGCGAGCTGGAGGGTCAGCCCGGCCCGCGCGGAGATCGCCGAGCCGACCGGCTCGCCGGAGCGGATCGAGGTGCCGAGGTCGCCCTGCAGGGCGTCGGCGAGCCACCGCCCGTACTGCACCAGCAGCGGATCGTCGAGGCGGTACTGCGCGCGGATCGCGGCGCGGGTGGCGTCGGTCGCTGGCCGGTTGCCCAGGAGGGTCTGCTCGACCGAGCCCGGAGCGAGGTAGACCAGGCAGTAGATCCCGAAGGAGAGGACCAGCAGCACGAGCGCCGTGCCCGCCAGTCGGCCGAGCAGGAACCGGAGCCAGGCCACGGCCATGTCAGTCCTCCGTCCCGTTCAGCACCCCGTGCGACCGCAGCCACCGGGCCACCCGGGCCGCGGCGTCGCGCCGGTGATCCGGCTCGACCAGCTCATGGCCCTCGCGCGGATAGACGACGAGCTCGGACTCGACGCCGGCGCGGGCGAGCCGGCCGAACAGCTGCTCGGCCTGGGCCAGCGGAGTGATCCGGTCGAGCTCGCCGTGCAGGATCAGGGTAGGGGTCGCGCCCGCGTGGACCTGGTAGAGCGGGGATGCGGCGACCAGCACCTCGTGGCCCGTCGGCGACGCCAGGTCGCCGGCCGGCAGGTAGACGGCGTCGTACCCGCCGCCGATCGCGCTCGTCGTGGCGAACCCGAGCCAGTCGCCGACGCCCGACATCACTACCGCCGCCCGGAACCGCCTCTCGCTCACGGCGGCCCGCGCGGTGAGGAAGCCGCCGTAGCTGAGCCCCATGACCGCCGACCGGTCGGGATCGGCGACGCCTCGCTCGACCAGGTGGTCCACGCCGGCCAGGACGTCCGCGAGGTCGCGACCGCCCAGGTCCCCGGCGACCCGCGCCGCGTACGGCTGGCCGCGGCCGCTGCTGCCCCGGGGGTTGGGCAGGAGGACCGCCGCGCCGGCGGCGGCCAGGGGGAGCGCGAGATGGTTGGACTCGGCCGGTGCGTACGCCGCCGACCACAGCCAGGTGGGGCCGCCGTGCAGCAGCAGCACCAGTGGCAGTGGACCGGCCGCGTCGGCGGGCCGCAGCAGCAGCCCGTGCACGGTGGCGCCGTCCGGCGCCGGCCACTCGACCGGCTCGGTGACGACGCCGGTCGGGACCGCGCGCAGCGTGGCGTTGTGGGTGGTCAGCGCCGTGGTGCCGGGTCCGGCCAGCGAGAGGCGCACCACCTCGGGCGGCTCGCCGGGCTGCTCCCAGACGGCGTAGGCCCGTTCGCCGTCGGGGGCGACGGCCAGCTCGGGCTGGCCGCTCTCGCCGTGGGCGGTCGCCAGGCAGGTCCAGCGGGTCACGCGGTCCGGCGTGGCCCGGGGATCGTGGGGGTCCCGGTCGTCCGCGAGCGCCACCCGGCCGAGCTGTACGCCGAGATCCGCCCAGCCGGCGAACCACAGCGTCGCGGCGTCGACCCAGCCGAGGTCGGTCACGTCGTCGAGCCTCGCGACCGTGCGCCGGACGCCGGTGCCGAGGTCGACGAGGTGGACGATCCCCGCGACGATCGACTGTCCCTCGAGCACCGCGACTCGGCGGCCGTCCGGGGAGATCCGGGGCCGCGCGAGCTGGCCCGGGAACGGGGGGAGCTCGCGTATCCGCGGCCGGTCCGATCCCAGCGCCGTGAGGGCCAGGAGCGTCGGCCGGTAGTAGCCGGCGGGAGCCGGATCCGCGGAGGCCACGACCACCGCCTGGTCGCCGGCCGCGTCGACGTCCCACACCGACCAGTCGCCGAGGTCCAGCGGCGTCGGCTCGAGTCCGGCGTCGCCCAGATCGACCCGCACGAGCCGGCGCAGCGGCGGCAGCTGGCTGCGCCGTACCCGTGGGTCCCCGGGCTCCGGAGCACGGACCCGGAGCCCGAGGTTCATGCCGTCGCGGTCCGCGCCGACGTCGGCCACGCGGAGCAGCGCGGCCGACCCGTCCAGGGGTACGACGTCCTCGATCGATCCGGCGAGGTCCGTGCGGGCGAGGACGCGACCGGCGCCGTCGAGGAGCAGCAGGCCGGTCGCCTCGCCGTGTGCCGCCGCGACCACCGCCCACAGCCGGTCGCCGGTGCGCGCCCACCGGACCAGCACGACCGGGGCGCCGAGGTCCCAGGTGGCGGTCGTCGCCGGGGCGTCGGCCTCGATCGTGCGCACCACCGGGTGGCCGCCGTCGCCGGGCGCGACGTAGGCCAGCCGGCGCCCGTCCGGGTGCAGTGCCGGGACACCCGGGTAGACGAGGTCGACGAGCTCGTCGTGGAGGGGCAGCCGGCGACTCATGCCGGCTGGACGCGCGTCACCCAGGGGCCGAGGAAGAAGTACGGCCCGAAGTCCTCGGCGCGGACGCCGGCGCCGAAGGCGGTGGCGGCCTGGCCCCACCACAGCGGCTGGTAGGGCACGTCGGCGGCCGCGGCGACCAGCGCCCGGCCGAGCAGGTCGCCCCGGGCCGCCGGGTCGGTCTCCGCGACCTCCTGGTCGAGCAGCGCGGTGACCTCGTCGTTGCGGTACTCGGCGAGGTTGGTCCCGCCCTTGGCGGCGTAGGAGCCGTTGAGCAGGAGCTGGACGTACTCCGCGGGATCGCCCGTGCTGGGGAAGTACCAGCCCACCGCGATGCCGGCGTGGTCGCCGAGGGCGGCGATCCACTGCTCGAGGGTGACCTCCTCGACCGTGAGGTCGATGCCGAGCGTCTTCAGGTTCTCGGCGAGGGTCAGCAGCGCACGACCGATCAGCGGGCCGCTGTTGGGATAGGTCACGGTCGCGGAGAACCCGTCCGGCACCGACGACTCGGCCAGCAGCGTCGCCGCGGCGTCGAGGTCGAAGTCGACCTGCGGAATGCTCGCGTAGAGCTCGTCCACCTGGCTCCGGTCGAGCAGTCCGCCCCACTGCGCCCGGGTGGGGATCGTCAGCGCCACCTCCGCGTTGCCGCGCAGCACGCTGTCGACGACCGACTGCCGGTCGATGCAGTGGGCGACGGCCGTGCGCACCTTGAGGTCGGACCACGGCGCGACCGAGGTGTTGAAGGCGAGGGTGACCAGCGAGTTGTCGGTCGCGTTCTCGAGACTGACCCCGCTGATCGCCGCCCAGTCCGCGGTCTGGTTCGGCGGCACCGACAAGGCGACGTCGACCGAGCCGTCCCGCATCGCCAGCTGACGGGTGTTCTCGTCGGTGATGAAGTCCAGGCGCACCGACGCGACCTCGACCTCCCCGCCCCACCACGACTGGTTGCGCTCGAGGAGCACGTAGGAGTCCGGCTGGAACTCGGTCACGACGTACGGGCCGGTGCCGAGCAGCAGCGCCTGGGGCGTCCCGACCTTGTCGGCGTTCGCCTCGAGGAACGCGCGGCTGCTCACCTGGAGGGTGCCCGGGCTCGGGACCCAGGCGAACGTCGACGTGGGGGCCGAGAGCTTGAAGGTGATCTCGTCCTCGGCGCTCGCGCGCACCGACTTCACCGGCGCGTAGGCGTAGGCGAGCGCGGACGTCGAGCCCTTCCTCGTGTTGACCTCGATGGAGGCCAGGACGTCGTCGGCCGTCAGCGGCGTGCCGTCGGAGAAGGTCACACCGGAGCGGAGGGTGTAGACGTAGGTGAGCGGGTCGGGCTGGGACCACTTGGTCGCGAGCGCCGGCGCCAGGCTGCCGTCCGCGGCGATGGCCGAGAGGGACTCGAGGCACAGCAGGGCGACGACGTAGTTCGCGATCCCGGCCTCGCGCGTCACGTCGAGCGAGCCGATCGAGGACGGCAGTGCGACCGTCAGGCTGTCCAGCCGGGCGCCGGGGCTCCCGCCGTCCTCGTCGCCGGCCGAGCAGGCGGTGAGGGCGGGGCCGATGACGCCGAGCCCCCCGGCGACGCCGAGGACCTGGAGCAGTCGGCGGCGGCTGAAGCCGGGCCGGGCGGAGGACGAGACGCGGGTGAGCGGGGTCATGGGGCCTGCCTTCGAGGGAAAGGAGCGTTTAGCAATTGTTCCCGAATGGGAACGAACGATATACATGACCCCATCGGTCGTCAACGAGTTCCCGGAGGTCCCGTGAGCCAGCCGCTGCCGGTGGTCTACTCGGCCACCTGGTGTGGGCACTGCACCCGCCTGAAGTCCCAGCTCGACCGGGCCGCCGTGGCCTACGACGTCGTCGACGTCGACGAGCACCCCGAGCACCTCGACCGGCTCGCCGAGCTCAACGGCGGGTCGTGGCTGATCCCGACGGTCGAGCTCCCCGACGGGGTCGCTCTCGTGAACCCGTCGGCGGCCGCTGTCGTCGCGGCGCTCGCGGCCACATGACGGACCGGGCCTCGCCGCGCGACCCGGTGCCGCCGGTCGCCGCCGGCCGGTCGGGAGCTGTGTCAGCATCGTGTCCCACAGGAGGTGCACGATGAGCACACGTCAGCGGGCCGTGGCGCCGGACGCGGACGGACCCGGCGAGGACGAGCCCGGCGAGGACGCCGCCCGGGAGGCGCTGGCCGGCAACGTCCGCCGGCTGCGGCTGTCGCGCGGCATGAGCCTGCGCGACCTGGCCGAGGCCACCGGGTCCAGCAAGGCCCTGCTCTCCCAGATCGAGCGCGCCGTCGCCAACCCGACCATCGGCGTCCTCACGCGGGTCGCCGACGCACTGGGCGTCACGCTCCACGAGCTCGTGCGCAGTCCGCTGCTCGCGCCGCAGCGGGTCACCGGCGACTGGGCCGACCTCGACGACCTCGACGACGTGGCATTGCGCACGCTGTTCACCTCCTTCGAGCGGCGTCGGCTCGAGATCTCCGAGGCCGCCCTGCCCACCGGCCACGCGAGCTCGAAGAGCTCTCACGGGCGGGGCTCGGTGGAGTACGCCTACGTGCTCGACGGCGCGGTCACCGTGACCTCTCGGGACTGGGCGATCGAGCTCGGCCGAGGCGACGGGCTGCGCTTCTCCGCCGAGTACGACCACGTCTACACGGGTGGTCCGGCCGGCGCCCGCGTGCTGACGGTGGTCGCCTTCGCGGACGACTGACGGGTACCGGGCCCGCGGATCAGCCCAGGGAAGTCAGCCCAGCGCCACGGTGAGGGCGAGCACGGTCTCGGGGTCGTCCAGCCGGTCGCCGTAGAGCTCGCGCAGCTGGCCCAGCCGGTAGCGCACGGTCTGCGGGTGCACGAACAGCGCGGCCGCGACCTCGTCGCGCCGGCCCTGGTGCAGGAGCCAGGCGCGCAGGGTGTCGGCGAGCTTGTCGGCCGTGCCGGGACGCAGGTCGGCGAGCGGCGCGAGCACCTGCGTGCGGAGGTCCGCGCGCGCCGCCGCGTCGGCGTCGAGCACCAGCTCCACGAGGTGGGCCTCGGTGTCGGACCGGAGGCCGGCGGCGTAGGCCCGCAGCGCCCGGTCGTACGACGAGCGCGCCTCGAGCCACGGCCGCCCGGGTCCCGCCAGCGCGTCGTGACCGACGAGGGAGCGCAGCAGCGCCGGGCGTCGGTGCGCGTGCGCGTCGGGCACGAGCAGCAGGACGCGGTCGTCGAGCTCGGGCTGGTCGCCGGCCCGGATCGTCGCGCTCGAGACCGCGGTCAGCACGGGCCGCACGCGCGACTCCGGCACGAGCACCGCGGTCAGCGACTTCGGCGGCTCCCAGCCGGCGCGCTCGGCGGCCGCGACCACCTGGTCGACCGGGGAGTCGGTGAGCAGGTGGTGCGCGACCCGCTCGAGCATCCGCTGCCGGACCCGGCCGGTGGTCGCGAGCTCGTCGGTGTGGCCCGCGACCGCGGCCGCCGACTGCTCGTCGATGTAGGCGAAGACCAGCTCGGCGAAGTCGGCCAGCACCTCCGAGCCCAGCTCGTGCCGCACCGCGGTGGTGGAGAGCTCGCGCCAGGCCACCCGGGCGCCGATCCGGTACGCCGACAGCAGGGCGTCCGTCGTACGCCCGCTGCGCGCCTCGCCGCGGCCGAGCTGGTAGGAGCCGTTGACCGCGGAGGGCGAGTTGAGGTCGACCGCCTGCCCGCGGCTGGCCAGGGTGAGGAAGCCGCCGAGCGCGAGCTCCACCGCGCTGCTGATGGTCTCGCCCATCGGACCGGAGAAGGCGTCGCGGTAGCTCGGCACCTCCTCGACGATCGCGGCGACCACGTCGTCGGCGAGCGTGGCCAGCTGGCTGCGCATCTCCTCCAGCGCCGCGGGCGGGAGATCAAGGGTCATTTCGTCTCCTGCGAACAAATGTGGCGCAGATCTTCACGTCTGCCGGTCATGATGTTACGCGCTGAGGCCAGCACACTGGAGGGCATGAGCTTCGCCGTCCCGACTCCCGGCTCCTCGGGCCTCGGCCTGCGGCAGAGCCTGCGCCGGGTCGCCGCGGCCGCGGTCACCCCGCTCGAGCTCGGCGACGTCCTCGACGTCTTCAGCCCGCTGCGCCGCGGCCGCGACGGCCTCCAGGGCCGGATCGTGTCCGTGACCCCCGAGACGGCCGAGTCCGCGACGATCCTCATCAAGCCGGGCCGCGACTGGGCCGGCCACGTGCCGGGGCAGTACGTCCGCGTCGGCGTCGACGTCGACGGCGTCCGCCTCTGGCGCACCTACTCCCTCACCCACGGCCCCCGCCAGGACCGCTGCATCGCCGTCACGGTCAAGGCGATCCCCGGCGGCGTCGTCAGCAACCACCTCGTGCACGCGGCCCGGGTCGGCGCGATGGTCCAGCTCGAGCAGGCCGAGGGCGAGTTCGTGCTGCCGCAGCCGCTGCCGGACAAGCTGCTCCTGGTCACCGCCGGCTCCGGCATCACCCCGGTGATCGGCATGCTCCGCAACCTCTTCTCGCGTCGCCGGCAGCCGGACCTCGACATCGTCTTGCTGCACGTCAACCAGTGCGCCGACAGCGCGATCTTCCGCGACGAGCTCCGCGCCCACGGCGCCGCCGGCCGGATCGCCCTGATCGAGCGGTACGACGACGTGCACGGCCTCCTCGACGTGTCCGACCTGCCGGCGCTGGTGCCGGACCTCGACGAGCGGCTCGCCTACGGCTGCGGCCCGGCCGGCCTGCTCGACGCGCTCGAGGCCCACCACGCCGCGCGCGGCCTGGCGCTCACCACCGAGCGGTTCCGCCCCGTGCTGGTCGAGCCGGCCGGAGACGGGCAGGGCGGCGGCACGGTCACCTTCGCCGACGGCCGGGAGGTCGAGGCCGACGGCGCCACCCCGATCCTCGACGCCGCCGAGTCCGCCGGCGTCCTCATGCCCAGCGGCTGCCGGATGGGCATCTGCATGGGCTGCGTCATCCCCATGAAGCGGGGTGCCGTCCGCGACCTGCGCAACGGCGCGATCACGGTCGCCGTGCCCGGCGAGACCGACCCGGCCGGCGTACCGATCCAGACCTGCATCAGCGCCGCCGCTGGTGCCTGCCACATCGACGAAGGAGCACGCTCCCGATGACCGCCATCACCAAGAAGCCCGTCAACCCGACCGCGCACCTCACCCCGGAGGACGTCGAGCAGATCGGCGTCGAGCTCGACGCGATCCGCCAGGACGTGCTCGACGACCGCGGCGAGCGCGACGCGGCGTACATCCGCAGGGTCGTCGCGGTGCAGCGGCGGCTCGAGCTCGGCTCGCGCGCGGTGCTGCTCGGGTCGGCGCTGCCGCCGCTGTGGGTGCTCGGCACGGTCGGGCTGTCGGTCGCCAAGATCCTCGAGAACATGGAGATCGGCCACAACGTCATGCACGGCCAGTGGGACTGGATGCGCGACCCCAAGATCCACTCGACCACCTGGGAGTGGGACAACGCGTCGACCGCAGAGGGCTGGAAGCACGCGCACAACGAGATCCACCACACCTACACGAACATCGTCGGCAAGGACAACGACCTCGGCTACGGCATCATGCGCGTCGACGAGGACCAGCGCTGGCACCCGCTGTACCTCGCGCAGCCGCTGTGGAACTTCGTCAACGCCTGCTTCTTCGAGTACGGCATCGCGGCCTACGACCTCGAGCTCGGGCGCAACCTGCGGATCCCGAAGGAGAAGCGGTCCGCGGAGTTCCGGGCCAACCTGAGGAAGACGCTCAAGAAGATCCGCGGGCAGGCGACCAAGGACTACGTCGTCAACCCGGCGCTCGCGATCCCGTTCGGCGCGTTCCTGCCGACGCTCGCCGCGAACTTCACCGCCAACCTGGTGCGCAACGTCTGGTCGCACTCGGTGATCATGTGCGGCCACTTCCCCGAGGGCGTCGAGACCTTCGAGAAGAGGGCGATCCCGGACCACGAGACCCGCGGCGAGTGGTACCTGCGCCAGATGCTCGGCTCCGCCAACATCTCCGGCTCGAAGGCGATGCACCTGATGACCGGCAACCTCTCGCACCAGATCGAGCACCACCTCTTCCCCGACCTGCCGTCCAACCGGTACGCCGAGATCGCCCCGCGGGTGCGGGCGCTGTTCGACAAGTACGAGCTGAACTACCACACCGCGCCGCTGCCGCAGCAGGTCTACTCGGCCTGGCACCGGGTCGTCCGGCTGTCGCTGCCGAACGGCTGGCTCGCCACCACCGACGCCAAGAACCTGCCCGCGCAGGCCAAGCTGCTCTGGGCGATGTCGACCAAGGGCCCGAAGGTACGCCGCGCCGCGGCCGCCCGCCTCGAGCAGCTCGCGCGCCGGAAGGCCGCCGCCAAGGCCGCCTGACCGCTGACGGTGGTCTCACCGGTGCCGGTCGAGGAACCCCACGATCACGTCGAGCGCCTCCCGCTGCACGTCGTCGACAACAGGCACGCCGTGCTCGTCGACCTCCGGGTAGATGTAGCCGTGCACGTCGTGGCTCCAGGTCCGCCACTCGGCGTCGGGGCGCTTCTCGGCGAGCAGCTCGTAGGTGAGCCGGAAGATGCCCTGGAGCTCGTCCTGGTCCCGGCCGAGCACCAGCACCGGGATGTCCACGCCGTCCAGGCGCGCCGAGACCTCCTCCGGTGAGGTGATCCGGGCGCGGGCCAGCTCGGTGCTGCGGATCTCCATGCTCTCGATGTCGCGCATGCCGCCGACGGTCTCCACCGTCGGCACGTCGTCGAGCCGCAGCGTGAGCAGCTCGTGCGAGGCGGGCTCGGCCGCGACGCCGGCACGCAGCAGCCCGCCGTACTGCGAGCAGAGCTTGAACAGCATCTCGCCCGCGTGGCTGACCCCGAGATGGAACAGCCGCGAGCCGTCGACCGCCGGGTGCTTGGCGACGTGCCGCAGGATCGCGACCTCGTCCTCGTACTCCAGCGGGGCGCGGTTCATCAGCTCCATGCCCTGCCGGCCCTCGATCCGCAGCGCGCCGCCGGTGTCGTAGCCGAGCTCGACCTCGGTCCGGTAGCGCGTCCACGCGCAGGCGTACCCCGCGGCGAGCAGCACGTCGGTGACGTGGCGGAAGCGGTGCACGCGGTCGCGCAGCCAGTCCAGGCCGCCGCCGCCGTTGCCGTAGGCGACGAACACGAACGGGTGCGGGCCCGGGCCCGCGGGCAGCCGGAGGGCGTACGGCGTGTAGAGCCCGTCGAGCGTCTCGGCGAGCAGGTAGTGGGCGGGGCTGTCGGAGCCGGCGAGCTCCTCGGTGAGCAGGGGCGCGTGCGGGTCGGTCATGGGAGCACCGTAGCGGCGGACTACAAACGATTGCAACGGGTCAGGCCGGCGCCGCCGTCGACCCCCGCACGACCAGGCCCAGCGGCAGCAGCACCGACCGGGCCGCCCGGGTGGGGTCGGCGATCGCGTCGAGCAGCAGCCGCGCCGCCTCGGCGCCGATCTGCTGATGCGGGATCGCGACGGTGGTCAGCGGCGGGCGCAGCTTGTCGAGGAACGGCATGCCGTTGAAGCCCACCACGCTGACGTCGCGGGGGCAGTCGATGCCGCGCTCGGCGAAGACGTCGTAGCAGCCGAGCGCGATCAGGTCGTTGCCCGCGACGACGGCGGTGAGCTCGGCGCCGCTGTCGAGCAGGGTGCGGAGCGCCGCCGCCCCGGCCTCCTCGCTCCAGTAGTCGCAGGTGACGACCAGCGAGGGGTCGTCGGCCAGCCCGAGGTCGCGGACGGCGCCGCGGAACGCCCGGGCGCGGACCAGGCCGGTCGAGGTGTTGGCCGGGCCGGCCAGGTGGGCGATCCGGCGGTGGCCGAGGTCGGCGAGGTGGCGGACGGCGAGCTCGATGCCGGTCGCGTCGTCCGGGGTGATCGAGGGGACGTCGATGCCGTCGGGGCGCCGGTTGACCATCACCATCGGCACCCCCTCGCGGCGCAGCTGGGTCAGCAGCGGGTGGTCGAGCCGCGCCGTGGCGACGATGAGCCCCTCGACCTGCCGCGAGCGCAGCGACTCGACCTGCTGCCGCTCGCGGCTCGGGTCGTTGTCGGTGTTGACGATCAGGCCGCTGTAGCCGGCCGGCTCCAGCACGTCCTCGATGCCGCGCACGATCGGCGGGAACAGCGGGTTGGTCAGGTCGGGGATCACCAGCCCGACGGTGGCGGACTTCGCGGTCTTCAGCCCCCGCGCGATCGGGTTGGGCCGGTAGCCCAGCGACTCCGCGACCTTGATGACCCGGCGCGCCGTGTCCGCGTTGACCAGCCCCCGCGTCGCGGGGTTGAGCGCGCGCGACGCCGTGGCCGGATGCACGCCCGCTGCGTCGGCCACGTCCCGGAGCGTCGGGGTCTGCACAGGGGGCATCCTAGGGTGCCCCCTCCGGCGGCCGGCGCCACCGCCGACGCCCCCATCTGGCCGTGAGCCCGAGCGGCACCGCCAGCGCGGCGTACGCCGCGTAGATGGCCGAGTACCGGCCGGCGTCGGCGAGGCCCGCCACCACGACCGCGGCGAGGGCGCTCCCCACGAACAGCGACCCGGCGAAGAACGACACCACGGTCGCGCGCGCGGCCGGCAGCACCTCGGTCGCCCAGGTCTGGAGCGAGGAGTGCATCGTGGTCCAGGCCAGACCGAGCAGGATCGCGACGGCGATCGCCATCGGCGGTGCCTGCGAGAGGGCCAGCAGCGTGCACCCGAGCACGGCCGCGCTCGCGCCGAGGGCGATCAGCCGGGAGGGGTGCCAGGTGGCCGCCAGCCGGCCGACCAGGCGGGAGCCGAGGAAGACCGCGACGCCGTACACCGCGGTGACCGCGCCGGCCACGGCCGCGGTGGCGCCGGTGCTCTCGACCGCGGGCGGCAGCAGGGTGAGCCCGCCGAGCAGCACCGCGCCCTCCGCGAACGCGAACAGCAGCACCAGCAGCGTCGCCGGCGACCGGGCCACCGCCCCGACCGCCGCGGGCACCGAGCTCGGGCGGCCGGTCGCGTCGGGCTCGGGCAGCCGGCGCAGCGTCCACGCGAGCACGACCGAGGCCGCCCCCGTGATCAGGAACGCCACCCGCCACGAGCTCACGTCGGCCAGCACGCCCGCGCCGAGGGAGGCCAGCGCGGTCCCGGTCGCGACGCCGACCATCAGCCGCGCGATGTCGCGCTGCCGCTCGGCGATCGCGACGGTGTCGCCGACGTAGATCAGGGTCGAGGGGTACGCCGCGCCGAAGAAGCCGCCGGCGAGCGCCCGGCTGATCGCCAGCGTGAGCGGCGACCAGGCGGCCGCCGACAGCAGCGTCAGCAGACCCGCGACCAGCAGGGTCAGGCGCATGGTGCGCACCCGGCCGAGACGGTCGGAGACCATGCCCCACACCGGCTGACCGAGCCCGTAGGCGAGGAAGTAGGCGCCGGCCACGCTCACGATGCTGCTCAGCGGCACACCGAGGTCGGCCGCGATCGCCACCAGCATCGGGGGCATCGCGAACCGGTCGAGCGTGCTGACGAAGGTGGTGACCTGCAGTCGTCGCAGCTGGCCGCTCACTCGTGCACCAGGCCCGAACCCCGTTCGAGTGCGGCGTCCAGGGCGTCGCCGCCGTCCGGCGCCGGGCTGGGCAGGTAGGTGGTGCGCAGCCGCACCAGCGTCTCGAGCGCGCCGCGGTCGACGACCCCGTCGGGGACGAGCCCGTCGCGCGGGTCGCGCAGCCGGGCGACGTAGCGCCGGGCGAGATCCGCGTCGAGGTCGAGCCGGCTCGCGGCGCAGGCGGCGGCCTGATCGTCGAGCCGCCCCGCGACGATCTCGCGCGCGGTCTCCAGCAGCGCCGCCGAGAGCCGCTCGGCAGCGCCGAGGTGGGCCGACCCGGCCACGGCGACCACGGTCCCGAGGTACGGCGAGAGCGACTCCGCCGCGGAGGCCAGCCGGACGCAGCCGTGCCGCTCGGCGACCAGCTCGTTGCCGGCGTTGAGCATGGTCGCGGCGCAGTCGCCGGCGAGCAGCGACTCCAGGCGCCGGGGGGTCGAGCCGAGGGCGACCAGCTCGTACCGGTCGCGGGGCACGCCCAGCGACTCGGTGAGGGCGTACAGCGCGAGCGCGAACCCGGACGTGGCGACGTCGACGCCCACCGCGGCGCCCACCAGGTCGGCCGCGGTCATGCCCGGCCGCCCGTACAGGCCGAGCCCCATGCCGCGGTCGATCGCCGCCACGATCCGCACGTCGGCGAGCTCGCCGAGCGGATTGCGCGGGTTGAACCGGTAGGCGAGCACGTTGTCCGGGCTGGTCAGCGCGGCGTCGAGCTCGCCGTCGAGCAGCGATCGGAACTGGGCCGGCGAGGAGGTGACCGGCACCTCCTCGACCTCCAGGTCGCGCTCGGCCAGGCGGCCGGTCTCCCGGGCCACCTCGAGGAGCACCGACGGCGTGAAGGAGCCGACCACGATCTGCGTCACGAGCGAACCGTAGCGGATTGTGCAGTCGATTGCAGCACCAACGCCTCCAAGCGGTCGGCGGCTTGACACCGTGAGCCGGAGGCTGGATGCTGCACTCGTTTGCAGTGGCCGGTGCGGCACTGCCGAGACCGGAGGAGCGAGATGGACGAACGGGTCGCCTCCGCGGTGTCCCACTGGGGCCCGCGGTTCACGGTGAACGGCGTGACCGTGGCCGACTTCGAGCGGGTCACCGCCGGGGTCGAGCGCTGGGCCGACTGGTGCGCCGCCTGGGTCGCCGCCGGGTCGGACCACGAGGAGCTCGGCCGCGCCGCCCTCGCCGAGGGGCGGCTCCGCTCGGCCGGCGAGCACCTGGCGCAGGCCGCCGTCTACCACCACTTCGCCAAGTTCGTCTTCGTCGAGGACCTCGAGCAGATGCGGGCCGCGCACGCCCGCGCGGTCGCCTGCCTCGACGCCGCGCTGCCCCACCTGGACCCGCCCGGTCGCCGCGTCGAGATGCCGTTCGAGGACGGCCGGCTGGTCGCCGTACTCCGGGTGCCGGCCGGCGCCGGGCCGCACCCGGTCGTGGTGCTCGTGCCGGGCCTGGACTCGACCAAGGAGGAGCTCCGGTCGACCGAGGCGACCTTCCTCGTCCGCGGGATGGCGACGTTCACCGTGGACGGTCCCGGGCAGGGCGAGGCGGAGTACGACCTGCCCATCCGGGGGGACTGGGGCCCGGTGGCGGAGACGCTCTGGGCGACCCTCGGCGACCTCCCGGAGGTGGACCGATCGCGGCTCGGCGTCTGGGGCGTCAGCCTCGGCGGCTACTACGCGCCGCGGATCGCCGCCGCGCTGGGCGACCGCGTCTCCGCGTGCGTCGCGCTGGCCGGCCCCTTCAACTTCGGCGAGTGCTGGCCCGGCCTCCCCCAGCTGACCCGCGACACCTTCCGGGTGCGCAGCGGGGCGGCGACCGACGAGGAGGCGCGCCGGATCGCGCTGACCCTCTCGATGGCCGACGTGGCCGGCGACCTGGTCGCCCCGCTGCTCATCGTCTTCGGCCGGCTCGACCGGCTGATCCCGTGGGAGAACGCCGTCCGGCTCCGCGACGCCGTCGCCGGACCGGTCGAGCTGCTGATGCTCGAGGACGGCAACCACGGGTGCGCGAACGTCGCCCCCTGGCACCGGCCGCGCACCGCCGACTGGCTGGCCGACCGGCTGGCCGCCACCACCACTCAGAAGGCAGGCTCATGACCGACACTTCCGCCCACCGGCCCGGCACCCTCACGGTCGGCTGGATCGGCGCCGGCCGGATGGGCGCCGCGATGGCGAGCCGCCTGGCGAGGGCGGGCGAGGACGTCACCGTCTGGAACCGCACCCGGTCCAAGGCCGAGGCCCTGACCGAGGTCGGCTGCCGGGTCGCCGACACGATCGCCGACCTGCGCGGCCACGACGTCGTCTTCACGATGGTCTCGACCCCGGCCGACCTCGAGCAGGTGCTCGTCGGCGCGGGCGGCCTGCTCGCCGACCCCGCGCACGTCCCGGGCATGGTCGTCGACTGCTCGACGGTCTCCACCGAGGCCTCCGCCGCGATGCGGGCCGCCTGCGACGAGCTCGGCGTCGCGTTCCTCTCCTCCCCGGTGAGCGGCAACGGCAAGGTCGTGCGGTCCGGCGGCCTGACCCTGGTCGTCTCGGGTCCCGAGGAGGCCTGGCTGAAGGTCGAGCCGCTCCTCGACCACCTCGGCAAGGGCGCGACGTACGTCGGCGAGGGCGAGCTCGCCCGGCTGGCCAAGATCTGCCACAACGTCATGCTCGGCGTCGTCACCCAGAACCTCGCCGAGATCACGGTGCTGGCCGAGAAGGGCGGCATCCCGCGGGCGGCGTTCCTGGAGTTCCTCAACAACTCGGTCATGGGCTCGGTGTTCACCCGGTACAAGTCGCCGGCCTTCGTGAACCTCGATTTCACCCCGACCTTCACCCCGATCCTGCTGCGCAAGGACTTCGACCTCGGCTTCGCGGCGGCGCACGACCTCGACGTGCCCATGCCGGTGGCCGCGGCGGCCGCCGCCGCCGTGCAGGCCAGCGTGAGCAGCGGCCGGGTCGAGGAGGACTTCGCGATCCTGCTCGAGCTCCAGGCCCACAACTCCGGCGTCACGCTCAAGCCCGAGAACGTGCCGGTCGACGACGGGCTGAGTGGGTGACGGGCCGATGAGCGCGCCCATCCCCGCACCGGGGCACATGGGGGTCGACTACGAGGAGCGGGTCGACTTCGACCGGCTGCGCCGCTACCGGCTCGGCCGGGCGCAGGCCGCCCTGGAGAGCAGCGAGTGCGGCGCGTTCCTGCTGTTCGACTTCTACAACATCCGCTACACCACGCAGACGTGGATCGGGGGCGCGCTCGGCGACAAGATGATCCGCTACGCGCTGCTGGCCCGCGGCAAGGACCCTGTCCTGTGGGACTTCGGGTCCGCGGTGAAGCACCACAAGAAGTACAGCCAGTGGGTCCCGGAGGAGAACTACCGGGCCGGCTTCCTCGGCTTCCGCGGCGCCGTCGCGCCGTCCGTCGGACTCATGGCCGATGCCGTCGCGGAGATCAAGTCGCTGCTCGTCGAGGCGGGGGTCGCGGACCTGCCGGTCGGCATGGACATCGTCGAGCCGCCGTTCCTCCTCGAGATGGAGCACCAGGGGCTGCGCGTCGTCGACGCCCAGCAGTTGATGCTCGACGCCCGGTGCATCAAGAGCCAGGACGAGATCGTCCTGCTCAACCAGGCGGCCGCGATGGTCGACGGCGTCTACCAGGACATCGTGGAGGCGCTCAAGCCCGGCGTCCGGGAGAACCAGATCGTCGCGCTCGCCAACCAGCGCCTCTACGAGATGGGCTCGGACCAGGTCGAGGCCGTCAACGCGATCTCCGGCGAGCGGTGCAACCCGCACCCGCACAACTTCACCGACCGGCTGATCCGCCCGGGCGACCAGGCGTTCTTCGACATCATCCACTCCTTCAACGGCTACCGGACCTGCTACTACCGCACCTTCGCGGTCGGCAGCTCGACCCCGGCCCAGCGCGACGCCTACACGAAGGCGCGCGAGTGGATGGACCGCGGCATCGACGGCATCAAGGCCGGTGTCGGCACCGACGAGGTCGCCGCGTTGCTGCCGGCGGCCGAGGAGTTCGGGTTCGGCAGCGAGATGGAGGCCTTCGGCCTCCAGTTCGCCCACGGCCTCGGCCTCGGCCTGCACGAGCGCCCGATCATCTCCCGGCTCAATTCGATGAAGGAGCCCGTCGAACTCCAGGTCGGCATGGTCTTCGCGCTGGAGACCTACTGCCCCGCCACCGACGGCTTCTCCGCCGCGCGGATCGAGGAGGAGATCGTCCTCACCGAGGACGGCCCCCAGATCCTCACGCTCTTCCCCGCGCAGGAGCTCGTCGTCGCCAACCCGTACTGACAGACGGTGGTTGAGGAGGTTGCGCTAGCAACCGTCTCGAGACCACCGTCGAATGAAAGGCAACAGCAGATGGCTGACTTCTCGCTCGACCAGATCTCCGACCTGCCGCTCGACCTCTGCATCGGCGGCAAGGCGGTGCCCGCCTCCGACGGCGGCCGCTTCGACGTGCTCGACCCGGCCACCGGCGCGGTGCTCACGACCGTCGCCAACGGCACCGTCGACGACGCGCTCGCCTGCGTCGACGCCGCCGAGGCCGCGGCGGCCGGCTGGGCCGCAACCGCGCCGCGCGAGCGCGCCGAGATCCTGCGCCGGGCGTTCGAGCTGATGACCGAGCGGCGCGAGGAGATCGCCCACCTCATCTCGCTGGAGAACGGCAAGGCCCTCCCCGACGCACGCGGCGAGACGGCGTACGCCGCGGAGTTCTTCCGGTGGTACGCCGAGGAGGCGGTGCGCGCGTCCGGCCAGGTCATGACCGCGCCGTCGGGTGCGAACAGGATCGTGGTGCTGCAGCAGCCGGTCGGCATCTGCGTGCTCGTGACGCCGTGGAACTTCCCGGCCGCGATGGCGACCCGCAAGATCGGCCCGGCGCTGGCCGCCGGCTGCACGGTGATCCTCAAGCCCGCCTCGGACACCCCGCTCACCGCGCTGCTGATGGCGAAGATCCTCGAGGACGCCGGCGTCCCGGCCGGCGTCGTCAATGTGCTGCCCGCGCGCCGCTCGGGGGCGGTCGTCTCGGCGATGCTGCACGACCCGCGGGTGCGCAAGCTGTCGTTCACCGGCTCGACCGAGGTCGGCCGGGTGCTGCTCAAGGAGGCCGCCGACCAGGTCGTGAACTGCTCGATGGAGCTCGGCGGCAACGCCCCGTTCCTCGTCCTCGACGACGCCGACCTCGACGCCGCCGTCGACGGCGCGATGGTCGCCAAGATGCGCAACGCCGGCGAGGCCTGCACCGCCGCCAACCGGTTCTACGTGCACGAGTCCGTGGCCGCGGAGTTCTCCCGTCGGCTCGCCGACCGGATGGCCGCGCTGCGCGTCGGCCCCGGCACCTCCGACGACACCGAGGTCGGCCCGCTGGTCAACGAGGAGGCGGCCGTCTCCGTCCACTCGCTGGTCTCCGGGGCGGTCGCTGCCGGCGCGCGCGTGGTGACCGGCGGCAGCCGCCCGGATCGCGAGGGGTTCTACTACGAGCCGACCGTGCTGCTCGACGTACCTCTGGGAGCGGAGATCCTCGGCGAGGAGATCTTCGGCCCGGTCGCCCCGATCATCACCTTCACCGACGAGGCGGACGCGATCGCGATGGCCAACGACACCGAGTACGGCCTGGTCTCCTACGTCTACACCCGCGACCTCGCGCGCGGCCTGCGCGTCAGCGAGCGGCTCGACTCCGGCATGGTCGGCCTCAACCGCGGCCTGGTCTCCGACCCCGCCGCCCCCTTCGGCGGCACCAAGCAGTCCGGCATCGGCCGCGAGGGCGGCCACGAGGGCATGCTCGACTACCTGGAGTCGAAGTACGTCGCCGTCAGCTGGTGAGGCTGGCGGCGTCGCCGCGAGTTCAGCCTGGATCCAGGTTCAGGGTGCCTGCGGCTCGCGGAGCGTCAGCGGCCTGAGTCCCGAGCTGCTGATCGCCAGCGCCCACGGGCCGGCGCCGCGCTTGACGATCTCGCGCCCGAGCCGCTCCTCGTGCCGCAGGAACAGCTCGAGCTGGTCGCGCGGACCCATGTCCTGCTTGGCTCCCAGCCACACCGAACGGATCCCGAGCTCCCAATACGCCCGCAGCTCGGCCGGGCGGGTGCGGATCCTCCGGTCGCGCGTCACGACGACGAGATCGAGGCGGGCGATGACAGGCATCCAGTCCAGATCCGGCGTGCCGACTCGAACCTCAGGCAGAGCGTCGTGGCCTGGATAGACGATGTCGTCGCGTCCTGCGCGGCGCAGCAGCTTGCCCAGGCCCAGCGTGTTCTCGTCGGTGAAGTACACCGGCGCGGGTGCCACCACGATCAGGCGGCGCGATCTGCACCGACGATCAGCTCGAATCGGATCGCCTCATCGACCTGCCCCAGAGTCAGGTCGTACAGGTAGGCGAGCTCGTCGCGGCTGGTCCCCGCCCGGTAGTCCTCGGCCAAGGACTCGGTCCGGACGTTTCGGACCGCCGGCTGCCCGAACGCCCGCCGTGGGTCCATGGCCACGTCGGGTGTGCGCGGATCCGGGCGTAGCAGCCCGGCCACGGGACCGTCGTACTCGACCGCGGAGCGGAACCGCTCGGCTGCCGGGGTGAGCAGGAGCTGCCCGTCACGAACCACGACCAACTGCAACTGCCGATCGAGGCCGACGTCCTCCTGCACGACCCTCACCAGCTCGCGCCCATCCACGTCCAGGAACGGGCGGGCACAGGCCAACGGATGGCGACCGAACTCCTCGCGCAGCCTCACGATGGCTGGACGCATCCGCTGCACCGTCACGTTCCGTGCGCGAAACTCCGCCAGCATCCGGGCCGCGACCATCTCGCCCCACGTGACCACGTCGGAGCCCGTCGGCGCCGGCCGAAGCACCGGGTCGTAGAACCGACCGAGGCGGGTGTAGCCCTCAAGCCACCGCATCGCGGTGCCAGCGTGCAGGCCGACCAGCCGATCCACGTCGGCGTAGGAGTAGATCGCACGATCCAGCAGCGAGTCGGCCATGTCGCCATCCTCGCATCTGGGCCCGTCACCGACCATCCAGTTGGACCGCGAGTGCGGCATGCCGGCCCGGCATCAGGCAAGCTGGCTGCCGGGGCTCCCCATGACTGTGCGGGGGTGTCTGGCGGGAGAGGTCATGCAGGCTGGTAGTCGTCGCGGTGTCTGGGCTTGCCCTGACCGCCATCCCGGCGCAATTGCGCTGTTACGACCGTGCCTGCCGCTCGCCGACTGCCGTTTCGGCGCTGGTCGTGGGGTGACCACCTCGGATGAGACGACCAGCCCGCTCAGTCGGTCGCGACCTCGACCATCCCGAGCGCGCCGGCGTTCGAGACCCACAGCGACCCGTCCTCGACCGGGAGCGGCGGCACCACCGAGCCGGTGATCACGACGTCGCCGGCAGACAGAGCGGCCCCACAGGCGGCGAGGGTGTCGGCCATCGAGGCGAGCACGAAGCCGAGCTCGCCGGTGAGGGCCTCGGGGTCGGCGGTGGCGGCGACCTCCACGCCGTCGCGCAGCACCGAGAACGAGAGCGGCGACGGGAGCGACGACACGGCCGGGCCGAGGAGCACGTGCCGGTGGTAGATGTTGCCGGCCAGGATCTCCTCGATGTCGTCCGGCGGGAACGAGACGTCGGCGAGCTCGATGGCCACCGACCAGCCGCCGACGGCGGCGAGCGCCTCCGAAGGAGAAGCACCCGGACCGATGTCGGCAGCGAGATGCGCGGCGATCTCGGCCTCCAGCATCGGCTTCACCCAGGAGGCGACCGACGCCGACGCGCCCGACGGCAGCAGGCGCGAACGGGTCAGGAAGCCGACCAGCGGCCGGTCGGTCCCCAGCGCGGTAAGAGAAGCGGGGGCGCCGAAGCCGGCCTTCCAGCCGAGCGGGTCGGGGGCGGCGGCCCGAGCCGCCAGCATCCGTTCCGTGCCGCGCCGGATCCGGGGATCGAGAGGGGTCACGACGGGTCGTCGAAGGTCTCGTCCGGGCCGGGCAGGCCGTAGCCGGCCGCGGCCAGCGAGCCGGCGCCGCTCCAGCCCCAGATGAGCAGCACGTCCTCGTCGCCGGTGTTGACGAAGCCGTGGTAGTTGCCGCGCGGGGTGAAGATCACGTCGCCGGCCTGCGACGGCTCGCGCCCGGTGTTCGTGTGGATCTCGCCGCGGCCCGACATCACCACGAGGAACTCGTCGGCGTCGGTGTGCAGGTGCCGGTCGTGGCGGGCGCCCGGCGGCAGCACGGTCCGGCCGACGGTCAGCCCGTCGGACCCGCCGCGCTCGGAGTTGACGAGGTACTGCACCCGCATGTCGACCCAGCCCTCGTCCTCGCGCAGGTTCTGCTCGAGCGGTACGTCGCCGATCGTGGTGCGGAAGGGAGGCTTGGTCACCGGATCACTCCTGCTGCTCGTCGGTACACGTCGGACACGCTGATGAGGAAGTCGCGGTCGGCCAGGTCGCTGCTCCGGGCGGCGCTGAGCATCTCGCTCGCGGCCGAGCAGGTCGGCACCATCGCACCGAGCCGGCGCCCGAGCTCCTGGGCGAGGACCAGGTCCTTCTGCTGGAGCTCGACGTCGGCGTACACGGTGTCGTCCTCGACCAGCAGCGGCGCGCGGTAGCCGATCACCGGCGACGCCACCACGCTCTTGAGCGCCGCGTCGACCACGGCGGCCCGGTCGACGCCGGCCTTCTCGACCAGCGCCACCGCCTCGGCGAACGCCGTCACCGAGACGACCAGCGTCAGGTTGATCGCGACCTTGGTGAGGATGGCGTGGCCGTTGGCGCCGATGTAGGTGACCTTCGGCCCGATGGCGTGCAGCAGCTCCTCGACGTGGTCGTACGCCGCCCGCTCCCCTCCGACCATCACCGACATCTGCCCAGCGGCGAGGGTGGCGGGGCTGCCGGAGACGGGCGTGTCCAGGTAGAACGCCCCGGTCGCGGCGACCTCCTCGGACAGCGCCACGCTCGCGTCGGGGGCGATCGTGCTCAGGTCGGCCCAGACCGTGCCGGGCCGCAGGCCCGCGATCAGGCCGTCGGCGCCGTGCGCGTTCGCCTGGATCGCCGCGGTGTTGGTGAGCATCGTGAAGACCACGTCGCACTGCTCGGCAACACCGCGGGGAGTGTCCGCCCAGCCCATGCCGGCGGCGAGCAGGTCCTCGGCCCTGGCCTTGGTGCGGTTCCAGCCGACGACCGCGTACCCGGCGTCCATCAGACGCTGAGCGATGCCGCTGCCCATAGCGCCCAGGCCGACGAAGCCGACCTTCTCGATCGAGCGCAGCCCGGTCATCGAGCGACCCCAGGGGCCAGACCGGCGGTGGAGTCGATGCCCTCCACGGCGTACTCCTGGTGCCCGATCCCGAGCAGCCGGATCCACGACTGCTGGCCGAAGGTCAGGGCGACGAAGCAGCCCAGCTCGACCAGCTCGGGCTCGGTGAACTGCGCGTGCAGCCGCGACCACAGCGCGTCGAGGTCCTGCTCGCCCCATGCGATCGCCTGGGCGTAGGCCAGCGCGGCCCTCTGGCGCTCGTCGTAGGAGTCGGAGGTCTCGAAGTTCAACAGGTCGTCGGCCTCGTACTCCGGCAGTCCGGCGGTCGAGGAGCGCTGGTTGCCGCAGAACTGGCAGTTCGTCGTCTTGGTGATGTAGAGCCGCGCCAGCTCCTTGACCGCGTGGTCGAGCACGCCCTGGCGGAAGGTCGCGTCCCAGTAGTCGGTGAACGTCATGAAGACGTCGGGACAGTGCGCGCGCACGGCCGACGACTCCGGGCGCGGCGTGCCCTCGCGGGCGCTGCGCTCCATCTCCACGCGCATCTGCGCGGACATCGCGTCCATCGGCACGTAGCTGATCCGGGGCATCACTGCTCTCCTCTTGTCGGGATCACTCCTGGGCCTCGATGGCCCGGACGATGGCGGCGGCGTCGAGCGGCAGGTCCCGCACGCGTACGCCGAGGGCGCGGTGCACCGCGTTGGCGATGGCCGCGGCGGTCGGCCCCTGGGCGGCCTCGCCGGCACCGACCGACGGGGCCGGTGAGTCGACCAGGTGCACGTCGACCAGCGGCGACTCGCGGAAGGTGAGGATCGGGTAGAGCTCCCAGTCCGACGTGGTGATCCGCCGGCGGTCGAAGCGCACCCGCTCCCTCGTGGTCCAGCTGACCGACTGGGTGGCGCCGCCCTCGAGCTGGTTGCGGGCACCGTCGGGGTTCACGACCAGCCCGATGTCGGCGACGACGGTCAGCCGGCGCACCTCCACCGACGACTCGACGCCGACCTCGGCCACCACGGCGCAGTAGGCGCCCTTGTCCTTGTAGCGTGCGAAGCCGAGTCCGCGGCCGGTCTCGTCGGGCAGCGGGTCCGGCCAGCCGGAGCGCCGCGCCGCCTCGGCGACGACATGCCGGGCGCGCTCGTCGGAGAGGTGCGCGAGCCGGAAGTCGACCGGGTCCGCACCCGTCTCGTCGGCCAGCTCGTCGATGAAGCTCTCGATCGCGAACACGTTGAGGTAGGCGCCGAGAGCGCGCATCGCCGAGGTGCGGAACGGGCTGTCCACCCGCCGGTGCCCGGCCACCCGGCGCGGGCCGACGTCGTAGATCGGTACGGCGTTGCGGGTGGTGCCGCCGCCGGCGGCGGGCGGCGGGTCGGTCGAGGGCGGGAGCGCTACGGGCGTCGCGAGGTGCGCGCCGGCCAGCAGGCCCGGAGCGCCCCGGTAGCCGGGCCTCGCCGAGTGCCCGAGGCCCCAGACGTCGTACGACCATCCCTCGATCCGGCCCCCGGCGAGCGTGGCGGAGACGGTCGCGGTCATCGCCGGCGAGAGCGGCCCCCACGTCAGCTCGTCGGGCCGCGTCCAGCGCGCCTGCACCGGGTGGCCGGGCACGGCCCGCGCGAGCAGCACCGCGTCGAACGCGGCGTCGTCGGCGGCGTTGTGCCCGTAGCAGCCGGCGTTCTCGACGTGCTCGACGACGACCGAGTCGGCGTCCGACGAGAGCGCCGAGGCGATCGCGAGCCGCAGCGCGTGGATGCCCTGGCTGTGGCTCCACACGTGCACCGACGGGCCGTCCCACCGCGCCAGCCCGACGCTCGGCGCGATCGAGCCGTGCACCAGCAGGGGCTTGGAGTACGACGCCGTGACGGTGCCCGGGGTCGGCCCCTCGTCGAGCACCTCGATCTCCTCGTGCGGGCCCGCGCGCAGCCAGTCGGCCAGCCCGTCCTCGTCCGGCAGCGTGTCGTCCTCGGACCACGCAGCGTCGCGAGCCAGCTGCTCCAGAGCCCGGTCGACATCGGCCTCGCGCTCGCCGACGACGCCGAGGAACGACCCGTCCCGTACCAGCGTCACGCCCGGCGCCTTCCAGTCCGGGTCGAGCGACGAGAGCCGGGCGCCGGGCGACGGCGGGCGCAGCACCCGGCCGTAGAGCAGCCCGTCGGGCCGCAGGTCGGCCAGGTAGCGCGGCCGGCCCAGCACCTTGTCGGGCAGGTCGAGCCGGGGCGTGCTGCTCCCGACCGCGGCGGGCGTGACGGGGTCCGCGGTCGGGGCAGTGCGGAGGTCCGTCTCGGGGTCGAGGGCGGCGATCCGCCCGATGTACCCCTCCGCGGACGGGTCGGCCAGCGCGCGCACGACGGCACCCACGTGCCGGAGCGCGGGACCGGCCTGCAGCACGGACAGGCTGCCGGCGGTGAGGCCCTCGTCGGGGCCGTTCGTCGTGTGGGCCGCGGCCATGCGGATCTCGTTCAACGGGAGGGCGAGCGCGTCCGCGGCGATCTGCGCGAGCGCGGTCAGGATGCCCTGCCCGAGCTCGACCTTGCCGACGTGCACCTCGACGCCCAGCCCGTCGGAGGCCACCGTCACCCAGGTGCCGAGCCGTGGGTTGTCGACCACGTGTGGCGGCAGGTCGCTCACACCGACTCCCGGGCGGCCAGCACGGCCTCGACGATGCGGCGCTGCGCTCCACACCGGCAGAGGTTGCGGTCGAGGGCCTCGGCGACGCGGTCGGCGTCGGCGTCCGGCTCGTCGCGCAGCAGCGCGGCCGCGCGGACGACGATGCCGGAGATGCAGAACCCGCACTGCGCGGCCTGCCGGTCGAGGATCGCGCGCTGCACCGGGTGCGGATCGCCGTCTCGCGACAGCCCCTCGACGGTCGTCACCGCCTGCCCCGCCACCTGCCACACCGGGGTCTGGCAGGACGGCATCACGGTGCCGTCGACGTCGACGAAGCACGCGCCGCACAGACCCTGCCCGCACCCGAACCGGGTGCCGACCAGGCCGAGCTCGTCGCGCAGCGCCGTCAGGAGCGTGGTGTCGCCGTCGGAGGCGAGGCTCACATCCCTTCCGTTGACAGAGATCTGCATCAGTCGAAGACCTCCGGGTGGTGCGAGAGCTCGATGCGGGTACGCCGGATGTGCCCCTCGAGGAACCGCTCCGCGTCGGAGGCGTCGCGGCGGACCACGGCGTCGAGGATCAGCCGGTGCTCGGCGTTCACGACCCACATCCGGCTCTTGCCGCCGAGCGCGACGTAGGCGCGGCGGTAGGGCTGCGTGGAGTTCCAGAGCCGGGTGACGTTCTGGTTGAGCGGCTCGATCGTGCAGCCGCTGTAGGTGAGCATGTGGAACTCGCGGTCGAGGTCGAGGAACTTCTCGAGGTCCTCGTTGTCCTCGATCCGGCGCTGCACGTCCTCGAGCCGCTCGTGGTCACTCGCGTCGAGGCGCGACAGGCTCTCGGTGAGGGCAAGTGGCTCGAGCCGCTCGCGCATCCGGTAGATCACCTCGACCTCGTGCTGCGTCAGCCGCGGCACCCGGGCGCCCTTGTGCGGCTCGTGCTCGGTCAGCCCCTCCGCCTCGAGCATCCGCAGCGCCTCGCGCACCGGCAGCCGGCTCGCGCCGAGCTTCGCGGCGATGTCCTCCTGGCGGATCCGGTCGCCCGGCTTGAGGTCGCCACCCAGGATGGCCTCGCGGAGGTACGCCGCCACGCGGCTGCTGCTCACGTCAGTCATGGGCCTGATTCTCCCCACGGTGGTCGCGGTCCCAGGCCTTGCCGCCGGGGTAGGAGACCAGCTCGAACTGCATCCCCCACGGGCTCAGGAAGTAGATCCACCGGTTGCCCTCGGCCGGACCCCTGCTGGCGGTCGGGCCGGCGAGCACGCGCACGCCGTTCGCCTCGAGGTGCGTGATCGCGGCGTCCAGGTCGTCGACGTAGAGCGCGACGTGGTGGCCGCCGACGTCGCTGTTGCGCGGGATCGCGTCGCGCTGGTCGGGCGAGGTGTAGTGGAAGACCTCGAACACGGCCTGGTCGCCGCAGCGGAACCACCGGTTCTCGACCATCTCCGCGCGCGGGTGCACGCCCAGGTGGCTGAGCATCCAGTCGTCCTCGTGCCGGAACGGCCCGAGCGAGTAGAGGTACTCGCAGCCGAGTACGTCGACCAGGAACCGGTGCGCCGCGTCCAGGTCGGGCACGGTGAAGCCGATGTGGTCCATCCGGCGCAGGCCCGGCATCGGCATCGACGTACCACCTTTCGGATCCGATTCGACGTCTGGATGCAGCAAAGCACGCCGCGATATGTGGCGTCCACCGGTCCGTGCCTAGATTTTGGATCCAATCGTGTGTCATCGTGCTGCCGAGCGAAGGAGACACTCATGCCCGAGCACCACCCCCTCGCGCCCGCGTCGCCGTGGGTCGAGGTCGTCGCCACCGAGGCCGACTGGGACGCCGCCGAGCCGCACCTGCTGCGCACGATCTACGCGCAGCTGGTCTGGATCCGCGCCTTCGAGCAGTACGTGCTCGACCTGGCCAGCGGCGGCCTGATCCACGGGCCCGCGCACTCGAGCATCGGTCAGGAGGGCGGCGCCGTCGGCTCCGTCCTCGCCCTCACCAGCGAGGACTCGGTCAACGGCTCGCACCGCGGACACCACCAGTTCCTGGCCAAGGCGCTGCACCACGTCGAGCCCAAGGGCCTCGACCCGCTCGAGGCCCCATCGCAGCAGGTGCGCGACGTACTGCTCACGACGCTCGCCGAGATCTGCGGCCTCGACCGCGGCTGGAGCCACGGCCGCGGCGGCTCGATGCACCTGCAGTGGAAGGATGCCGGCGCGATGGGCACCAACGCCATCGTCGGCGGCGGCGTCCCGCAGGCCGCCGGGTTCGCGTGGTCGCACCGGCACTCCGGCGGCGACGCCGTCTCGGTGACCTACTTCGGCGACGGCGCGGTCAACATCGGCTCCACGCTCGAGACCATGAACCTCGCCGCCGCCTGGTCGCTCCCGGTCTGCTTCTTCATCGAGAACAACCAGTACGCCGTCTCCACCTCGGTCCACGAGTCGACCGCCGAGCCGCGCCTCTCCGCGCGCGGCCTCGGCTTCAACATCGCCAGCTGGAAGGTCGACGGCATGGACCCGCTCGCGGTCCACCTCGCGATGACCGAGGCCGTCGAGCACATGCGCCGCGGTCGCGGCCCGACCGTCGTCGAGGCCGACACCTACCGCTTCTTCCACCAGAACGGCGGGTTCGCCGGCAGCGCGTTCGGCTACCGGGAGAAGGAGGAGGAGCGGTCCTGGCGCGAGCGCGACCCGCTGACGCAGACCGCCGCGCATCTCGTGCGCCGCGGCATCATGACCGCCGACGAGACCGCGCAGGCGGTCGCCGCCGCCAAGGCGGTCATGGAGGAGGTCGGCCGCGAGCTGGTCGAGCCGCTGCCCGGCGGCAAGCCCGGCCAGCGCCGGATCAGGCCGGCCGAGTGGCCCGACCCCGACTGGGTCGACGTCGGCGTGCGCGGTGACCTCTCGGAGTTCGACTCCGCGCGCGTGGTCGACCCGGCCGGCTTCGCCGTACCCGTGCAGGAGACGAAGTTCATCGAGTCCGTCGCCGCGGTGATGGGCCGCCGGATGGAGACCGACCCGGGCGTCGTCGTGATGGGCGAGGACGTGCATCGGCTCAACGGCGGGACGAACGGCGCCACCCGCGGCCTGCCCGACCGCTTCCCCGGCCGCATCCTCGGCACCCCGATCAGCGAGAACGCGTTCGCCGGCCTGGCCGGCGGCATCGCGCTCGACGGCCGCTACACGCCGGTGGTCGAGTTCATGTACGCCGACTTCATGTGGGTCGCCGCCGACCAGCTGTTCAACCAGATCGGCAAGGCGCGGCACATGTACGGCGGGGAGTCCGGCGTGCCGCTCGTGCTGAGGAGCAAGGTGGCGATGGGCACCGGCTACGGGTCGCAGCACTCCATGGACCCGGCGGGCGTCTTCGCGACCAACCCGGGCTGGCGGATCGTCGCGCCGTCCACGCCCTACGACTACGTCGGGTTGATGAACGCCGCGCTCGCCTGCCAGGACCCGGTCGTCGTGCTCGAGCACGTCGACCTCTACAACTCGACCGGGCCGGGCCCGGTCGACGACCTCGACTACGTACTGCCGGTCGGCAGGGCGGCCGTGCGCCGACCCGGCAGCGACGTCACCGTCCTGACCTACCTCGGGATGGTGCCGTTCGTGCTGGAGGCGGTCGAGGAGTTCGGCCGGGTCGACGCCGAGGTGATCGACCTGCGCTGGCTGGACCGCGCCAGCATCGACTGGGAGCTGATCGAGGATTCGGTCGCGAAGACCAACCAGGTGCTGATCGCCGAGCAGGGCGCGGTCGGCACGTCGTACGGCGGCTGGCTCGCCGACGAGATCCACCGCCGCTTCTTCGACCTGCTCGACGCGCCGGTCCGCCGGGTCACCGGCGCCGAGGCGTCGCCGAGCATCAGCAGGGTGCTCGAGCGCGCCGCGATCGCCCAGAAGGACGAGGTCATCGCCGAGCTCGCCGAGATCGCGAGGTACTGACGTGCCCACCGTGCTGCGCATGCCCGAGGTCGCCGCCAACGCGACCGAAGCGGTCCTCGCCGACTGGCTGGTCGCCGAGAACGCCGAGTTCGCCGCCGCCGACCCGATCGCGAGCGTCGAGACCGAGAAGGCGGTCGTCGACGTCGAGGCCGAGGCCGCCGGCGTCGTGCTCAGGCGACTGGTGACGCCCGGGTCGCAGGTCGAGGTGGGCGCGCCCATCGCCGTCCTGGGTACGCCGGGCGAGCGGGTCGCCGACCTCGACGCGGTGCTCGCCGAGCTCGGCGTCGCGGTCGAGGCGAACCCCGTCGTGCCCGAGCGGCGCGACGTCCCCGAGCCAACCCCGACGGTGGTCGAGCCTGTCGAGACCACCCGATCCGACGGCCGGGTCTTCGCCAGCCCGCTGGCGCGCAAGCTGGCCAAGGACGGCGGGCTCGCCGTCGAGGACCTGGTCGGCACCGGCCCTCGCGGCCGGATCCTGCGCCGCGACGTCGAGAGGGCGCTGGTCGCTCCGGTGGTCGAGCCTGTCGAGACCCCGGTGGTCGGGCCTGTCGAGACCCCCCACTCCCGCCTGCGCAAGGCGATCGCCTCCCGGCTCACCGAGAGCAAGCAGACCGCGCCGCACTTCTACGTCCGCGCCACGGTGCGCGCCGACGCCCTCGTCGCGCTCCGGGCCGAGGTCAACGACGGCGAGGTGAGGGTGTCCGTCAACGACCTGGTGATCAAGGCCGTCGCGGCCGCCCACCGCGCCGTACCGGAGATGAACGTCGTCTGGACGCCCGACGCGGTCCGCAGCTTCGACACCGTCGACGTCGCCGTCGCGGTCGCCACCGACCGCGGCCTCCTCACGCCGGTCGTCCGCGACGTCACTTCGCTCCCGGTGAGCGCCGTGGCCGAGCGCGTGCGCGACCTCGCCGCGCGTGCTCGTGACGGCAAGCTGAGGCAGGACGAGCTCGAGGGCGGCACCATCAGCGTCACGAACCTGGGGATGTACGGCGTGGAGGAGTTCGCCGCGATCATCAACCCGCCGCACGCCGCGATCCTCGCGGTCGGCGCGGTGCGCGACGAGCCCGTCGTCGAGGACGGCGCGGTCGTGCCCGGGAAGCTGATGACCGTGACGCTGTCGGTCGACCACCGCCCGGTGGACGGCGTCGTCGCCGCCCGCTGGCTCGCCGCCCTCGCCGAGCTGCTGGAGCACCCGGTGCGCATCCTCATCTGAGGACTCGCACCGGGTGCCCGGTCAGCTCGGCCCCATCACCTGCAGCGGGTCGAGGCCGAGCGAGCCGAGCACCGTGCGGGCGGCGTTGCGGCCCGGGCGGCCCGAGACCGAGCCGCCGGGGTGCACGCAGGCGCCGGTGAGGAACAGCCCCGGCACGTCGGTGTCGTAGCGCTGCCAGCCGGCGAAGACCTCGCCGTCGACCAGGAACTCGCCGCCGTGGCAGGAGCCGCCGACGTTCTGCGGGTTGTGCGCGGCGACGTCGAGCGGCGACTCGGTGCGCATCGCCAGGATGTCCGACGCCGCCAGCCCGCCGACGCGCTGCCGCACCAGGCCGACGATGCGGGCGCCGTACTCGTTCTTCTCGTCGGCCCACGACCGGCCGCCGGACAGTGTGTACGGCGCGATGGTGAGGATCTTGAACGTGCCGCCACCGCCGGCGGGGCGGCGCGTCGGGTCCACGGCGGTCTGGTTGACCACGAGCAGCCACGGGTCCTCGGCGTCCCACTCGCCGGCCGCGAACCGGTCGAGGTGGCGCGCGACGCCGTCGGCGGTGCCGAGACCCGCGGCGGCGCTCGTGGTGCCGGCCGGGCCGAACCGCAGGTCGTCGCGGATCGCGGCGTGCACGGCCAGCACGCTCAGCCCCGGCCGCCAGGCGTCGCGCGCCTGCTCGAGGTCGGGCGAGGGGGCGCGGTCCTCGATCATCGCCGGCAGCCCGGTCACGTGCCCTCCGGCGACCACCGCCCGGCTCGCCCGGATGGCCGCGCCGCCGGCCAGCCGGACGCCGGCCGCGCGGTCCTGCGCGGTGAGGACGCCGGTCACCGGCGCGCCGCAGACGACCCGGCCGCCGTGCTTCTCGATGATGCGGATGAGCGCGTCGGGGAGGGCCTGGCTGCCCCCGACCGGCGTGGTCCAGCCGAAGTCGAGCCGGCCGGCGGCCAGCGACGACGGCAGGAAGCCGGTGCCCGCTCGCCGCGGGTCCTGGATCGTGGCCATGGCCAGCCAGAGCATGAAGGAGCGCACGACCGGGTGGGAGAACCTCTCGTGGACGACGTCCCACGCGCTGCGCCGCCGGAGGTCGAGGTAGCGTCGCGAGACCTCGTCGTCGGGCTGCGGCAGGTGGGAGCTCCACCGGCCGTGCGCCGCGGCGAGCCCGCCGCGCCACTCGCCGATCAGCCGCTCGAACGCCCGCGCGTCGTCCGACGACCACCGCGCCAGCTCGGCCGCGGTCGCCTCGAGGTCGCGGTGCATGACCAGCAGCTCGCCGTCCTCCTGGGGGAGTACGACGGCCGGGTCGGTCGCGAGGTACTCGAGGCCGTGGTCCGCGAGTAGGCCGAGCTCGTCGTCCCGGATCAGGGGGTTGTTCTGGATGAGCACGTGCGCGCTGCTGCACGAATCGTGGGCGAAGCCGGGCAGCGTCAGCTCCTCGGTGCGGGTGTTGCCGCCGGGCTGGTCGTTCGCCTCGACCACGACCACCTCGAGCCCGGCCCGGGCGAGGTAGGCCGCGGCGACCAACGAGTTGTGGCCGGCACCGACCACCACGACCTCGGCCTCGTCCGGGAGGTCGTCGGCGCGAGCTACCGTGCTCAGAGGGGTCACGCGGCGAGGGTCCCACCTGCCACAACCGTTTGCAAGAGCCGACCGGTCCAGCTCGGCACGGCGGCGTCGCCGTTCTCGCCCGGGAATGCGGGTTTTCGGCGCAGGTGCTTGACAGATTGTGGCCTCGTTCACAAGACTGCGAAGGCCGCAATCGATTGCGACAATCCATGGCAGTACCGAGGAGGAAGAATGTCCCACGTTTCACGCCGCCGGGGCCTGGGCGCCCTGGCTCTGACGGGGGTGCTGGCGCTCGGCCTGGCTGCTTGTGGTGGTGACGACTCCGGTGGTGGTGGCGGTGCCGACGGCCCGATCACGATCGGCACGTCGCTCCCGCTGACCGGCGAGTTCTCCCAGCCCGGGCAGGCAGCCCAGGAGGGCTACCAGATCTGGCAGCAGATGGTGAACGACAGCGGCGGCCTGCTGGGCCGCGACGTCGAGCTCGTCGTGAAGGACGACGCGTCCAACCAGAACACGATCGTCGCCGACTACAACGCGCTGATCAGCCAGGAGAAGGTGGATCTCCTCCTCGGGACCTTCTCCTCGCTGCTGAACCTGCCGGCGTCGGCGGTCGCCGAGAAGAACCAGATGGTCTACATCGAGCCGGCCGGCGGGTCGCCGGAGATGTTCACCCGCGGCTTCAAGTACCTCTTCTTCTCCCAGCAGGCCACCGCGGACAAGCAGGGCAAGCTGTTCACCGAGTGGGTTGCCAGCCTGCCCGAGGACCAGCGGCCGAAGACCGCGGCCTACCCCACGCTGGACGACCCGTTCGCCGCGCCGGTCGTCGAGGGCGCCCGCGCCGCGCTCGAGGCCGCCGGGGTCAAGACGGTCTACCAGGAGACCTACGCGATCGACACCAAGAACTTCGACACGATCGTCAGTGCGATGAAGAGCAAGAACCCCGACCTTGTCTTCCAGGGCGCGCAGTTCGAGGACGGCATCGGCCTGACCCGCTCCATGCTCAAGGCTGGGTTCAAGCCCGACATGTTCTTCCAGACCAATGCGCCCTCGTTCGGCGACCAGTACTCCCAGGGCATCGGTGCGGAGAACACCGAGGGCGTCTTCTACGCGGTCAGCCACTCTCCCGCGGCCGGCACCCCCGGGAACGCCGAGTTCGTGAAGGCCTACCAGGACAAGTTCGGCGGGCTCCCACCCGAGGACGCCGCCGACGCGTACGCCTCCGGCCAGGTGCTCCAGGCCGCGGTCGAGGCGGTCGGCAGCATCGACGACCAGGGTGCCCTGGCCGACTGGCTGCGCGCGAACAAGGTCGAGACCATCCTCGGTCCGCTGTCGTGGGACGACACCGGTGCCCCCACCGGTGACTTCCTGATCGGCCAATGGCAGGGAGGCAAGGCGCAGATCGTGCTGCCCGAGGCGGCCTCCACCGCCACGATCACGCGCGAGTGGCTGCCGGGCGGCGCCGGCTGATGACCGAGTTGCTCCAGACTCTCCTCCTGGGTCTGCTGCTGGGTGGCGTGTACGCCCTGGCGTCGAGCGGGCTGACCCTGATCTTCGGCGTGATGCGGGTGATCAACATCGCGCACGGTGCCTTCCTGATCCTGGGAGCCTTCGTCACCTACTGGCTGTGGGACTCCTTCGGGGTGGACCCGCTGCTCGCCACCGTGCTCACGACCCCGATCGTGTTCGTGCTCGGGTGGGTCACCTACAGCGTGGTGGTCTCGCCGGTCCGCAGCGCGCCGATGGCCTCGACGGTCCTGCTGACCTTCGGACTCGCGCTGGTGCTGGAGGGAGCGATGGGGGAGATCTGGGGCAACAACTCGACCTCGATCAGGCCGTCCTACGGCGATCAGTCCTTCACGATCGGCGGGCTGTTCCTGCCGAAGGCCCAGGTGTTCGGCGGCCTGATCGCGGTGGTGGTCCTCGGGCTGCTCTGGGTGGTGCTGACCAAGACCTGGCTGGGCCGGGCGATCCGTGCGGCGGCGACCAACCCGGCGTCCGCCGAGCTCGTCGGCATCAAGGTCGCATCCGTCGCCGCGCTCGTGTTCGGGATCGGCATCGCGGCCGCCGGTGCGGGTGGCGCGATCACCGGCGTGCTCTACCCGTTCGTACCCGGCTCGCACTACCAGTGGATCGCCCGATTGCTGGCGATCGTGGTGCTCGGCGGTCTGGGCAGCCTGAACGGCGCCGTGCTCGGCGCCTTGATGTTCGGCATCGCCGAGACCCTGACGGCGGCGTACGTCTCGCCGGCCTGGGCGACGGCGGTTCCGTACATGATCGTGTTCGCCGTCCTGCTGATCCGGCCGCAGGGCCTCCTCGGCACCCGACTCCGAGAGGACGCAGTAGCAGCATGAGCTCCACCTCCACCGCCGAGGGCGCCAGCCGGAGCCCGTGGTCCCGGGTCCAGCCGATCTGGGTGGGTCGTGCGATCGCACTCGCGGCGGCCGTCCTGCTCGTCGTCTACCCGCTGGTCAGCGACGACCTCTACTACCAGAACATGATCATCCTGTCGCTGGTCTTCGCGATCGGCGCCAGCGGGCTGAGCATCATCTCCGGGTTCGCCGGCTACATCTCGCTGGGTCAGGGAGCGTTCATCGGTCTCGGGGGCTACACGATCGGCGTGCTCGCCACCAGGCTGCCCGACAACAACGTCTGGCTCTGGGTGCCGCTCGCGGGCGCCGTCGCGGCGGTGGTCGCGCTCGTTCTCGGCTTCGTCTCGCTGCGCTCGCGCGGTCCGGCGTTCGTGATCATCACCGTCGCGTTCCTCTTCCTCGTGCAGGTGATCGCGATCAACTGGGCGTCGCTCACCAACGGCACGGCCGGCCTGACCCTCCCGCTGCCCACCTGGGACCGCGACATCGCGAACTGGCCCTTCTACTACGCCCTGCTCGGGCTGCTCGGGCTCCAGGTCCTGATGACCTGGTGGATCCGGCGGACCAAGCTCGGCATGGGCCTGATCGCGATCCGGGAGGACGAGACCAAGGCCGCGACGATCGGCATCAGCCTGCCGTCCCAGAAGATCATCGCGTTCATGGCGAGTGCCCTGTTCGTCGGCATGGCGGGCGCGGTGTACGGCTACTACCTGACGTTCATCGACCCCCGCGGCATGTTCAGCATCCTGCTCAGCGTGCAGCTCGTGCTGTCGATGCTCATCGGCGGCAAAGCCACGCTGTGGGGGCCGGTGCTCGGCGCATTCTTCATCGAGTGGCTCAACGAGACCGCGAACAACAGCTGGGGCGGCGGCAACACCCGGCTGTTCCTGTTCGGCGGCCTGCTCGTCGCGGTGGTGATCTTCCTGCCGCAGGGCATCCTGCCGGCCGTCGAGTCCGGCCTGGCCCGGCTGCGCACGCGTGGCAGGGCCGGCCTGGTGGGTGCCCGCATCGGCACCGGCGGCAGCCTCGCCTCCCTGACCGACCGGATCCAGGTCGTCGACCGCAGCGAGCTCCCCGACCGGCCGATCCTCGAGGTGAGGGATCTCAAGAAGCACTTCGGCGGCGTCCGGGCCGTCGACGGCGCGTCCTTCGCCGTACCGGAGGGCTCGATCACCGGCCTGATCGGGCCGAACGGCTCGGGCAAGACCACGATCTTCAACCTCATCGACGACACCATCAGCGCCGACGCGGGGGAGATCCGGCTCGACGGGCACCGCATCGACGGCCTGCCGTCGTGGGAGCGGGCGCACCGCGGCCTGGGCCGCACCTTCCAGATCACCCGGCTCTTCCGGGAGATGACCGTGCTCGAGAACGTCGTCGCCGTGCAGCGCACCTTCTCGGTCGGCCAGCTCGGCCGGATCGCGGTGAGCGGCGCCGAGGCGCGGGCGGCCGACGAGCTGCTCGAGTACGTCGGCATGCGGGCCTTCCGCGACCAGAAGGCGCACGCTCTGTCCTACGGCCAGCAGAAGCTGGTCGAGCTCGCGCAGATCCTGATGCTGGACCCGAAGGTGATCCTCCTCGACGAGCCGGCCGGCGGCATCAACCCGGTCCTCATCGAGCGGATGGGTGAGATGATCCGCGAGCTCAACTCCTACGGCAAGACGTTCCTGCTCGTCGAGCACAACATGCCGTTCGTGCTCGGGCTCTGCGACCCGATCCACGTGCTGGCGCGAGGCCGGAAGATGGCGTCGGGCACGCCCGAGGAGATCCAGCGCGACCCCGCCGTCATCGATGCCTACCTGGGCGACGACTTCGTCCTCGAGGAGAGGGTGGAAGCATGACCGAGCCGATGCTCGAGTTGCAGGGCGTCGTGGCCGGGTACGGCGGCGGCGACGTGCTCCAGGGGGTCGACATCACCGTCGCCTCGGGGTCGGTCGCCTGCATCGTCGGCCCGAACGGCGCCGGCAAGTCGACGGTCCTCAGGACGGTCAGTGGGCTGCTGACCCCCCGGCTGGGCGAGGTGCACCTTCAGGGCGAGCCGATCCACAGGGCCTCGGCGGCGGAGATCCTCGAGCGCGGCATCTCGCAGGTGCCGCAGTCGAACGCCCTGTTCCCGACGATGTCGGTGCGGGAGAACGTGCTGCTCGGCGCCTACATCATCCGGCGCAAGAAGGCGCTGGTGGCCGAGCGCTTCGACCAGGTGGCCGCGCTCTTCCCGATCGTCGCGGACCGCTGCAACGACAACGCCGGCAACCTCTCGGGCGGCCAGCGCCGGATGGTGGAGTTCGCCCGCTCGCTGATGCTCGACCCGGTGCTGCTGCTCCTCGACGAGCCGTCGCTCGGCCTCGACCCGAAGGCGCTGCAGACGCTCTACGACTCGGTGATGGTGCTCCGCGACAGCGGCAAGACCATCCTCATCGTCGAGCAGAACGTCCGGTTCGGCATGAAGATGGCGACCGACGGCATCGTGATGGAGTCCGGCAAGGTCGTCACCCAGCGCGACGCCGCGTCGATCGTCTCCGATCCCCACCTGGCCCAGATGTACTTCGGCGGCACCGTCGCGCCGGTCGAGGGCGAGGTCACCCCGGACGTGCCGGTCGTCGGCGGCTGAGGTGGCCGCCCGGTCATCTCTCGTCGAGACACCAGAAACGGCCCTTGATCTGCCCTTCTGAGGGCCGTTCTGGGTGTCTCGACGGTCCACGGACCCACGTCAGGGGTAGCGGATGCCGGTGGCCTCCTCGCTGAGCTGCCAGAGCCGGCGCTGGGCGGTCTCGTCGTGGGACAGCCTGTTCGACGTGGTCACCCGCGGCCGCCCACCCCACTCGAGGAAGCCGTCGGGCCCGACGTACGACGCGCCCGGCAGGGCGGCGGTCGCCGCCATCAGCGTCGGCCATGCCCCCTGGGACGCGGTGTTGGGCGAGACCGCCTTGATCGCGGCGTCCAGGATCGAGGCGCGGCCGCCGGCGGCCCGCCCGTACTGCCCGTTCGCGGCCAGGTGGGTCGCCGCGAAACCCGGGTGCGCGGCCAGCGCCCGCACCGGCAGCCCGGCCCGGCGGCAGCGGCGCTCGAGCTCGTAGGTGAAGAGCAGGTTCGCGAGCTTGGACTGCCCGTAGACCGGCCAGCGCTGGTAGCGCCCGTGCTGCGCCCGCGGGTCGCCCAGCGGCGCCTTCCGCGCCACCCGGTGCATCTGGGACGAGACCGTCACCACGGTCGCGTCCTCGCTGGCGACCAGCTGCGGCAACAGCAGGCCGGTGAGCAGGAACGGGCCGAAGTGGTTCGTCGCCAGCTGCAGCTCGAGGCCGTCGGGCGTGCGGCGGTACGGCGTGCCCATCACGCCCGCGTTGTTCACCAGCACGTCGATCGGGCCCAGGCCCGCGGCCTCGGCCGCCGCCCGGCGTACCGACCCGAGGTCGGAGAGGTCGACCACCAGCGATTCCAGCGACGCCGAGGGCACCTCGGTCAGGATCGCGGCCCGCGTTTCGGCGACCCGCTCCGCGCGCCGCCCGGCGAGCACGACGCGCGCGCCCCGGCGGGCCAGCTCGAGCGCGGTGAACTGCCCGAGCCCGCCGACGGTCGTGCCGGTGACGAGGACCGTGCGGCCCTCCTGGGCCGGGATGTCGGCCGGCTCCCAGCGGTCGGTCGCGGCCCTCACGGGGTCGTGGCCAGGGCGTCGAGGAGGCGCTGCCCGAGGTCCTGGTCGCCCTCGACCCGCACCGTGCCCGGCACCGGCTCGCACCGGCCGCCCGCCAGGCGGATGAACGCCTCGCGGTCCATCCGCAGCCGCACCGTCGGCTCGTCGGGTACGCCGCCCAGCCGCTCGCCCCGGCCGGAGTCATCGACCGCGTACGCGAACGGCGCGCTGCCCTCCATCTCCAGCACTGCGGCCGTGCCGGCCGGAGCGCCGAGCCGCTTGGCGAGCACGTAGCCGAGGCTCTCGGCGAGGTACTCGGCCGTGTGCCTCGCCGCAGGCGAGTCCATGCCGCCCGGCCGGTCGGCCGCGCGGCGTACGTCCTGCTCGTGCATCCACACGTCGAGCGGGCGGTTGCGCAGCAGCGTGCGCCAGTCCCACGGCACGCCGCCGAAGATCGGCTCCGGTCTCGCGGACGCGTCGGTCGGCGGGTCGGCCAGCAGCGCGGTATGCCGCGCCGTGGCGGCGGCACGGATCTCGTTGATGATCGCGTCCGGGCTGGCGTCGCGGCGGTTGAGCACGCCGACCTCGGTGTAGAGGCCCATTGGCCCCGTCACATGGCCGGGCTCGCCGACGTCGGCGGTCTCCTCGGGCGCGCCGGCGAGGATGCCCTCGAGGTGGGCGATGTGCGAGGCGACCGCCTTCACGTCCCAGCCCGGCAGGTCGGTCGGGGCGGCCCACTCCGACTCGTCGAGCTCCTCGAGGAGCTCGGTGAAGTCGTTGACCGCCTGCCACCAGACGTCGACGTACTCGCTCAGCAGCTGCTGGTCGCTCATGCCCTCGAGCCTAGACGGCCGGCTCAGCCAAGCGCGAGGGAGAGTGCGATCGCCAGCATCGTCAGGCCGATCAGCACGTCGAGCACCCGCCACGCCCGCGGCTTCGAGAGCAGGCCGCTCGCCCGCCGGGCGCCGTACCCCAGGCCGCAGAACCACGCCGCGCTCGCGACGATCGCGCCGGCCGCGAACCACCAGCGCCCGACCGGGCCCTCATGGTTCGCGATCGAGCCGAGCAGCAGCACGGTGTCGAGGTAGACGTGGGGGTTGAGCCAGGTGAGCGCGGTCGCCTTGAGCACGACGCCGCGCCGGGAGATCCCGGTGCCGCCCCCGTTGGCGCGCAGCGACTCGGGCCTCCGGGCGCGGAGCAGCGAGCTCACGCCGTACCAGGTCAGGAACGCCACGCCGAGCCAGCGGATCACGTCGATTGCCCAGGGCGCGCGCTCGACGATCGTGCCGATGCCCGCGACGCCGGCCGTGATCAGCACGACGTCGGAGAGCGTGCAGATCGCGACGACCGGGCCGACGTGCTCGCGCGCGAGTCCCTGCCTGAGCACGAACGCGTTCTGTGCGCCGATGGCCACGATCAGCGACAGCCCGGTGACGAGACCGGTGGCCAGGGAGTCGAGCACGCCGCCACGCTAGGGGTCGGGCTGTGATGAGGCCAGCGAATGATTTTCAGCAACCATTAGCATCGCTTCATGGATCTGGCGCCGTCCCAGCTCGCCGCGCTGGTGGCGATCGCCGATCACGGCACGTTCGAGGCCGCCGCCCGGGCGCTGCACCTGACGCCGTCCGCGATCAGCCAGCGGATCCGGGCGCTCGAGTCGCAGGTGGGCCGCGTGGTCGTGCAGCGCACCACGCCGTGCCGGCCGACCGAGTACGGCGAGGTGCTGCTCCGGCTGGCCCGGCAGACCCGGCTCCTCCACGACGAGGTCCGCGACGCGCTCGCGCAGGAGCGGTCCGTCGTCGACCTGCCGGTCGCGGTGAACGCCGACTCGCTGGCGACCTGGTTCCGCGGCGTCCTCGCCGAGGTCGCCGGCTGGGACGACGTCGCGCTGCGCCTGCACGTCGAGGACCAGGCGTTCTCCGCCGGGCTGCTGCGCAGTGGCGGGGCGCTCGCGGCGGTGACATCGGAGCCGACCGCGGTGCAGGGCTGCTCGGTGGAGCGGCTCGGCGTGCTGCGCTACGTCCCGGCCGCGACGCCGGAGGTCGCCGCGCGGTACCGCCGCGGCCGGGGCCCCGACTGGGCCGCGCTGCCGGTCGTCGTCTTCAACGAGAAGGACACGCTCCAGCACGATGTCCTCGCCTCCCGCGGCGTCACCACTCCCCCGGTCGTGCACCGGGTCCCGACCTCGGCCGACTTCCTCGAGGCGGTCTGCCTCGGGCTCGGCTGGGGGATGGTCCCCGAGCCGCAACTGGGCCCCCTGGTCGACCAGGGCCGGCTGGTGCCGCTGGTCGGCCGGCTGCACGTCGACGTACCCCTGCACTGGCAGCGCTGGCGCCTCGACTCCCCCGTCCTCGACCGGCTCACCGACGCCGTACGCCGCGCCGCAACCGTCCTGAAGTAGGCCGAGTCGGCGCAGTCTCAGCTGAGACTGCGCCGACTCGGCTGCGGAGCAGAGACTAGAAGGCGGCCTCGTCGAGGTCCATCAGGTCGAGGCCGACGCCCTCGGCGATGGCGCGCTCGGCGGAGATCCTCGGCAGCACGTTCTGGGCGAAGAACTGGGCCGCGGCGACCTTGCCCTCGTAGAACGCCTGGTCCCGGCCCGGGTCTCCGGCCAGCTTCTCCAGCGCGACCTCGGCCTGGCGGAGCAGCAGCCACGAGCAGACGACGTCGCCGAGGACCATCAGCAGGCGGGTGGTGTTCAGCCCGACCTGGTAGATGTTGCGGACCTCGTCCTGGGCGGACATCAGCTCGTTGATCAGGTGACCGACGATCGCCTGGGCGTCCTCGAGCGCGGTGGCGAGCAGCTCGCGCTCGTTCTTGAGGCGGCCGTTGCCGGCCTCGCTCTCGAGGAACTTCGAGATCTCGCCGGCGAGGTGGCCCAGCGCCGCGCCCTGGTCCTTGACGATCTTGCGGAAGAAGAGGTCCTGGCCCTGGATCGCGGTGGTGCCCTCGTAGAGGGTGTCGATCTTGGCGTCGCGGACGTACTGCTCGATCGGGTACTCCTGCAGGAAGCCGGAGCCGCCGAAGGTCTGCAGCGACTCGGTGCCGAGCAGCGTCCACGAGCGCTCCGAGCCGTAGCCCTTCACGATCGGCAGCAGCAGGTCGTTGACCTTCTCGGCCATCTCGTCGCGCTCGCTGCTGTAGTCGGCGAGCATCACCCGGTCCTGCCAGGTGGCGGTGTAGAGCACGAGCGCGCGCATCGCCTCGGCGTACGACTTCTGCGTCATCAGCGAGCGGCGTACGTCGGGGTGGTGGGTGATCGTCACGCGCGGGGCCGTCTTGTCGGCGGACTGGGTCAGGTCGGCGCCCTGGACGCGCTCCTTGGCGAACTCCAGCGCGTTGAGGTAGCCGGTCGACAGCGTCGCGATGGCCTTGGTGCCGACCATCATGCGGGCGTTCTCGATGACCTGGAACATCTGCGCGATGCCGTTGTGCACCTCGCCGAGCAGGTAGCCGACGGCCGGCTCGCCGCCACCGACGCCCGGGTCGCCGAAGGTGAGCTCGCAGGTGTTGGACACCTTGATCCCCATCTTGTGCTCGACGTGGGTGACGTAGGCGCCGTTGCGCGCGCCGAGCTCACCGGTCTCGAGGTCGAAGTGATACTTCGGCACCACGAAGAGCGAGAGGCCCTTCGTGCCGGGGCCGCCGGCGCCCTCGACGCCGACCGGGCGCGCGAGCACTAAGTGGATGATCTGGTCGGAGAGGTCGCTCTCGGCCGAGGTGATGAAGCGCTTGACGCCCTCGACGCTCCATGTGCCGTCGTCGTTCGGCGTGGCCTTCGCGCGGCCGGCGCCGACGTCGGAGCCGGCGTCGGGCTCGGTGAGCACCATCGTGGTGGTCCAGCCCCGGTCGACGACGAGCCGCGCGATCCTGCGGTCGCGCTCGTTACCGTTGCGCCACAAGACGCCGGCGAACATCGGGCCGGCGCCGTACATCCAGATCGCCGGGTTCGCGCCGAGCACCAGCTCGCCCATCGCCCAGCAGATGCTGGACGGGGCCGGGGTGCCGCCGAGGTCGGCGAAGGTCGTGAGGCGCCAGTACTCGGCGTCCATCCAGGCCTGGTAGCTCTTCTTGAACGCCTCCGGCACCGGCGCGGTGTTCGTGGCCGGGTCGAAGACCGGCGGGTTCCGGTCGGCCTCCTCGAACGACGCCGCGAGGTCCTCGCGGGCGAGCCGGTCCACCTCGGCGAGGATCGAGCGGGCGGTGTCGGCGTCGACCTCGGCGAAGGGGCCGGTGCCCAGGATCTGGTCGCGGCCGAGGACCTCGAAGAGGTTGAACTCGATGTCGCGGAGGTTGCTCTTGTAGTGGCTCACTGCCCCACCTTCGGTTTGCTTACTCGTCGGTAACCACAAGCCTACGTACCCGTCGGTAACCTCGCAAGGCGACCCCGCCGAGCCTTCGGCGGGATGCGGGGCTGGTAGGCACCAAGATCGACTGAACAAGTCGACACATCTGACACACTGGCCGCATGCGCGTCTCCGCCAAGTCCGACTACGCCCTGCGCGCGCTGATCGAGATGGCCTCGCGTGAAGACGGTCGCGCGGTGAGCGCGGAGGAGCTCGGCCGGCTCCAGGACATCCCGCACGGCTTCCTGCAGGCGATCCTGGCCGACCTCCGTCGCGCCGGTGTCGTGATGTCGCAGCGCGGCCAGTCCGGTGGCTGGCGGATGGGCCGGGACGCCGCGAGCGTGTCCGTCGCCGACGTGATCCGCGCGGTCGACGGCCCGCTGGTCTCGGTCTACGGGCTGCGCCCCGAGGCGGTCACCTACAACGACGCCGCCGACGTGCTCCAGCACGTGTGGATCGCCGCGCGCCGGTCGCTGCGGGACGTGTTCGAGAGCGTCTCGATCCAGGACCTGGCCAACCGCAAGCTGCCCGACGCGGTGACCTCGCGGACCGCCGACGAGGACGCCTGGCAGCCGCACTGAGCCTCCACTGAGCCTCCAGGCTGGTCCTGCTAGCCGGTCTCGGCGAGCTTCCGCTTCAGCTTGTCCTTCTTGCGCTCGAGCTTCGCGTTGCGCTCCTCGAGCACCCGGTTGTGCGCCCGCAGCCGGGCCACCTCCGCGAGGACGTCGGAGGGCTCCGGGCGGGGCAGCGACCATGCCGCCGAGAGGGGCAGCGCGGCCGCGTCGAACCCGACGATCTCGCCGAACGCCGTCCACACCGCCTGCTCGGGATCGGTGTCAGGAACGTCGATGAGGTGGAGTCGCTCCGGCTTCACCACCGGCGACCACGCCGCCGGTGGGTCGCCGGTGACCACGACGTGGATCGCGAACCCGTGCAGGCCGTCGAGCAGCAGGTCCACCTGCTCCGGCGTACACCCCGCGAGCAGCTCCTGGCTGAGCACCACCGTGCCCTTGCCCTTCCATGCCCGCCGGCAGATGCCGGCCCAGGCGCCCTCGACCTCGCGGCGCTGATAGCCCCACGCCTTGTGGTCGCGCCGGATCTCGATCGCGGCGCGAAACATCTCCTCCGCGGAGATCGCGGGGTGCTTGAGGCCGGCCTCCGCCAGGGCGTCGGCGTGCTCGGCCAGGGCCGAGTCGAGGAAGCCGCCGCCGCTCTGCGCGGGTCCGATGTGGAGGAATGCCTTGCGCTTCGCCATGTCGCCACGGTCGCATCCGTGTGCGGCCGGCCGGTGAAATCCGGGTGACCTGCCTCCTTCGGTCGGCGAGCCCGTCGACTCGGTTGTCGAGCCCGTCGAGACATGGAACGTGTTCTAGAGTGGCGCCATGATCACGTCGGACGCCATCACGTGGACCGCGCCCAACGACGACCACCCCGCGCGGGCGGCCTCGCAGCGCTCGTACTCCGCCGTCGCCAAGGGCGACCTCGCTGAGTGGCTCACGGTGTACGCCGAGGACGCGGTGATCGAGGACCCGGTCGGCCCGTCGATGTTCGACCCGGAGGGCACGGGCCACCGCGGGCACGAGGGCATCTCGGCGTTCTGGAACCTCGCGATCGCGCCGATCGCGAGGTTCGAGTTCGAGATCTACGACTCCTTCGCCAACCCGGGCAGCAACACCTGCGCCAACATCGGCCGGATCAAGACCTCGTTCCCCGACGGCAGCCACACCACGACCGAGCTGATCATGGTCTACGTCGTGAACGACGACGGCCGGGTGGCCTCGATGAGGGCCTACTGGGAGCCGGACCGCACGATGGCGACCTTCACGAAGGACTGAACCCTCTCGTCCCATCCGTCACAGGAATCACCGGTTGACCGGTGAAACCCGACCGACACGCCGTGCCGCACCGGCGTGTTGCGCGGGTTTCTCCGGCTGACCGGTGAAACCCGACGGGTCAGTCGCGCACGTGCTCGGCCACCCAGTCGACGAGCGGGCGCAGCGCCTGCCAGTCGGCGCGCACCAGGTCGAGCAGCCCAGGGGTGTGGATCACCGGCTCGAAGCCCAGCGGGTGGCCCACCGTCAGTGAGCGGTGGCGCAGCAGCTCGATGCGCGGGTGGTCGGCGGCGTACCCGCGCGGCGTGGTCTTGAGGCGGTCGCCGCCGACCTCGAAGCCCTGCTTCTCCAGCCTCGCGAGGATCCGCCCGAGCTCGGCTCCGAACCGGTCGTGCGCGACGGCCGCGCGGAACGCCGCGAGCCGGCCGCTGCTCGCCTCGTAGAAGCCGGCGCCGGTGCGGACGCCGCGCGGCGACACCTCGACGTACCAGCCGGTCGCCTCGCCGACCCGGACGAACGCGCCCTGGTGGGTCTTGTACGGCGTCTTGTCCTTGGCGAACCGCACGTCGCGGTACGGGCGGAAGATCTTCGCCGCCCCGAACTCCGGCTCGAGCGCGGCGCAGAGCGCGGTCATCGGCGCCTTCACCGACTCGGCGTAGACGTCCTTGTGCTTCTCCCAGAACGCCCTGGTGTTGTCGACCTCGAGGTCGTCGTAGAAGTCGAGGGCGGCGACCGGGAAGCCGGTGAACGGAGCAATCACGCCAGCCAGCGTAGGTGGGGAGGTGTTGGACGAGGTGGCGGCACCCGCTGCGTTGCCACCACCTCGCCGTCACGTCGGATCCCCATGCTCCGACGACCGTCCAACGCAGGGGTCGCGGGGACGTGACGGCCCCGTCCGGACTTCACGAAAGCCGGGCGGTGACCTGCTGGTCGCCGTCCTCGGCGAACGCGGTGACCGTGATCTGGTCGCCGCCGCAGCGCGGCTCGGAGAGGAACGCCTGGCCGCCCGGCGACTCGTAGGCGACATCGAGGCCGTCGGCCGCCGACCAGCGCATCAGGGCCGCCGGGTCGCCCTCGGCCTGGGGGTCGCGGGTGAAGTACGCCGCGCCGCTGCACCAGACCAGGCTGCCCGCCGTACCGGGGCCGAGGTCGGCCCGCTCGCCGCCGGCGGTGGCGTAGAAGCGGGCCTCCTCGATGCGGCGCTCGTTCGGGATCACCGACCAAACCTGGCCGTCGTCGGTGAGCAGGCCGTCCCACGCCTGGCACTCCTCGACGCCCTCGAACGGCGTGCCGGTGGTGCCGTCGAGCGCCATCAGCGTCCGGCACGAGGGCCGGCCGGCGTCGAAGCTCAGCACCGAGACCCCGCCGGGCGCGACCTGCGCGCCGTTGAAGCCGTGCCGCTTCGGCGCGCACCACGAGAGCGTCGACTCCCGGCTCGCGAGGTCGACCGACGCGACGCAGTAGGCGCGGTCCGGTCCGACGGTCGCGTGCAGGAGCCGGCCGTCGCCGAGCGCCCAGGCGCCACCATTCGTGGTGGGTACGTCGGAGGAGCCGTCGACCGTGAACGTGTCGCCGGTCGCGAGCTCGGTGACCTCGGCGCGGCTGGGCCTCGACTCGGTCGGGTCCTGGAGCACGACCACTGCCCACTCCTCGTCGAGCAGCGCGTCGCTGACCCGCCAGTCCGAGGAACCGCTGCCGGTGGAGGTGCTCGGGCCGTCCAGCGACCAGCCGCGCCCGTTGCCGGTGACGGTCAGGGTCCAGTCCGCGTTGCGGGTGACGCTGTCGCGGACCGGGCCCTCGACCGGCTGCCAGTCGAGCTTCGCCGTCGGGCTGCCGGTCGGCCGGCTCGAGGACGGGGTCGCGCGGGGCTCGGGCGCCGGCTGCTCGTCGCCACTGCAGGCCGCCAGCCCGAGCGCGAGGGTCGCCGCGGCGGCGTACCGGAGGAGGCGCATCAGACGCCGACGTTGTGCTGGAAGTGCGCCTGGTTGGCGCGATAGCTGCGGTAGGCGTCGCGCCACTGGACCCGGGCGATGTAGGGCTCGGACGGGTCGAACCGCTGCTGGTTCCACGGCTCGAAGTAGCCGAGCCGGTCGGGCTTCTTGCCGCGCTTGGCGAACCCGCGGCCGACCTGGAAGTGCCCGGAGGCGTCGTCGTCGAGGTAGGGGTAGAACTTCTTGAGCAGGACCGGGTGCAGGACCACCGGCGCCCGGTAGTCGTAGACGTGCCGCATCATCAGCAGCATCCACTTGGAGAAGCTGTAGTCGCTGATGTCGAGGACGATGTAGGGCCCGGCGTACTTCTGCTGGTCGTAGCCGGTCGACTGGTTGACCACGCGCACCATGTCCCAGATCGAGGTGCCCTCGGTGGTGGTCCGCAGCCGCTGGGCCCAGTGGCCCTGGGACTTCCTCTGCTTCTGCCAGCCCCACGTGATCATCTGCATCGCGCCCGGGCCGCACCAGTAGGTGCGCCTCTGGGCGGCGGTGCGGTCGCCGTCCATGATCTGGAAGCGCCTCGGGTAGTCAGCGGCGGTCTTGACCGGGGCCCTGGTCGGCCGGACCGTCGGGGTCCCGGTGGGCTTGGGAGTCGCGGTGCGCGCCCGCGCCTCGGGGTGGTCCTCGAGGAAGCCCGCGGGCAGCGGCACGCCCTCGATCTGGTTGCGCAGCAGCCAGACCTTGGCGACCGAGCGCGCCGCCATGGTCAGCTCGGTGCGGTCGGCCCGGGCCAGCGCCGCGGGGCTCATCCGGGCTCGTCGAGCCAGCGTCTCCTGCGCGTCCAGGTCGCCGGTCTCCTCCGCGGCGCCGGTGGGCCGGGCCGCGACGGTGCGGGCGGCGCGGAGCGTCCGGGCGCGGACCTCGGCCTCGGTGTCGTCGGTCCAGCCGGCGCCCAGGCAGTAGCGCTGTCCCTCGAACTCCGCGCACCGGACGGCGGTCTCGGCGAGCTGCTCGGGGGTGGCCTTGCCGCTGCTCCGCGCCATCCGGCGGCTGAGCATGGCGCCCTCGGCGACGACGCGGTCGATCTCCGCGCGGGCCTCGGGGGTGAGCTTCGCGAGGCCGGCGGTGCCGGCCGGGCGGGCGGCGTACTCCTTGTCCCCGGAGGGGAGCAGTGCCCCGCGGTCGCCGCCGCGGGGGACGAAGGGTGCCAGCGCGAGCAGGAGGGCCAGGGCGCCGACGACGATGACCACGGTGCGGCGGGACATGGGAGCGACCTCGAGACTCGCGGGGAAGGGAGCCACCCCACTGTCACCTTTCGTCACTTGAATAGTCAAGTGCAACAGAGGTAACGGGGTCGTTGCTGCCGCCGCGGCTCACCATGGTCCGTGGGTGAACCCGCACTTCCCACGGCGGGTATGCCGTGGGAAGTGCGGGCTCGACGGCACTCCGTGGTGAACCCGCGCGGCGACCGATGGGCGCGGCTTTCGCTGAGCGGATGACGAGGCTCGAACTCGCGACATCGACCTTGGGCAGAGTGTCGCGCTGGTGAGCGCAACGACCCCTTGTCGTTGGAGCGGATGACGAGGCTCGAACTCGCGACATCGACGGTGGGCAGAGTGTCGCGCTGGTGAGCGCAACGACCCCTTGTTGTTGGAGCGGATGACGAGGCTCGAACTCGCGACATCGACCTTGGGAAGGTCGCGCTCTACCAACTGAGCTACATCCGCATGACTCCGGCCGGTCGGCCGGGGTCGCGGCGATCCTAGTCGATCGGCGCGGGCGCCGGACGCCTCGGGTCGGGTACGCCGCCGGATGGACCCTGATGGACCCTGATGGACCCTGATGGACCCCGGATGGACGCGGCGCCCACCGGTAGGGTGCGAGCGTGCTGCTCTCAGACCGCGACATCGTGGCCGAGATCGACGCGGGTCGGATCGCCCTGGACCCGTACGAGCCCGGCATGCTCCAGCCGTCGTCCATCGACGTGCGGCTGGACCGGTTCTTCCGGGTCTTCGACAACCACAAGTACCCGCACATCGACCCCGCGGCCGACCAGTCGGACCTCACCCGGATGGTCGAGCCGGAGGGCGACAACCCGTTCATCCTGCATCCGGGGGAGTTCGTGCTCGGGTCGACCTACGAGGTCATCACGCTGCCCGACGACATCGCGGCGCGGGTCGAGGGCAAGTCCTCGCTCGGCCGGCTGGGACTGCTGACCCACGCGACCGCAGGGTTCGTCGACCCCGGGTTCAGCGGGCACGTGACGCTCGAGCTCGCGAACGTCGCGACGCTGCCGATCAAGCTCTACCCGGGCATGAAGATCGGGCAGTTCTGCTTCTTCCGGCTCTCCTCGCCCTCGGAGCACCCGTACGGCTCGGCGAAGTACGGCTCGCGCTACCAGGGCCAGCGCGGGCCGACGCCGTCGCGCTCGTTCCAGAACTTCCACCGCACGCCGATCTGATCCCGGAGCCTCGAAAGAGGCTCGCGCCACCCTTCGTCGTCGTCCGGGCTTCGTACAACGCATCTACCGCATCTACCAGGGATATGCGCACCTTCGCCAGGAACAGTCCTGCTACGGACGTCGGCCGAGTCCGGCATCACGGGCTTTGACGATTGCCTCGGGGCGGTTGGCGATGTGCAGTTTGGCGAGGATCGCGGTGATGTTGTTGGCGACGGTCTTGGGTGAGAGGAAGAGCTTGGCGCCGATCTCGGTGTTGGTCAGGCCGGTGGCGACTGCGTCGAGAATGTCTCGCTCGCGGTTGGTGAGCTCCGGGAAGGGGGTCTCTCGTTGGGTGGGTGGCCGGGCGAACCAGTGATGGAGTCGTCGGGCGAGAGCCGCGCCGAACACTGCTTGGCCGGCGGCGGCCGCACGGACGGCGGCGATGATATCGGCGCCGTCGGCTCCCTTGAGGAGATACCCGGCTGCTCCGGCTGAGACGGCGGCGAACACCGTGTCGTCCTCGTCGAACATGGTGAGGACCAGGACGGCGGTCCCGGGGGCTGCCTTGCGCAACTGACCGGTTGCGTCGATCCCGTGCAGGCCGGGCATCTGGAGGTCCATGAGCACCACGTCGGGCTGTAGCTCGACGCAGAGCCGAACGGCGTCGTGGCCGTTGTCGGCCTCGGCAGCGACATCGATGTCGTCGGTGGTGTCGAAGACCGCCCGCAGCCCTTGCCGGACCAGGGGGTGGTCGTCGGCGAGCACGATCGTGGTCATCGCCCGACTCCCAGCGGGTAGGCCGCCCGGACCCGTCCGCCGTGCGGAGTGGGTCCGGCTTCGAGGGTGCCGCCGAGCTCCTCGGCGCGCTCCCGCATCCCGGCGAGACCGAGACCTGCGTGCCAGGCCGTCCGGGAGGGGCCGTCGTCGGTCACTGTCACGGTCAGGTTGCGGGTGTCCTGGTCCAGCTCGACACGGGCACGGCGTGCGCCGCTATGTCGCGCGGCGTTGGTGACGGCTTCGACCACGGTGCGGAAGGCAGCCACCTCCACGGCGGCCGGCAGCACGGTTTCGGGGACACGCAGGTCGAGGGCGATCCCGGCATCGGATGCGAGTGGTTCGAGGTGGAGCTTGATGGCGCCGGCGAGTCCGAGTTCGTCGAGGGCGGGTGGACGTAGGCCGTCGACCAGTTCGCGGAGTTCGGTGATGACCTGGGACGAGGCTCGCTTGGCATGGTCGAGGTAGCTCGTGGCCGTGGCGTTTGCCGTGCCGAGTTGAGCGGAGGCTGCGTCCAGGTTGAGTCCGAGTCCGGTCAGGAGTGGTCCGAGCCCGTCGTGGAGGTCGCGGCGTAGCCGGCGGCGCTCCTCCTCCCGGGTGGTGACCAGCCGCTGCCGGGCGGCCAGCAGGTCGACGGTCAACGCCTCGGCTCGCACCGAGCCGCCCACCAGTTGCGCGATCGTGGCCAGGACCTGCCGGTCAGGCCCGGCGATCTGATCGAAGCCGTGGCGAGGCGCCGCCATCAGCTCGCCGACCGTCTCGCCGTCCAGGAGAACCGGCCAGGTCTCGATGGTGCTGTTGGGTGCAGCGCCGCAGGAGGCCAGTACCCGGCCATCGCGTCGGATCGCGAGATATGGAAGCCGCAGCATCTCGGCCGCCACCCGGACGGTGTTCTCCACCACAGTCGCCGGAGAGGCGAACGTCGCGACTGCCGAGCGGCGGATGATCGAGTCGATCGCCCACAGGTCGTAGCGCAGCACCGGGACCACCAGCGTGGTGACGAACCACAACGGCGCCACGTCCTGGATCACATCCTCGACGACCGTGGGCAGGACCTCGGTGACCACGAGCGGGAACAGCGCCAGCGCCCCGACGACACCCACGGCGCGCCACTTCAGCTGGAGCCGTTCCACGCCCTCGGACCGGACGAACCGCACCACCACACCGATCCCGGCGACGATGCCGAGCAGGATCACCACCGGAACCGCCACCACGGTCAGATTGGCGATGTCCACCAGGTGGGTGCCGTCGACGAAACGGCTCGCACCGCCGGGTGGCCCCGTCGGGTAGATCGCCCGCACTGCCGAGTCCCCGAGCACCCCGCCGACGACTCCGACGACGATGCCGACGACGATGGCTCGGTCCAGGATCAGGCCCCACCGACCGGTCGGCGTACCCGAGGGGAACCGGGTGTTGACCAGGCCCTCCAGGGCCACCGGCACGAACATCAGCGAGCCGGCGGTCAGTCCCCACACCGCGAGTTGGCCGCCGTTCCCGTGATCGAGCGCGATGATCGAGGGACCCGCAATCGCGAGCATCGCCACCAGGGACATGCCGGCCAGGCAGAGCAGCCACCCGAACGGCAGGTCCGGGCGTCGCGCCACCAGAACCGCTCCCACCACGCCGTACGGGAGGACCTGGCAGGCCACGTAGACCATGTCGCCGGCATCGACGTACGGCGTGGCGGTCAGCGCGCGGGCCGCCACGAGCGCGGCGCCGGCGCCGGCCACGCTCAGCACGAGCACCACCACCGCCACAGCTGGGGCCTGGCGGGTCGCGAAGAGTCGGACCGCGGCGATCACAGTCCTTGTAGCATCCCGCGCCGCCCGTGAGACGGGCAATCGCCCCACGTCCCGGATCGCCGGGACCCGATTCACGACCACCCGGGACACCTCGACGGCCTCGGCGGGACACCACACTCTGCACGCGGGACACGACCCGGACCAGAGTCGACCTCGTCCAAACCTGTCCGAACCCCTCGGACACCCGTTCGGAGGAGACCATGATGAAGATCCTCACGTGGGCAGCGGTCGCCGTCACCGCGCTTTTCACCTTGATGAACCTCGGCGCCGTCTTCGAGCCCGATGCCGCTATCCCGTACCGCGTCGTCGCGGCGGTCCTGGGCCTGGCGGGTGCCGCGGCTGCAGTCGGCCTGGCCACCACCCAGACCTGGGGTAAGCCAGCGGTCGTCGCCGTGGGCGTGCTCAACGTGGTCGCGGCCATCATCATGGTGTTCACCGGCCAGCAAGGCGCCGCGATCGGCATCGTGGTCGGCGGCCTCGGTGCGGCGCTCGGAGCGCTCGCCGACGGCGATCTCAAGCCACGAGTGGCGGCCCAGCGATGACCACCCCCATACCCCCTGCCACGGCCGTCCGCGCCACTCGCGACACCCGCAGCTACTGGCGGATCCTGCTCGCCCTGTCCGCGCCGATCGGCTGGCTCACGGTCGGCATCTCCAACGCGCTCAACCCGTACCCGCTCGGCGGCAGCACGGCCGAGAACGTCGCCGGCATCGCCGAGGACCCCGACCGGATGCGGGCCCTGCTCGACATCGCGCCGCTGTTCTTGTTCACCTTCGTGCCAGGCGTGATCGCGCTGGTCGTAGTCTGCCGGCGCACCAAACCGCTCTTCACCGCGATCCTGGGGACCCTCGGCATCCTCGGTGCTCTCGCCGGCACCTTCAACCCGCCGGTCGACATGATGGTCTGGCTGGGGCTCAAGAACGGCCTCGGCCAGGGCCAACTCGTCACGCTGGCCGACGCGTTCGACAGCAGCCCGTTCGGCTGGACGCTCCTGTTCACGCTCCTGTTCATCACCGTCGGCAGGATCGCCGCCGGCGTCCTGCTCTGGAAAGCCGACGTGGGGCCGCGCCCGCTCGCCGTGCTCATGGCCATCAGTCCCGTGATCGAGTTCGGCGGAGGCGCCCTCGGCCTCGGCAACGGCGCACCGGCGGCAGCATGGATCGCCTCCGGGATCGCCATGCTCGGCGTCAGCAGCGCTCTCCTGAGAATGCCCAACGACGAGTTCGACCTGCCACCGGTTTCGACGGCCTCGGACGATCGGCGAGAGTGACCGGTCGAGCCGCAGATCAGCGCACCGCCCGCATGGCCGGTCGCGACTCGGGCGTCACTGCACACCGATCTGACGCCGGGTCGGTCCGGGTCAACCGCAGGGCCGTCTCGTGCGTCCTCCACGACGTGCTCCCGATCGGCCTCTTCCCGGTGGCGGCAGCGGTCATGCCGCTGGTCCTCGGCCTGCCCAGCAGTACGGCGGGGGAGCGGCTCGGCGAGGCCGGCGCGTCCTCGTCCTGGGGCGGGCCGGTCCTGACCGACTGCGGCACCCGGCCGGGCACGGTTGTCCGTCAGTACCCCGAGTCGGGGAAGCGGCTGCGACCCTCGACCGAGGTGCGGATCCGGACCGCGGCCATCGACCCGCGGCTCGGTCCCTGCGACCGGGGACGGGGGATCGCGGGCGCCTTCTACCGGTTCGCCGTCGACCCGTCGCTCGGGGCGCCGTTCGCGGCCGGCGACACCTGGGCCGGGATCGAGGACGGGGCGCCCGGGACCTGGCTCGATCCGGTCGAGCGCGCCGACCCCGCCGCCTGGCGGCTGCCGGTCGGGTACGCCGAGCGGGGCAGCCCGACCGACCTGCTCCGTCCGCTGGCGGCCAGCGGCGGCTGGTACCGCGTGCGCCCCGGCGTCGTCGCCGGCTGCGCGTTCGACGACGGCGACCCTCCGCCACCGCTTCGCGGTCTGCGTGCGATCACGCTGACGCCGTACGACCCCGTCATGTCCTGCATGGACTGGTGGGGCGTGACCCTCTTCGTCGAGGACGGGCGGATCCGGGGGGTGGCGCTGCGCCAGGGCTCGCCGTGAAGTAAGGTTTACCTAACTTTATGTCGAGCGAAGGGCCGTCATGACCCAGACCGCCTCCCACTCCCTGCCGATGATCCTCGACGAGGTCGAGGTGGTCCGGGTGGACCGGCTCTCCCCGTCGTTCGTGCGCGTCGAGCTGGGCGGTGCCTGCCTCGCCGAGTTCGGCGTGGACGGCCCGCTCTACGACCAGCGGATCAAGCTGGTCTTCCCCGGCGTGCCCGGCGGCCCGCCGCCGTCGTTCGAGGGCGCCGACGAGTCGTGGTTCGACACTTGGCTGCAGCGCCCGGAGGAGGAGCGCGGCCACATGCGCACCTACACCGTGCGCGACGTGCGCGGCGAGGGCGCCGACACCCGGCTGGTCGTCGACATCGTGGTGCATCCCGACGACCACGGCGACGTCGGGCCGGGCTGCGCGTGGGCGGCCCGCGCGGCGATCGGCGACCGGCTGGTGCTGATGGGGCCGCGCCGGGGCCAGCTCTACGGCGGCATCGAGTTCGACCCCGGTACGGCGAGGCGCCTGCTGCTCGTGGGCGACGAGACCGCCGTGCCGGCGATCTGCGCCACACTCTCCCAGCTCCCCTGGAGCGCCACCGGTGCGGCGTTCCTCGAGGTGCCGACGGCCGCGGACGTGCAGACCGTCCAGCACCCCGAGGGGGTCGAGGTGGTCTGGCTGGCCCGTGACGCGCAGCCGCACGGCGCGGCACTCAGCGCGGCGGTGCTGGCGCACTTGGGCGCCGGCTCCGGCGCGGACGAGGAGCCCGAGGACGTGGACCCGGACCTCTGGGAGACCCCGACGTACTCCTCCTCGGGCGAGGACGTCGAGACCGGGCAGACCGTGGTCGGCCACGACCTCGAGGACCTCTACGCCTGGATCGCCGGCGAGTCCGGCCTGGTCACCGGCCTGCGCCGGGTGCTGGTGAGGGACCTGGGCGTCGACCGCCGCCAGGTCGCCTTCATGGGGTATTGGCGCCGGGGTGTGGCGATGCGCAGCTAGCTGTCCACGCGGTCGGCGAACCGGCGCAGCCGCTGCGCGAGCAGGTGCCGGTGGGTGGTCGCGGGGATCTTCGGCGTCCGCGCCCGGGCGATTCGCTCCGCGATCTCGCTGCGGTTGGCGTCGGCCTCGACGGTCGGGCTGTTGAGCTCCATGGTCTGACTCCTCTCGGTTCCGCATCTCAAACACGTGCTCAGATCTCGGTGAGGACGACGTCGCCGCTGACGACCTTCGCCCGGACCTCGACGTGGGGGGCGCCGTCCTCGGGCTGGCCGGCGCCCCGCAGGCTCGACCGGATCTCGCCGGTGACGGTCGAGATGTCGGTCCACACGGGCACGCCCGCGGGGATGCCGACGTGGACGTCGCCGGACGCGCCCTTGGCGGTCAGCCGGCCGCTCCGCGCCGCGCTCACGACGAAGTCGCCGGAGCCGGTCGTCATCGTGACGTCGGTGCCGGCCGCGTCGACCTTCAGGTCGCCGGAGCCGGTCTTCACGACGGCCGGGCCCCGGGTGGTGCCCAGCCGCACGTCGCCGGAGCCGGTGGAGATCAGGGCGCTCGCGGAGGCCTCCCGCACCACCACGTCGCCCGAGCCGCTCTTGAGCTTCAGCTCGGCGCCGGCGTGCTCGACGCGGACGTCCCCGGAGCCGGTCTCGACGACCAGCGGACCGTCGACGACGTCGAGCGCCACGTCGCCGGACCCGCTCTTGAGCTGGGTGGGGCCGACGGTCCCCGACGTCGAGATGTCGGCGCTGCCGGTGCGCACGGTCAGGTGGCTGCCGGTCGGCAGGGTGATCGCGACGTCGAGGCGGTTCTCGTTGCCGAAGAGCCCGCCGCGCTGCTTCGGCGCCACCACGGTGAGGTAGTCGCCGTCCTGGCGCACCACGACGTGCTCGGCGTCGCGCCCGGTGACCTCGACGCGGGTCTGGGTCGTCTCGGTCGCGGTGACCTGGACGCTGCCCCGCCCGACCTCGGTGAAGAGCCGCACGGGACGGGGGGTCTCGAAGTGGTGCTCGGTCATGTCGTCCTCCTGCGGACAGGTCGAGAGTGTGCCGATCGACGGGACCGGCGTGCTGCCGGGCCCGAGAGGTCGGGTGGGGCGCTGCTATATCCAGCCGGTCATCCGGCGGTTGCCGCGCCTGCCGCCGAAGGGGTCGGTGCCGCCGAGGAACGGGATGCTGGAGAGGTCGAGGTCGACGTTGATCGCGCCCCCGTCGCGGGTGGCGGCGCGGACCACGTTGACCAGCCAGGTGTTGAGCGAGCCTCCGGACCGCGCGGCCATCTCCTCGGCCCTGGCCTTGACCGCCTCCGGGATCCGGAGGGTGATCCGGGCGACGTTGCCGTCGTCCTCGGGCTCCTCGTCGGTCGGTGCCGGCCGGGCCGCCTCGGGGGCGGGGGTCGGCCCGGTGTCGACCACGAAGTCGAGCTCGCGGCCGTTGAGCCGGACGTCCACGCTGCCCGCCGGCATCTCCGCGGTGATCTCGGCGGCGGCCTGGGAGACCGCCTCCATCAGCGCGAGCCGGGCGGCGGGGTCGAGCGCGAAGGCGAGCCGCTCGGTGGCGGCCCGGGCCTCCGGGCCGGCCGCCTCGGCCGCGGCCAGCAGGTCGCGGCGGAGGCTCTCGACGTACGGCGTGATGTCCATGCGCACCATAATGACACCATAATGGTGTCATGTCAACACCGAGGTGACGTCACGCGACAGCCGGACCGGCGCCCCAGGTTTGTCGCCCTCGGCAACCGGGCACGGCCTCCGATGGTCCATCCTCGGGTGTGAAAGGCGCGACGCATGCAAGGTCCGACCGTCCTGGCGACCACGATCATCGACGCGAGCGCCGTCGACTACCTGATCGTCGCCCTGTACTTCGCCGTGGTCCTCGGGATCGGCCTCCTGGCCCGCCGCCAGATCTCCGACTCGCTCGACTTCTTCCTGTCCGGCCGCTCGCTGCCGGCCTGGGTCACCGGCCTGGCGTTCGTCTCCGCCAACCTCGGCGCCGTCGAGATCATGGGCATGTCCGCGAACGGCGCCCAGTTCGGCCTGCCGGCCGTGCACTACTTCTGGATCGGCGCGATCCCGGCCATGCTCTTCCTCGGCGTGGTGATGATGCCGTTCTACTACGGCTCGAAGGTGCGCTCGGTCCCCGAGTTCATGTACCGCCGGTTCGGCACCGGCGCCCACCTGGTCAACTCGATCTCGTTCGCCGTCGCGCAGTTGCTGATCGCGGGCATCAACCTCTACCTGCTCGGCAGCATCATCCGGGCCCTGCTCGGCTGGAACCTCACCGTCGCGCTGATCGTCGCCGCCGTCATCGTGCTGTCGTACATCACCCTCGGCGGCCTGAGCGCGGCGATCTACAACGAGGTGCTGCAGTTCTTCGTGATCGTCGCGGCCCTCCTGCCGCTGACCATCCTGGGCCTCCAGGAGGTCGGCGGCTGGGGCGGCCTCAAGGACAAGATCACCGAGAACGCCGGGGTGGGCGGCTCGGCCAGCGCCTCCGAGCAGCTCAACTCCTGGCCGGGTACGGCGCTCACCGGCTTCTCCTCCGACCTCCTCTCGGTCGTCGGCATCGTGTTCGGCCTCGGCTTCGTGCTGTCCTTCGGCTACTGGACCACGAACTTCGTCGAGGTGCAGCGCGCGATGGCGACCGACTCGATCTCCTCGGCCCGCAAGACCCCGATCATCGGCGCCTTCCCGAAGATGTTCGTCCCGTTCATCACGATCCTGCCCGGCATGATCGCGGCCGTCCTCGTGACCGAGATCGTCAAGACCAAGGAGGGCCAGGCGGTCGCGGGCGGTGCCGGCGGAACCGTCACGTTCAACGACTCGCTGATCTACCTGATGCGCGACCTGCTGCCCAACGGACTGCTCGGCGTGGCCATCGCGGGCCTGCTCGCGGCGTTCATGGCCGGCATGGCGGCCAACATCTCGGCGTTCAACACGGTCCTGTCCTACGACCTGTGGGAGCGGTACGTCGTCCAGGACCGCGACGACCAGTACTACCTGCGCATCGGCCGCTACGCCACCGTCGCCGCGACCGTGATCGCGATCTTCACCGCCCAGCTGGCGTCGAACTTCTCGAACATCATGAACTACCTGCAGACGCTGTTCGGGTTCTTCAACGCCCCGCTGTTCGCCACGTTCATCCTCGGCATGTTCTGGAAGCGGATGACGGCGACCGCCGGCTGGGTGGGCCTCACGGCCGGCACGCTGTCCGCCGTACTCGTGGCCCTCCTGAGCGAGGACGCGTTCGGCTCCTGGAGCACCGGTGCCCTGCCGCTGAGCGGCCAGGGGGCGTCGTTCGTCGCGGCCGGCGTCGCCTTCGTGGTCGACGTCGTGCTCAGCATCGTGGTCTCGCTCGCGACGAAGCCGAAGCCGGCCTCGGAGCTGCGCGGGCTGGTCTACTCCGAGACGCCGCGGGAGGATCTGGTGGATCCGGAGGAGGCGTCCTACCCGTGGTACCGCCGCACGATCCCGCTCGCGGGCATCGCGTTCGTCATCGTCGTCGTCTTGAACTTCGCCTTCTGAGGAGCACGCCATGGCACGCAACCAGCAGACCGCGGGCGCCTTCGACATCCGCAACGTGATCGGCGGCCTGATCGGCGTCTACGGCGTCATCCTCACGGTGATGGGGATCTTCGGCGCCGGCGACAACGGCACCGGCGACGCGAGCGCCAATCTGTGGGCCGGCCTCGCGATGCTCGCCTTCGGCGTGGCCTTCCTGGCCTGGGCCCGGCTGCGGCCGGTCGTGGTCGAGGAACAGGGTCGTCCGCCTGAGGGCGGTCTCTAGCCCCGCCAGAGGCGGACGACCCGGTCGGGTCGGTGAGCTCAGAGGTCGAAGAGGGACCCGGACTCGTTGATGTCGACGTCGGTCTTCGGCTGATGGGCGGGGCCGCTGGGCGGAGCCTTCGACCGCTCTGTCGCTGCCCCAGGCTCAGCCCCTGCCCCTGCCCCAGCCCCGGGCTCAGCCCCGGGCTCAGTCTCGGTCTCGGTCTTGACCTCGGGCTCCGGCTGCTCGTCGCGCGCGGCATCGGTGGCGGCCTGGCTCAGGGCGACCGGGTCCGGCTTGCCGCTGTCGGTGGGCTCGGGCTCCTCCGGCTCGGCCTGCTCCTGCGCGCCGGCCGCGGGCGACGCGGACTCGGCGGGAGCGATGTCGAAGAGCGAGCCGCCCGCACCCAGGTCGGCAGCGGGCTGCTCCTCGGCCTTCGGCTTCTCCGTCGCCTCCGGCTCGGGGGCGGGGGCCTTCTCCTCGGCGGTGGGCTCGGTGGTGGGCTCGGCGGCCGGCTCGTCCGCGCCGATGTCGAAGAGCGAGCCGCCGGCCGACGCGGCCGGCTTCTCCTCGATCGCCGCTCCCGCCGGCTGGGCGGGGGTGTCGAAGAGCGACCCGCCGGAGGTCGCGGGCTGCTTCTCCTCGACCACCTCCCCCGCGGGCTCTGCGGGGGTGTCGAAGAGCGAGGAGCCGCTGCTGGCTTGGGCGGGGGTGTCGAAGAGTGAGGAGCCGCCGCTGGCCTTGGCGGCCGGGCCGGCGTCCTCGGTCTCGACGACCGTGTCGGCGGTGATGGTCTCGTCGCCGGCCTCCGGCTCGGCCTTCGTCTCGACCGGCGCGGCAGCGGGCGCCGCGGCCGCGCCAGAGCCCGGCGCGAGCTTGGTCGCCATCTCGCCCCGCACCGACGCGAGCAGCATCTGCGCGACGTCGAGGACCTCGACCTCCTCGCGCGCCTCGCCGCTGGCCTGCTGGGCGGTGAGTCCGTCGGAGAGCATCACCCGGCAGAACGGGCAGCCGACCGCGATCTGGTCGGCACCGGTGCCGACCGCCTCCTTGGTGCGGTTGACGTTGATCCGCTCGCCGAGGTTCTCCTCCATCCACATCCGGGCGCCACCGGCGCCGCAGCAGAAGGACCGCTCGGAGCTGCGCTCCATCTCGACGTACTCCGCGCCCGGTAGCACCTGGAGCAGCTCGCGCGGCGGCGTGTAGACGCCGTTGTGGCGGCCGATGTAGCAGGGGTCGTGGTAGGTGATCGACCGCTTGTGCGCGCCCGCGCCGTCGCGCACCGGCGTCAGCCGGCCCTCGCGCACGAGCCGGTTGAGCAGCTGGGTGTGGTGCACGACCTCGAGCTCGACGCCGAAGTCCCGGTACTCGTTCTTGAGGGTGTTGAAGCAGTGCGCGCAGGTCGAGACGACCTTCTTGACCCGGTGCTCCTTGAAGGTCTCGGCGTTCTGCTGCGCCAGGCCCTGGAACACGAACTCGTTGCCGGCGCGGCGGGCCGGGTCGCCGGTGCAGGTCTCGCCGTTGCCGAGTACGCCGAAGGACACGTCCGCCAGGTGCAGCAGTTCGGCCACGGCGCGGGTGGTCTTCTTGGCGCGGTCCTCGTAGGCGCCGGCGCAGCCGACCCAGAACAGCCAGTCGACCTCGTCCAGCGACTCGATCCCCCCCTGATCGGACGGGGCGCCGACGACCTTGACCTCGAAGTCGAGGCCCTTGGCCCAGTCCAGGCGGGCGGTGGGCGACATGTTCCAGGGGTTGCCCTTGTTCTCCAGGCCCTTGAAGAGGCCGTTGAGCTCGGCGGGGAAGTTCGACTCGACGAGGATCGCGTAGCGGCGCATGTCGACGATGTGGTCGACGTGCTCGATGTCGACCGGGCACTGCTGCACGCAGGCACCGCACGACGTGCAGGACCACAGCACGTCCGGGTCGATGACCGCGGAGCCGTCGTCGGGCAGGTAGAACCACTCGTCGCCGGTGTCGCCGACCAGCGGCCGCTCGACCTCGCGGGTCAGGGTGTCGCTGCCCGCGAGCAGCGCCGGGCGGGCGTCCTCGGCGGCCTGGAGGTACGGCGCCTTGGCGTGCGCGTGGTCGCGCAGCGCCGTGACCAGCAGCTTGGGGGACAGCGGCTTGTCGGTGTTCCACGCCGGGCACTGCGACTGGCAGCGGCCGCACTCGGTGCACGAGGTGAAGTCGAGGATGCCCTTCCAGCTGAAGTCTTCGATCGAGCCGACGCCGAGCACGGTGTCCTCGTCGAGCTCCTCGACGTCGTCGAGCGACACGGGCCTGCCGGCGGAGGTGAGCGGCTTGACCGCGCCGAGCGCCGTACGACCCGAGGAGTCGCGCTTGAACCAGATGTTGAAGAACGCGAGGAAGCGGTGCCAGGCGACGCCCATGGTGAGGTTGAGCGAGATCGTGATCATCCAGACGAACGAGATCAGGATCTTGAGCATCGCGACGAGGTAGATGCCGTTCTCGATCGCGCCCGTGGACATCCCCGAGAACGCCTCGCCCAGCCAGAACGTGAAGGGGAAGTGGAACGCCGAGGCGTTGTCGTCGCCCGCGTGCTCGAGGTGGGCGTACTCGAGGCCGCGCAGCACGAAGATGCACAGCCCGACGCCGAGGATGACCAGCTCGACGAAGTACGCCTGCCACATGGTGGAGCCGAAGAACCGGCCGCGGGTGCCACGGACCCGCTCGCTCGGCCGGGTGAGGCGGTAGCCGATGAACGCCGCGATCGCGACGATCATCACCGTCGTCACGAACTCGGTCAGCCACTCCCAGAGGAAGAACTGGCCGATCAGCGGCAGCTGGAAGCTCGGGTCGAAGAGCTGTCCGAACGCGGTGACCAGCGTGAAGAACAGCAACCCGAAGCCGATGAAGACGAACCAGTGGCCCGCGCCGACCCAGTGCCACTGGAGCATCCGGGTGTGGCCGAGCGACTCCTTGAGGAGCGTGACCGTGCGCGCGCCGGGGTTGTCGGTGCGGCTCGCCGGCTGGCCGACCTTGAGCACCGCGACGATCGACCGGATCGCCCGGACGAACAGCGCGATGCCGACGGCGGCGACGGCCAGCGAGACGACGATGGCGACAATCTGCATGGGAGAGCTGACTCCTCGGGGTCCGTGGTGCTCCTCGGCGCCCGCGGGCGCGCCCGGTGAGCCTATGCCCAGCGCCCGGCGGCGTCAGTCCCGCGCGGACGTGAGAAGGATCCTACCCACAGGTAACTTGTCGGCCCTCCGGCCGAGCGCGAGCGGCGCGAGGCCGAGGCTGACCACGGTGGAGACGGTCACGCCGACGGCCGCGACCAGCAGGAACAGCGCGCCGATCAGCATCCGCCAGGCGCTGATGGTCACCACCGACAGATCCTCGGCGTCGCGGATGAGGTGCACCGCGAGGCCGCCGGTGCCCCGGAGGACACCGGCGAGACCGATCTGGAGGAGGCCGAGGCGCGGGCTCACCGGCTCCCGCCGATCCGGCGGGCCAGCCGGTGGGCGGTCTGGGCGACGGCCGCGACCATCCCGGTGGCGTCGAGGTCGTCGGGGTAGGTCACGGCGACCGCCGCCACCGGGTGCTGGTTGTGGTCGAGCACCGCCAGCGCGACGCTGGCGAGCCCGGGCGTGACCTCGCCGTCCTCGACGGCGTACCCCCGCTGCCGCGTCTCCGACAGCACGGTGCGCAGGGTGCTGAGGGTGCCCGGACCGCGGCCGTGGCGGTCGACGAAGTCGGCGGGCGTCGAGTAGAGCGCGCGCACCTGGCTGCCCGGCAGCAGCGCGAGGATCGCGCGTCCGCTCGCGGTGAGGTGCGCGGGCAGCCGGACGCCCACGTCGGTGACCAGCGGCGGCCGTCCCGGCGCGCGCTCCTCGAGGACGTAGAGCACCTCGCGGCCGTGCAGGATCGCCAGGTGCGCCGACCGGCCGGTGCGGTCGACGAGCTCGGCGAGCGGCCGGCGGGCGATCCGCTGGAGCGGCTCCTGGCGGGCGTAGCCGCTGCCGAGCTCGAACGCCGCCGGCCCGAGCCCGAACCGATGCTCGTCGACGAGGTGCACGACGAAGCCCTCCGCCGCCATGGCGTTGAGGAGGTGGTACGTCGTGCTGCGCGGCAGGCCGCAGGCGCGCATGATCCGATCCAGTGGCACCGGGTCGGGCTGACCGGCCAGGAACCGCAGCACCCGCAGCGCACGGGTCGCCGCGGGCACCTGGCTCATGCCTCCAGGCTAGGGCTCAGGTGAGTTCGCGCTCGCTCCGGACCGGCACCAGCGGCGCGGCGATCGCGGGTAGCAGCGCGCCGACGGCGAAGGCCGCGGCGAAGCCGGCGTGCGCGATGGCCAGGCCCGCGACCGGCGGCACCGCCGAGGCGGCGAGGAACTGCGCGGTGTTCTGCACACCCAGGGCCCGGCCCGACCAGAACGGTCCGGCCCGCTCGGCGACCGCGGTGAACGCCAGCCCGTTGTCCGCGACCGTCACCACGGTGGCCACGACGACCAGCGGTACGGCGATCGCGAGGTCGAGCGCGGCGGTGAGGCCGAGCAGCGCCATACTGGCCGCCGCGGCGAGCGCGACCCAGCGCAGCGGCCGCATCCGGCTGCCCACCGTGTCGGAGAGGTGGCCGGCCGCGATCCGGCCGAGCGCGCCCGCGACCTGGGCGATCGCGACGACGGCGCCGGCGGCGGCCGGCGACCAGTCACGGTCCTGGACCAGCCAGACCAGCGCGAAGGTCCAGACCAGGAACTGCGGCGCGACCAGCAGCACCGAGACACCGTGGACGCGGGCGAGGTAGGGGTCTCGACGGTACGGGTTGGCTGCCGCCGCACCGGTGCGCTCCGCCGGGCGGGGCGGGTCGACGACGACCGCGGCGACCAGAAGCGCGGCGAGCGCACAGGCGATCGTCGGCACCCAGAGCGCGGTGCGCACGCCGGAGGCGTCGGCGACGACGGCGACCGAGATGGCGGCGACGCCGACGCCGATCGGCTGCGCCATCTGACGGATGCCCATCGCCAGCCCGCGCCGCTCGGGTGGGAACCAGCCGACGACCACGCGGCCGCTCGCCGCGTTGGTGCTCGCCGCGGCGGCGCCGGCGAGGACGAGGGCGACCACGAGCAGCGGCGTACCGCCGGAGAGGGCGCCGGCGACGCCGGCGACGGTCGTGGCCGCGAGGCCCGCCAGCAGCACGAACCGCTCGCCGCGGCGGTCGGTCACCCAGCCCCAGGCGACGAGGGTCAGCATCACGCCGACGGTGGGCGCGGCGGCGACCAGGCCCGCCTCGGCCAGGCTCGACCCCTGCCGGGTCAGCGCCGGGATCAGGAACGCCGGCCCGTGGATCATCACCGCGGCCGCGGCCTGCGCCAGCGTGCTCGCCACGAGCATCGCCCATCGGCGCGCGACGCCGACGGCCGGCACGGGGGCGAGGAGCTGGGTCACAGCACCCAGTCAACGCCCCGGTGTCGGCCGCCGACGCCGTGTCTTGCGTGGTGATCGGTGAGTAGGCGTACCGAGATCAGCGGCGGATGGTCGTCTTCGCGACGCCCAGGTCGATCACCGCTCCGGTCCCGTCGAGCAGGGTGATCCGCAGCGCGACCACCTTGAGGCCGCTGGGCAGCCTCTCGACCACCTTGGGCTCGAGCTTGGCCACGCTCGGGATCTCGATCACCTGGTCGATCGGGAGCTCCTGCTCCTGGCCGTTGACGGTGATCGCGCCGATGCGGGTGCCTTCGGAGCTCCGGATCAGCTTGCCGCCGGCCATCCGGGTGACGCTGGCCTTGCCGACGACGGCCTCGACCTCGAGCGCGCCGCCGCCGAGGCTCAGCCCGGCGATCGAGCCGCGCTCCCAGGCCTTGCTGCGGTCGGCGAACCGCTTCGACCACTGCTGGGAGCTCACGCCGTCGACCCGGAGGCCGCCGCCGACGTCGACGTTGACGTCGTCCTTCTTGAGGGTCTTGCCCTTGGTGCTCTGGCAGGGCATCAGCGAGAGCGGGTTGCGGCCGCTGGTGAGCACACCGCCGAGCACGTTCGCCTCGGTGCCGGCGGAGTAGCCGCCGAACCGGCCGTACTTCACGCCCGAGAGGGCCTGCGCCTTGCTGCGCGCCACGAACAGCTCGGTGCCGGTCGGGATGATCTTCACCCGCAGTGCCACCGCCCACGCGGTCGCGCCGGTGGCGCTGCGCTGCTCGTTGGTGTCGCCGAGGGCGATCCGCGCCAGACCCGGGATGACGATCGGCTGGCCCGGGGTCGGGATCTCGAACTCCTGGGCCGGGCCGATCGGCGGGGTCAGCACGATCTTGCCGACGCTGGTGGAGGTCTCGGAGCGGAACCTGCTGCCGTCGTACCAGGCGTGCGACAGCGAGCTGATGCCGCGGATGCTGAGCTTGCCGAGCGGGGAGTCGGCGAGCACGACCTCGGCGGTCGAGCTGCGCGAGTAGGAGTGCCTGGCGGCGCCGTCGCGGCGGGTCCACACCCGGGTCTTGACGCCGGAGACCGTGCCCGCGCTGGGGAGATTGGCCTCGGCGACCTCGTTCTCGCGGGTGATCCGCGGCTTCACCGAGCAGCCGATCACGCTGAACGCCGTCGTCCCGGAGCCGGCCGGGAGGTCGCCGCCGGCGAGGCGGGTGCCGTAGGCCCCGCCCCGCACCGCGATGTCGGAGGAGCCGCGGGCGGCGGACGGGGCGTCCTGGGCCGGCGCGGGCGCCGCGCCCGCGGACGCCGGGAGGATCGAGAGGGCCAGCGCGGCCCCCGCCAGGATCGAGAGGGACTTCGCCCCCGTGAGTGCTCTCTGAGATGTCATGTTGTGCTCCCTCTGGTCGTACGGCGTCCCTGTCGTGCCCCCGGCGCCGAGTCGTCGCAGACCTAACGGACCTTTCCCGACCGTTGTTACGGCCGGGCCACAGGTTGTCTCGGATGCCAGACAAGGGTGGAGTTGACGGTCTGGCCGGCGGTACCCACTCCGACCAGGATTGCCACATGGTCACCGTCGGAGTCGGGCCCGTGTCGTTCGCCGAGCTGGTCGCGGTCGCCCGGGGTGGCGACCCGGTCGAGCTGGGGGAGGACGCGCTCGCCGCGATCGACCGCGCGCGGGCGGTCGTCGAGGAGCTGGCGGCGGCCGAGACCCCGGCCTACGGCGTCTCGACCGGCTTCGGCGCGCTGGCGACCCGGCACATCCCGGCCGAGATGCGGGCACAGCTCCAGCGCTCCCTCGTCCGCTCCCACGCCGCAGGCTCCGGCCCCGAGGTCGAGCGCGAGGTCGTGCGTGCGCTGATGCTGCTGCGGCTCTCGACGCTGGCGACCGGCCACACCGGCGTACGCCGCGAGACGGCGGAGCTGCTCGCCGGGCTGCTCGCCCACCAGATCACGCCGGTGGTGCGGGAGTACGGCTCGCTCGGCTGCTCCGGCGACCTCGCGCCGCTCGCGCACTGCGCGCTCGCGCTGATCGGCGAGGGCGAGGTGCGCGACGCGGCCGGCCGGCTGATGCCCGCCGTCGAGGCGCTGGCCGCCGCGGGCCTCTCACCGGTGGAGCTGGCGGCCAAGGAGGGCCTCGCGCTGATCAACGGCACCGACGGCATGCTCGGCATGCTGGTACTGGCGATCGAGGACCTGCGGCTGCTGCTGCGCACCGCGGACGTCGCCGCCGCGATGTCGGTCGAGGCGCAGCTCGGCACCGACCGGGTGTTCGCGTCCGAGCTCCAGGCGATCCGGCCGCACCCGGGCCAGGCGCTCTCCGCGGCCAACCTGGTGGCGCTGCTCGCCGACTCCGGCGTCGTGGCCTCGCACCGGGGCCCGGACTGCAACCGGGTGCAGGACGCCTACTCGCTGCGGTGCTCGCCGCAGGTGCACGGCGCCGCCCGCGACACCGTCGAGCACGCGGCCGTCGTCGCGGGCCGCGAGCTCGCCGCCGCGGTCGACAACCCGGTCGTGCTCGCCGCCGAGGGCCGGGTCGAGTCGAACGGCAACTTCCACGGCGCTCCTGTCGCCTACGTGCTCGACTTCCTGGCGATCGTCGCAGCGGACGTGGCCTCGATCAGCGAGCGGCGTACCGACCGGTTCCTCGACAAGGCCCGCAGCCACGGGCTGCCGCCGTTCCTCGCCGACGACCCGGGCGTCGACAGTGGGCACATGATCGCCCAGTACACCCAGGCCGCGATCGTCTCGGAGATGAAGCGGCTGGCCGTGCCGGCGTCGGTCGACTCGATCCCGTCCAGCGCGATGCAGGAGGACCACGTGTCGATGGGCTGGTCGGCCGCGCGCAAGCTGCGCCGCGCCGTCGACGGCCTGACGCGCGTGGTCGCGATCGAGGTCCTCACCGCCGCCCGGGCGCTCGACCTGCGCGCCCCGCTGCAGCCGTCGCCGGCCACCGGCGCCGTCGTCGGCCTGCTCCGCTCCTCCGGCGTCGCGGGCCCCGGCCCCGACCGCCACCTCGCGCCCGAGATCGAGACCGCCGTCGCGCTGGTCACTTCGGGCGCCGTCCTGAACGCCGCCGAGTCCGTGATCGGAGACCTGTCATGACTGCTGGCCCCAGGGAAGTACGCGCCGCCCGCGGCACCTCGCTCACCGCGCGGTCCTGGCAGACCGAGGCGCCGCTGCGGATGCTGATGAACAACCTCGACCCGGAGAATGCCGAGGCACCTGCGGACCTGGTCGTCTACGGCGGCACCGGCCGGGCGGCCCGCAGCTGGGAGGCGTACGACGCCCTGGTGCGGACGCTCACCACGCTGGGCGACGACGAGACGATGCTGGTGCAGTCCGGCAAGCCGGTCGGCGTGATGAGGACGCACCCGTGGGCGCCGCGGGTGCTGATCGCGAACTCCAACCTGGTCGGCGACTGGGCGAACTGGGAGGAGTTCCGCCGGCTCGAGGACCTCGGGCTGACGATGTACGGCCAGATGACCGCCGGGTCGTGGATCTACATCGGCACCCAGGGCATCCTGCAGGGCACCTTCGAGACGTTCGCCGCGGTCGCGGACAAGCGGTTCTCTGGGACGCTGGCCGGGACGATCACCGTCACTGCCGGCCTGGGCGGGATGGGCGGCGCGCAGCCGCTGGCGGTCACGATGAACGACGGCGTGGCGATCTGCGTCGAGTGCGACGAGGCGCGCATCCAGCGCCGGATCGACCACCGCTACCTCGACGTACGCGCGTCGTCGCTCGAGGAGGCCGTGTCGATGGCGGTCGCGGCGCGCGACGAGCGCCGGCCGCTGTCGATCGGCGTGCTCGGCAACGCCGCGGCGATGCTCCCGCGGCTGCTGGAGATGGACGCGCCGATCGACATCGTCACCGACCAGACCTCGGCGCACGACCCGCTGGCCTACCTGCCGGTCGGGGTCCCCTTCGAGGAGTGGGACGCCCGCCGTACCTCCGATCCCGAGGGATTCACGAAGGAGGCGCGGGCCTCGATGGCCGCGCACGTGCGGGCGATGGTGGAGTTCCAGGATCGCGGCGCCGAGGTGTTCGACTACGGCAACTCGATCCGCGACGAGGCCCGCAAGGGCGGCTACGACCGGGCCTTCGAGTTCCCCGGCTTCGTGCCGGCCTACATCCGGCCGCTGTTCTGCTCGGGGGCCGGCCCCTTCCGGTGGGCCGCGCTCTCCGGCGACCCGGCCGACATCGCGGCCACCGACCGCGCGATCCTCGAGCTGTTCCCCGACAACGAGCGGCTGAGGAAGTGGATCACGATGGCGCAGGAGCGGGTGCACTTCCAGGGCCTGCCAGCGCGCATCTGCTGGCTGGGGTACGGCGAGCGGCACCTCGCCGGCCTGAGGTTCAACGAGATGGTGGCCAGCGGCGAGCTCAAGGCGCCCATCGTGATCGGCCGCGACCACCTGGACTGCGGCTCGGTCGCGTCGCCGTACCGGGAGACCGAGGGGATGCTCGACGGCTCGGACGCCATCGCCGACTGGGCGATCCTCAACGCGCTGGTCAACACCGCCTCCGGCGCCACCTGGGTGTCCTTCCACCACGGCGGCGGCGTCGGCATGGGCCGCTCGCTGCACGCCGGCCAGGTCTGCGTCGCCGACGGGACGGCGCTCGCCGCCGAGAAGATCGAGCGGGTGCTCACCAACGACCCCGGCATGGGGGTGATCCGGCACGTCGACGCGGGCTACGACCGCGCGGTGGACGTCGCACATGCGCGGGGGGTGCGGGTGCCGATGGCGGAGGGGTGATCGTGGGGGCGTCCTGCGGTGGATATCAGCCCAGGGCCCGGATCGCCTCGTGGATGCTGAGCGTGCGGCGGGCGGACTCGACGTGGAGGCTCTCGACCATCTTGCCGCGGTAGGTGACGACGCCCGACCCATGACCGTCCTCGAACGCCTGGATCAGGCCGCGCGCGTCCTCGACCGCCTGCTCGTCCGGCGCGAACGCCGCGTTGGCACCCTCGACCTGGCCGGGGTGGATCAGGGTCTTGCCGTCGAACCCCAGCTGCCGACCCTGCGTGCACTCGGCGAGGAAGCCCTCGGTGTCCCGCACGTCGTTGTAGACGCCGTCGAGGATCGCGATGCCGGCGGCGCGCGCGGCGAGGAGGGCGGTGTGCAGGCTCGGCAGGATCGGGGCCCGGCCGGGCACGTGCTCGGCGTACAGCTCCTTGACCAGGTCGTTGGTGCCGATCACGAAGCAGGACAGCCGCTCGCTCGCACGGGCGATGCCGAGCGCGTCGAGGATCGCGATCGGCGTCTCGATCATCGCCCAGAGTCTCGTGTGGTCGGGGGCGCCGTACCTCTCCAGCGCGGCGACCAGCCGGTGCACCTGGTCGGCGCTGTCGACCTTCGGGACGACGACCGCGTCCGGCCCGGCCTGGGCGGCGGCGGCGAGGTCGGCGTCGTGCCACTCGGTGCCGATGCCGTTGACCCGGATGGTGACGGTACGGCGCCCGTACTCGCCGCTGGCCGCGGCGGTGCAGGCCGCCTCGCGGGCCGTCGCCTTGGCGTCGGGGGCGACGGCGTCCTCGAGGTCGAGGATCAGCCCGTCGCAGGGGATCGACTGGGCCTTCTCCAGCGCGCGCTCGTTGGAGCTCGGCATGTAGAGGACGCTGCGCAGGGGGGTGATCACGCGCCCCCCTCGATCGCGTCGTACCGCTCCTTCAGGGCGGGGTCGATCGCGGCGAGCTGCTCGGCGAGCTCGACCATCACCAGGCACTGCTTGAGGGAGGCGTCGTCCTCCATCTTGCCGTCGAGCATCACGGCGCCGGTGCCGTCGCCACTCTGCGCTCCCAGGGCCGCGACCACGCGGCGCGCGTGCGCGACGTCCTCGACGCTGGGGCTGAACACCCTGTTGGCGATGGCGATCTGTGTGGGGTGCAGGCTCCAGGCGCCGACGCAGCCGAGCAGGAAGGCGTTGCGGAACTGGTCCTCGCACGCCACCACGTCGGCGATGTCACCGAACGGGCCGTAGTAGGGGTAGATCCCGTGCATCGCGCAGGCGTCGACCATCCGCGCGATGGTGTAGTGCCAGAGGTCCTGCTGGTACGTCGCCCGGCGGGCCTCGATGTTCGCGGCGCCGTTCTCACCGGGCGGGTCCTGGCGCACGAGGTAGCCGGGGTGGCCGCCGCCGACGCGGGTGGTCTTCATCCGGCGGTCGGCGGCGAGGTCGGCCGGGCCGAGCGAGATGCCCTGCATGCGCGGGCTGGCGCCGCAGATCTCCTCGACGTTCGCGACACCGCGCGCGGTCTCGAGGATCGCGTGCACGAGGATCGGCCTCTCCAGCCCGGCCCTGGCCTCGAGCTGGGCGAGCAGCCGGTCGACGTAGTGGATGTCCTCGGCGCCCTGCACCTTGGGCACCATCACGACGTCGAGCCTGTCGCCGATCGCGGGGACCAGCGTGGTGAGGTCGTCGAGGACCCAGGGGCTGTCGAGGGAGTTGATCCGGGTCCACAGCTGGGTCGGGCCGCCCTGCCCCAGATCGGCGGTGTCCCGGCCGATCTTCACCAGGCCCGCGCGCGCGGCGACCTTGTTGTCGGCCCGGACCGCGTCCTCGAGGTTGCCGAGCAGGACGTCGACGGTGCCGACCAGGTCCGGCACCTTGGCCGCCATCTTCGGGTTGCTCGGATCGAAGAAGTGGATCGCCCGGCTGGGTCGCGCCGGGATCTCGGTGAGTGGCGTCGGCGCCCCCACCGCCAGGGGCCGGAAGAAGTCCTTCGCGCTGCGGGATCCGCTCATGGGGCGGAACGTAGCAGCGCTCCGCTGCTCGTTGGTATGACTGATCTGACACGCGGGCCGTCAGTCGTAGGTGTAGAAGCCGCGGCCGGACTTGCGGCCGAGCAGGCCGGCGTCGACCATTCGCTGGAGCAGGGGCGGGGCGGCGTAGAGGGGCTCCTTGAACTCCTGGTACAGCGACTCGGCGACGGCCTTGGTGGTGTCCAGGCCGATCAGGTCGGCCAGGGCGAGCGGGCCCTGCGGGTGGGCGGCGCCCAGCACCAGGCCGCGGTCGATGTCCTCGGCCGAGGCGAACCCGGACTCGTACATCCGGATCGCGGAGAGGATGAACGGGATCAGCAGCGCGTTGACCACGAACCCGGCCCGGTCCTGACAGTCGATCGCCTGCTTGCCCAGGACGCCCTCGACCCAGGCCCGCGACCGCTGCGTGGTGTCGGCCGAGGTCAGCAGGGAGGGGACCAGCTCGACGAGTTGGAGCACCGGGACCGGGTTGAAGAAGTGGATGCCGATCACCTGCGTCGGCCGGGAGGTGACCACGCCGAGCTTCATGATCGGGATCGAGGAGGTGTTGGACGCCAGGATCGCCTCCGGCGCGGCCACGACCTGGTCCAGCGACCTGAACAGCGCGACCTTCGCGGGCTCGTCCTCCACGATCGCCTCGACCACGACCTCGCGGTCGGCCATCGCGTCGAGGTCGGTGACCACCCGGATCCGGCCGAGCACCTCGTTGGCGGACTCGATCTTGCCCTTGGCCTCGGCGCGCTGCAGCGACCTCTCCAGCCGGCCCAGCGCCGCCTTGGCCGCGTCCTCGCTCGACTCCACGACGACCACGTCCTGACTGGCACGCGCGCTGACCTCCGCGATGCCCGACCCCATCAGGCCGCCACCGACCACACCCACGTTCTTCATGTCCCTCCCTCGGATCGGTTCCTCCGCCGATTCCACCAGTGCCGGCGTCGCGGAGGTGCGGCGGGTCCGGCTCGAGGGACGGTACGGCGGGCGGCGTACCGCTCCCGCCACGCGGCGACGGTCTCCTCCACGTCGCGCGGCATGGTGACCAGCGGCGGCCCGGCGCTGAGGGAGTAGCGGGCGCGGATCACCCGGGCATTGAAGTCCTCGATGTGCTCGCGGACCTGTGCCTCGGAGTGGTGGCGGTCGAGCTCGGCGTCGAGCTCGGCGTCCTCCTTGCGCAGCGCGAGGCCGGGCGGGAGGACGGCGATCCGCTCGCGCTCGACGAGCTGCTTCAGCCACCAGTCGGGGTCGTGCTGGTCGCCGAGGCCCTCGATCGGCTTACCGGCGCCGGGGAGATCGTCGAACTCGCCACGCTCCATCGCCTGCTTGACCTGGAGGTCGACCCACGTCTGCTGTTGCTGAATGCGCGCGCGGGCCGCGGCGCGGTCGGGCGTCTCGGGCACGGGCTGCTCACTCCGGCCGGTCGAAGATGTGCCGGGTCAGGGCCTGGACGTCGCGGTCGAGGTGGTCGAGCCGCTCGTCCATGCGCCGGAACTCCGCCCGCATCTCGGTGCGCACAGACCCGATCTCGGTACGCAGCTCGGTGCGCACGGACCCGATCTCGCTGCGCAGCTCGGTGCGCACGGACCCGATCTCGGTGCGCAGGGTGCGGTGGAAGGAGGTGGTGATGATGCCGAGTAGCGCGCTGACGGCGGCGAGGAACCCGATGATGAGCGTCCAGGACTGCGGCTCGGTCATGGTCCGCTCACTCCGGCCGGTCGAAGATGTGCCGGGTCAGCGCCTGGACGTCGCGGTCGAGGTGGTCGAGCCGCTCGTCCATGCGCCGGAACTCGGCCCGCATCTCGGTGCGTACCGCGCCGATCTCCGTGCGCAGTTCGGATCGTACGGAGCCGATCTCGGTGCGCAGGGTGCGGTGGAAGGAGGTGGTGATGATGCCGAGCAGCGCGCTGACGGCGGCGAGGAACCCGATGATGAGCGTCCAGGACTGCGGCTCGGTCATGGTTCACGCTCCTTCCGGCTCGGACGGCTGCCCGGCACCGTCCAGTCTGCCACCGGAGGGCGTGCGGGGCGAGACGGCCGACGGCGCCTGTGGAGGGAGTCAGCACAGGACTCGGCGCAGGGCTCAGCGCAGGGCGGGCGTCGGCTCCTCCGCGACCTGTCTCGGCAGCGCCAGCAGGGCGAGGGCGGCGAGCAGCGCGGCGACCGCGCAGACCGCCCACACGGTGAGGTAGCCCGACAGCGGCGCGTGGCCCTCCTCGGGGTTGTCGAGCGAGCCGGTGGCCGACAGCGCGATCGCGAAGACGGCCGAGGCGATGGCGCCGCCGACGGTCTTGGTCGCGTTGGTCATGCCGGTGGCGAAGCCGGTGCGCTCCGGCGGCGCCGCGGCCGCGGCGGCGGCCGGCAGCGAGGCGACGAGCGCGCCCGAGCCGACGCCGATCACCGCCATGTTGACCAGCGCCTGGGCCGTCGAGCCGTGGAACGGCAGCCACAGCGCATAGCCGATCGCCACCAGCACCGACGACACCACCAGCGCGCCCCGCGGCCCGAACGCCCGCGCGGTGAGCGGCAGCGAGAACGCGCCGATCGCCATGAAGATCACGTAGACGCCGATCAGCGTCGACACGAAGCCGGCGCTGGCGCCGAGGCCGTAGCCCGCGACGTCGGGGTCGGTGCGGGCGAACGTCGAGAGCGGGATCTGCGCGCCGAGCACGGACATGCCGAAGAGGAACGCCGTGAGCTGCACCGGCCACTGGCCCGGGGAGCGCAGCAGGCGTACGTCGACGATCGGCTCGACCTGTCGCAGCTCGAACCGCGCGAACGGCACGAGCGCGAGGAGGCCGAGCACGATCAGCCCCCAGGCGAGGACGCTGCCGGGACCGTCGAGACGGATGACGATCAGGCCCGCCATCACCAGGCCGAGGGAGGCGGTGATCAGCCCGAGGCCGCCCCAGTCGAGCCCCCCGGTGGACGTGCCCTCCAGGTCCTCGATCCCGAACCAGATCACGAAGAACACGACCGTCACCACGATCGCCGGCAGCGTCAGCAGCACGGTCATCGACGTCGCCGCGACGAGCGCGCCGCTGGTGAGCGCGCCGATGATCACGGCGAGCTCGAGCGCGCCGACCAGGATGCCGGCGGCCCGGCGGGTGAGCTGGTGCTGGCGACCGGTGCCGGCCGTACGCCGGTGGATGATCGCGACCTCGAGCGGCAGCCACACGACGTACGCGCCCTGCAGCGCGGAGCCGACGAGGAAGGTCGTGAACGACGGCGCGAACGCCATCACCCAGGAGCCGAGCGCGGTCACCGCGGTCGAGAGCAGCAGCACCCTCTTGTGGCCGACGATGTCGCCCATCCGGGCGAGCGGGGGTACGACGAGCGCGGAGACGATCAGCTGCGCGGCCTCGAACCAGTTGACGTCGGCGTCGGCGATGTCGAGGTGGTCGGCGATGTCGCTGAAGATCGGCGTGTAGTAGCCCTGCAGGATCCCGCTGGCCAGCTCGACGCAGACGAGGAAGCCGACGACGGTCGCGAGGCCCCGGGCCCGCGGATCGTTGAGCACGGTCATGCGGGGATCCTCTCGATCAGGCGCCGGTACCAGCGGACTCCCTCGGCGAGGGCGTCGACCCCGAGGTGCTCGTCGTAGGAGTGGATCGACTCGCGCTGTCCCTTGGTCATCCGGAACGGCGCGAACCGGTAGACCCTGGGGCAGATCGCGGTGAAGAACCGCGAGTCGGTGGCGGCCATCATGACGTACGGCGCGGGCACGGCGTCGGGGAACACCTCGTCGATCGTGTCCGCGATGAGCTCGAACGCCTCGTCCATCGGCGAGACCGGGCTGGGCTCGCTCTCCTCGACGACGGTGACCTGGACCTGGTCGTCGTCGATGGTCCTGCGGACGTGCTCGAGCACGGAGGCCACGGTGTCGCCGACCATGATCCGGATGTTCACGCCGGCCCGGGCGGTGCTGGCGATGACGTTGAGCGCGGGGGAGCCGGAGAGGGTCGTGACCGCGAAGGTCGTCCGGGTCATCGCGGCCGGCTCGGGGCCGGCCGCGATCAGCGCGCGGGTGAGCAGCGGGCGGAGCCGCGCGGCGTTGGCCATCAGCGGGCGCAGTGCGAGCGGGGCGTGCGGCGCCATCCGGCGGAGCAGCTCGACGGTCGGGTCCGGCACGCTGGCGGCCATCTGGTGCCGGTCCAGCCGGGTGATCGCCCGCGCGATCCGCGTGGTCGGGCCGTTGCGGGCCGGGGTCGAGGCGTGGCCGCCGCGCCCGTCGACGCGCAGCTCCAGCGAGGTGATGCCCTTCTCGGTCAGGCCGACCACCCCGATCGGCCTCGCGACGCCCGGGAACGCCTCGGCCGCGACGGCGCCGCCCTCGTCGAGCACGAACCAGGGGCGTACGCCGCGGCGGGTCAGCTCCTCGACGGCCAGCCCGGCCGCCGTACCCGAGACCTCCTCGTTGCAGCCGAAGGAGAGCCAGACGTCCTGGGCCGGGGTGAACCCCTCATCGAGCAGCGTCTCGACGGCCTCGCAGACCGCCACCAGCTGGCCCTTGTCGTCGAGCGTGCCGCGGCCCCAGATCGCGCCGTCGTGGATCTCGGCGCCGAACGGCGGGTGCCGCCACGGCGCGCCGTCGTCGACGGGTACGACGTCGAGGTGGGCCATCAGCACGACCGGCCGCTGGGCGCTGCGGCCGGCCCAGCGGAACAGCAACCCGTGGGCGTCGACCCGGGTCAGCTCCAGCCGCTCGTGCAGCAGCGGGAACTGCTCGCGCAGCTCCTCGACGAACCGGTCGAACGCGGCCGTGTCGACCAGGCTCGGGTCGCGGTGCGAGACGGTCGGGATGCGGACCAGGGCCTGGAGCTTGGGCACTGCGCGGTGGGTCGTCACGAGCGCAGGCTATTGGTCTCGGATGTGAGACTCACGGTGTTTGCGGGTCGTTGACCGCGACGGCTCACGCCGATGGACTGGCCTCGTGGCCCCAACTCCCGCGATGCACCAGGCCGGCCATCGGCTTGCGCGGCCGCCTGGTGGGCGAGCCCTTCGCGCCGACGGTCTCGGCCGGGTGGCCGATCGTGACCACGCCGACCGGGTCGAAGTCGTCGGGGATGGCGAACGCCGTACGCACCGCGGCCTCGCGGGCCGGCGGGATGCCGATGAAGCAGGAGCCGAGGCCGTGGGCGGTCGCGGTCTGCAGCATCAGCAGCGCGGCCATCGCGGTGTCCATGTCCCAGAACGGCTTCGGCCAGCGGGCCTCGTCGCGGTCGGCCCAGCCCTTGTCGGGCTGGGCGTAGCGGTCGAGGTACGCCGCCTTGCTGGAGCACGGCACGATCACGACCGGCGCCCTCATCATGCCCGCGAGCCATGCGTCGGGGCGGGCGGTGTCGTCCGCCGTCGCCGCCCAGAAGCGGGCGACGTCGTCGGGAGTGTCGAGCAGCAGGAACGCCCAGCCCTGGCTGAACCCGGCGTTCGGCGCGCGGGTCGCGTTGCGCAGCGCGAGGTCGACCACCGCCGGGTCCACGGGGTCGGTGGTGTAGTTGCGGACCATCCTGCGGCGGCGTACGACGTCCTGGAACTCCATGGAGAGCACTGTGCCTGACGATCTCGTGCCTGATGATCTCGTGCCTGACGACTTCGAGCGGATGTGGGCCGACCTCGCCCCGATCGGCCGGTCGGCGCGCAGCGGCGGCTACCACCGGTCGCCGTTCACGGCGCCGGAGGAGGAGCTGCGCGCGTGGTTTGCCGAGCAGTGCGCGGCGCGCGGGCTGCGCGTCGAGGGCGACGGGTTCGGCAACCTCGTGGCCTGGTGGGACGCGGGCTCGGGTCCGGGCGTGCTGACCGGCTCGCACCTGGACTCCGTGGTCGACGGCGGGGCGTACGATGGTCCGCTCGGCGTCGTCTCGGCGCTGGCCGCGGTCGACCTGCTGCGCTCGCGCGGGTTCGTGCCGGCGCGGCCGATCGGGGTGTCGGTCTTCGCCGAGGAGGAGGGCTCCCGGTTCGGGCTGGCCTGCCTGGGCTCGCGGCTGGCGACCGGCGCCCTGTCGTGGGAGTCCGCCCGTGAGCTGACCGACCGGGACGGGGTCGCGCTGGGCGACGTCGTACCGGGCGGCGTCTCGTCGCTGCTGTCGTCGGTCGGGACGTTCGTCGAGCTGCACGTCGAGCAGGGCCGCGACCTCGTCGACCGGGGCGCGGCGGTCGGGGTGGCGAGCGGGATCTGGCCGCACGGGCGCTACCGCTTCGACTTCGCGGGCGTGGCCAACCACGCCGGCACCACGCGGATGGAGGACCGGGCCGACCCGATGCTCACCTACGCGTTCACCGCGCTCGGCGCGAACAAGCAGGCCCGGCTGGCCGGGCAGCGCGCGACCTTCGGCCGGGTGGCGGTCTCGCCGAACGGCACGAACGCGGTGCCCTCGCTGGTGACGGCGTGGCTCGACGCCCGGTGCTCGACCGACGAGGGGTTGGCGTCGCTGGTGTCGTCCATCGAGGCGCAGGCGACGGACCGGGCCGGGCGGGACGGCACCACGCTGACCGTGACGCCGGAGTCGGTGTCGGGGTCGGTCGCCTTCGACCCGGCGCTGGCCTCGCTCGTGGCCGCAGACCGCTGGCCGATCATCCCCACCCAGGCCGGCCACGACGCCGGGATCCTCTCTGCCGCAGGGATCCCGACCGCGATGCTCTTCGTCCGCAACCCCACCGGCGTCTCGCACTCCCCCGCCGAGCACGCCTCGATGGCCGACTGCCTGGCCGGCGTCTCGGCCCTCGCCGACACCCTCGAGCGGCTGGCGCGGTGACGGCTCCCACGTCGGCGTACCTGCTGGAGCGGGCCTGGGTCGACGGCGCCGTCCGGGACGACGTGCTGGTCGAGGTCGAGGGCGGCCGGATCACCGCGGTCGGTCCGGGCTCGGACGGGGGTGGGAATCACCGGCTACCCGGTGATTCCCACATCCCCGGCCTCACCATCCCCGGCCTCACCAACGACCACAGCCATGCGTTCCACCGGGCGCTGCGGGGGCGGACCCAGTGGGGGCGAGGGACGTTCTGGACCTGGCGGGAGCAGATGTACGCCGTGGCGGAGCGGCTCACGCCGGACACCTACTTCGCGCTGGCGCGGGCGACCTACCGCGAGATGGTGGCGGCGGGGTACACGTCGGTGACCGAGTTCCACTACGTCCACCACCCCGAGCCCGAGGCGATGGGGCGGGCCCTGACCGAGGCGGCCGCCGAGGCCGGGCTGAGCATCACGCTGCTGGACACCTGCTACGTGAGCAGCGGCTTCGGCGCGCCGCCCCAGGGTGTGCAGTGGCGTTACAGCGATGGCACCGCGGAGCAGTGGGCCGAGCGCGCCGGCGACGGGCCCGCCGCGATCCACTCGGTGCGGGCCGTGCCGCGCGAGCAGCTGCACGTCTTCCGCGGCCGGGCGCCGCTGCACGTCCACCTCAGCGAGCAGCGGCAGGAGAACGAGGACTGCCTGGCGGCGTACGGCGTCACCCCGACCCGCCTGCTGTACGACGAGGGGCTGCTCGGCCCGGGCACGACCGTCGTCCACGCCACGCACCTGACCGACGAGGACGTCGCGCTGCTCGGCGAGACCCGCACCAACGTCTGCGTCACGCCGACCACCGAGCGCGACCTCGCCGACGGCATCGGCCCGGCGCGGCGGCTGGCCGAGGCCGGCTGCCGGCTCACGGTCGGCAGCGACAGCCACGCGGTCATCGACCCGTTCGAGGAGCTGCGCGGGCTCGAGATGGACGAGCGGCTCGCGACGCAGGAGCGCGGGCACTGGTCCGCCGCCGAGCTGCTCGAGATCGGTACGGCGGGCGGGCGGATCGCCGTGGGCGAGCCGGCCGACCTGGTCACCCTCGACACGCGCTCTCCCCGGACCGCGGGGACGGGCGCCGACGAGCACACCGCGGTCTTCGCCGCCACGGCCGCCGACGTCACCCACGTGGTCGTCGGCGGGCGACCGGTCTACACGCGCGGGGACGACGAACGGATCGGGCGCGAGCTCGAGGAGGCGGTGGGAGCGCTGTGGCCACGACCCTGATCACCAACATCGGCGAGCTGTTCACCGCCGACCCCGAGGGTCCGACGACGATCGAGGATGCCGCGATCGTCGTCGAGGGGAGCCGGGTCGCCTGGACCGGCCCCGCCGCCGCGGCCCCGGACGCCGACGAGCGGATCGACGTCGGCGGCCGCGCCGTACTGCCCGGCTTCGTCGACAGCCACAGCCACCTGGTCTTCGCCGGCGACCGGGCGCAGGAGTTCGCCGCGCGCATGGCCGGCAGGCCGTACGCCGCCGGCGGCATCCGCACCACGGTCGCGGCCACCCGCGCGGCGACCGACGAGCAGCTGACCAGCCACGTCGCCCGGCTGGTCGCCGAGATGCGCCGGCAGGGCACGACGACCGTCGAGATCAAGAGCGGCTACGGCCTGACCGTGCACGACGAGGCGCGGTCGCTGGCGGTGGCGCGGCAGTTCACCGAGGAGACGACCTTCCTCGGCGCGCACGTGGTGCCTTCCGAGCACGCAGCCGACCCGGGGGAGTACGTCGACCTGGTGACCGGCCCGATGCTGGACGCCGCGCGTGAGCACGCCCGCTGGATCGACGTCTTCTGCGAGCGCGGGGCCTTCGACGGCGATCAGGCCCGCGTGATCCTGGCCGCGGGCGAGGCGGCCGGCCTGCGCGGACGGCTGCACGCGAACCAGCTCGGCCCCGGCCCCGGCGTGCAGCTCGCCGCCGAGCTCGGCCTGGTCGCGGTCGACCACTGCACCCACCTGTCCGACGCCGACGTGGCGGCTCTCGAGAGCAGCGGCACGATCGCCACGCTCCTGCCGGGCGTGGAGTTCTCCACCCGCCAGCCCTACCCGGACGCCCGGCGGCTGCTCGACGCCGGCGTCCGCGTGGCGCTCGCGTCCGACTGCAACCCGGGGTCGTGCTTCACCAGCTCGATGCCGCTCTGCATCGCCCTCGCCGTCCGGGAGATGGGGATGACGCCGGCGGAGGCGGTCCACGCGGCGACGTACCGTGGCGCGGAGGCGCTGGACCGCGACGACGTCGGCGCCCTGGTGCCCGGTCGCCGCGCCGACCTCGTCGTGCTCGATGCGCCGAGCCATGTGCACCTCGCCTACCGACCGGGCGTCCCGCTGGTCATCAGCACCTGGCTGGCCGGGCGGCCGGGCTGAGGTCGGTGCGCGGTCTCGGATGTAACGCCGGGTTACCCCTTGTTCCCACCAGGTTGCAACACCGTGGGAACAAGAGATAACCCGGCGTTACATAGGCGGTGGAGGGACTGCTGCCGAGGCAGGTCGGGTACCGCTTGTCCGCCGGTCGGCACCGCAGCAGACTGGCGAGCACGAGACCGATCCGCTGCAGACACAGGAGGACAGATGACACCGGAAGAGCCCCTGAGTGACGACGACATGACCACCGGCCCGGTGGTCGACCAGAGTGCCGGCGGTGATGCCGACGGCACCGATGGCGGTGACAGCGACGGGACCGACGGCGACGCGTCCGACGGCGACGCCACGGACACCACCGACGGCGACGGCAGCGACAGCGACGGCACCGACGCCTGAGTGCCCCGAGTGAGCGCACTCGACCTGCTCAGCGGTGACGCCCAGACCTTCCTGAGGAAGGTCTGGGCGTCCCGTGTGCACCTGCACCGCACCGACCCCGATGACCTGGTCGGGCTGCTCTCCCTCGACGACGCCGACCACCTGCTGACCTCGACCGCGATCCGTACGCCGTCGATCCGGATGGCCAGGGACGGCTCGGTGCTGCCGGAGTCGGCCTACACCCGCGGCGCGACGCTGGCCGGCAGGCCGCTCACCGGGCTGGTCGACGCCGGCAGGGCGCTCGCGCTCTTCGGGGACGGCGCGACCGTCGTCTTCCAGGGCCTGCACCGCTACTGGCCGCCGCTGACCCGGCTGATCGCGGAGCTCGAGCTCGAGCTCGGCCACCCCTGCCAGGCCAACGCCTACCTCACCCCGCCCGGCTCGCAGGGCTTCGCGGTCCACTCCGACAGCCACGACGTCTTCGTCCTCCAGACCGCGGGCGCCAAGCTCTGGGAGGTGCACGGTCAGGACGGGCCCGAGGACGTGCTGCTCGAGCCCGGCCTCTCCCTGTACCTCCCCACCGGCACCCCCCACGCCGCCCGCGCGCAGGAGACGGTGTCGCTGCACGTCACGATCGGCGTCAACCAGCTCACCTGGCGCGGCCTGGTCGAGCGGACCCTGACGGACGTGCTGGCCGGCGTACCCGACGAGCACCTGCCGGCCGGCTACCTCGATGCCCCCACCCCGCTCTCCGCCGCGCTCGCCGAGCGGCTGGCCGGCCTGGCCGAGGAGGTACGCCGCCTCGACGCATCGGCCGCGGTCGAGGCCGAGATCCGGCGGTTCCTCACCACCCGGCCGCCGCGGCTGCCCGGCGGCCTGCACGACGTGCTCGGCTCGGTCTCGGCGAGCACCGTCCTCCGTCGGCGCCCTGGCCACCCCTGCGTGCTGCTGGATCGCGGCGAGCAGGTCGAGGTGCTGCTGGGCGACCGCGCGATGGTCGTGCCGGCGTGGATCCGCCCGGCGCTCGACGAGGTCCGCGCCCGTGAGAGCTTCACGCCGGCCGACCTCCCGCTCGACCCGCAGAGCAACCTGGTGCTCTGCCGGCGCCTGGTGCGAGAAGGGCTGCTGGAGATCGCGTGACCCCTTCTCGGTCGACGCGGCGCTGCGCGGCGGAGAGCCTGCTGCGGGACGAGCCCGTCGGCGGCACCGCCACCCACGTCCGCACCTGGCTGCTGCTCGAGCACGTCGGGCCGTGGGGCAGCGACGCGCTGCTCGACGCCCGGCTGCCCGACGGCCTCGGCGCCGCGCTCGAGCAGCGGGCGAAGGCCCACCGCGCCAAGATCCTGCTGATCCGGCGGTTCAGCTCGAAGCCCGACGGCGAGGGGGTGCGCGTCTTCGCCGCCCACTCCGACCCGGTCGCGCCGCGGATCGAGTCGGGCACGCTCGCCGACCCGCGGGAGGTGCTCGACCTCGACCTGGCGGCGTTCCGCGACGGCGGCACGAGCGGCCTGGCGGCGTACGCCGGATCGCTGTTCTGCGTCTGCACCAACGGTCGCCACGACGCCTGCTGTGCTGAGCGCGGGCGGCCGGTCGCGCGGGCGCTCGACCGGGCGCATCCCGAGGAGACGTGGGAGGTCTCGCACATCGGCGGCGACCGGTTCGCGGCCAACCTGGTGGTGCTCCCGCACGGGCTCTACTACGGGAGGCTCGACCCGGTCTCGTCGATCGCGGTGGCCGGCGCGCACCTCGCCGGCGAGCTCGACCTGGACCACCTGAGGGGCCGCTCGTCGTACCCGATGGCGGTGCAGGCCGCCGAGATCCACCTGCGCCGCGAGCTCGGCGCGACCCGGGAGGGCGACGTCGTGCTGACCCGGCGGCAGGTCGACGGCGACGTCACCACGGCGACGTTCGCGGTCGCGGGCGGGAGCTACCAGATCGCCGTCCGCACCCACCGCGACCCGGCCACGGCGACCCGGCTCACCTGCGCGGCGCGCCGCGACAACCCGGTGCCGCGGCACGAGGTGCTCGGCGCGGCCCGGAGCTCCTGACCCGGCCCCGGTGCGTGGTCACTTAGGTCGTTGCAAATGGTCACAAGGGTCTATGCTGGGAATTGTGAGCGAGACGATGACGATCAACCCTGCGTACCTGTCGGAGGAGGACTGGGCGTCGCTTCGCGCGTTCCTGGAGTCGGCGAAGGCGCGCGGCGAGGTGGTCGACGTGTCGGCCCGGGTCGAGCTGCTGACGCCTGCCGAGGTGGCGAGACGGCTGGGGATGTCGCGGTCGACGGTGTTGCGGCGGATCGCCGAGGGCGACTTGTCGGCGACGAAGGTCGGCACGCACCACCGGATCCCGTTGGCCGAGTTCGAGCGGTACAGCCACGAGCTGATGCGGCGGATGGCCGAAGCCGGCGCCGCGGAGATCGGGGCCGAGCTGCTCGGTGAGTGAGCCCACGACTCTCTTCCTGGATGCGAACACTCTGGCTTCGCCCGTCACCCGGACCCTGGTGATCGCCGGTGCTCGCGCCGACGGGCTACGGGTCACCTGGTCGGCCCTTGTCGAGGCCGAGGCCGACGGGCACGCCCGAGGTACGGCGTCGCTCGTCTCGGCGGTGCGCACCGAGACCGAGGTGCACCGCATACCTGGGCCGCAGGCACCCACACCTGACGGACCCGATGGAACTCGTCCAACCCCGACGCGCAGTACCCCGCCGCCCCGACGGTTCCCCACAGCTACAAGAGCCCCGACGACCGGCCCGCCAATGATCCGCCGAACCCACCTGGCCGCCAACACCCACCGAGACACGAGCGCAGGTTGGTCGTACGTGTCGGAGGTTCGGGCTACACTGAAACAGCAGGCCGCAGCCGCGCTGCCGCCCGCATGGCCTTCAGCCCCACGCTTGCGTGGGGCTGTTGTGCGTCACGGCCACTGACCAGGCTCGAACAGCTTGCCGGACGAGGTGAGCTTCGACCACATCCGATCCATGATCTTCTGAGCCCTCAGGTCCGACTCAACGACCGTCTGGTGACGTCGATAGGTGAACGCCAGCATGTCGGCGGCCTGCAACATACGTGACCGGTGGCTCGGCGCGAAGTGGACGGTGTCCAGCAGCGAACTCAGCGTCGTGTGCATGTAGACACCCGGAGTGCCCTCGGTCTGGTACGTGGCGAACCGCTCCCGGTGCCGTTCGCGGTCTCCGCGCTCGTCGGCGATCACCAGCGCGTAGGTAACTGCGTTCTTCGCGAGCCGGTCGACCCGTTGGAGGATGTGCTGGAAGCACACCTGCTCAGCGGGGAATCGAACGGGGTAGTTGTTGCGCTCTTGGCGCCGGAGCAGCCCTTCCTCGCTTACGGAGCGCAGCAGGATCGTCACGTCAGCCTCCAGGATGGCGTCGATGACCTTCTCGTGGATGCCTGCCCTCGCTCGCGCTCCGACGTCCTTCCAATCTTCCTTGCCGTGAAATAGGGGGTGTCCGTGGATCTCAGCCGTGCGTGGGACGCCGTAGTCAACGCTGGCCTGCCGGACGATCGCGTTGAGCCGATCGGTGAGCTCCTTCGTGGCGACGTCGTCAGCGACAACAGCAGCGAAGCAGCGGAAGTCTCCGCGGTCAGATTCATCAACGAACGCCAGCAGCACGGCCTCATCGTCTCAAGGACCACCGACGCTCACGACGGCTCGACGTGCCGTCTACTTTGGCGACTCGCCCGGATCGTTGCCGTTTGGCCACAGTTGGCCGCGTGCGCTTCGTCAAGCTTCGCTGCATCTCGACATGTGCCGCCAGCGTCGAGAGCCGCAGGCCCGCGCCCACTATTGACGAGTTTTCAATAGCGGGCGTAGCGTCGGCACGGTGACGATCCTGGACGACGTCGACCAGCTCACGACCCAGCGCTTCCGCCGGATGAGCCCGGGCAACCAGGAGCGGCTGCCGCCCGTGGACCGCACCGGCCTGCCGCCCGGGCCGCGCTGGCCGGTGCTGCTGCAGACCGCCGGGCTGCTGCGGTTCCGGCACTGGTTCCACCCCTACATGCGGCGCAGGTACGGCGACGTCTTCACCGTCCGGCTCGCGCCCGGCGGCCGGCCACTGGTGTTCTTCACCCGGCCCGAGCACGCCAAGGAGATCTTCGCCGGCGACCCCGAGGTCTTCCACGCGGGCAAGGCCAACGGCATCCTCGGCCCGATCATGGGCGAGCACTCGCTGCTGCTCCAGGACTCCGCCGAGCACAAGCGGGCGCGCAAGCTGCTGATGCCGGCGTTCAACGGGCACGCGCTGCGCGAGTACCAGGCGCTGGTCACCGAGGTCGCGAAGGCCGAGGTCGCCACCTGGCGGCCCGGCGTCGAGTTCCGCGCGCTCGACCGGATGAACGCGCTCACCCTCGAGGTGATCCTGCGCGTGGTCTTCGGCGTCACCGACGAGCGCCGCCTCGCCGAGCTGCGCCCCCGGGTCAACAAGACGGTGAACATCAGCCCCGCGATCCTGCTGGGCTGGGGCTACCCGTGGCTGCAGCGGTACGGCCCGTGGCGGGCGACCATCGACAACCAGCGCGAGCTGGACCGGCTGATGTACGCCGAGATCCGCGAGCGGCGTACGGCGCCGGACCTGGCCGGCCGCACCGACGTCCTGTCCAAGCTGATCGTGCAGGGTCAAGACGGCGACGCTACCAGCGAACGACTGAGCGACACCGAGCTGCGCGACCAGCTGGTGACGCTGCTGCTCGCCGGCCACGAGACGACCGCGAGCGCGCTGTCGTGGGCGCTCTACGAGGCCGGCCGCGACCCGGCGCTGCTGGCGCGCTGCCGGACGGCGGCGGTCGAGGGCGACGACGAGCTCCTCGACGCCGTGCTCAAGGAGTCGATGCGGCTGCACCCGATCATCCCGATGGTCGTGCGGACGCTGATGCAGCCGGCCACGATCGCGGGCTGGGACCTGCCGCGCGGCACCACGGTCGGGCCGTCGATCATCATCGCCCACTCGCGCGAGGACAATCACCCGGATCCGGAGGTGTTCCGGCCCGAGCGGTTCCTCGGCCAGAACCCGCCCGCCAACACGTGGATCCCGTTCGGCGGCGGCGTGCGCCGCTGCATCGGCGCGGGCTTCGCGACGATGGAGGGGGTCGCCGTGCTGCGCGAGGTGTTCACGGCGTACGACGTCACCGCGGTCGGCCGCGACGAGCCCAAGGTCCGCAACATCACCAGCGTCCCGCGGCACGGAGCGCGGATCCGGGTGACGGCGCCGCGCGGCGATCAGAGCAGGGGCACGAACCGGTAGCGCCCGTGCCGGCTCACCACCGGCTGCCCGGAGCTCGCCTCGACCAGCAGCATCTCGCCGGCGACCGGCACGACCAGCCGGCCGGCCGGGGAGAGCTGGGCGACCAGGGCGGCGGGCAGCTCGCGCGCCTCGGCCGAGACGAGGATCCGGTCGTACGGCGCACCGGCCCGATCGCCGTACTCGCCCGGCGTCGCCTGCTCGATCCGCGCCCACGGCCACTCGCCGCGCTCGAGGTTGCCCCGGCCGTACTCCACGAGCTCCGGCACGAGCTCGAGGCCCAGCACGCTGCCGCCCGCGCCGGTCAGGTGGGCCAGCAGGCCCGTCGTCCAGCCCGACCCCGACCCGACGTCGAGCACCCGGTCTCCGGGCTGGACGTCGAGCAGGCGCAGCATGTCCGCCACCGTGCGCGGCTGGGAGTTGGTCTGGCCGTGGCCGATGTCGATCGGTCCGTCGTACGCCGCCCGGCGCCGCTGCGTCCGGGGCAGGAACCACGCCCGCGGCGCCGCCGCGAACGCCGCGTCCACCCGGTCGTTCGCCATCTGCCGAGTCAACCACGCGAAACCGGTGACGAAGCCCGTCGCTGCGGGGGACACTTCCGCTCGTGATCAAGCTGGAGCTGCTTCTCGGGATCGTCACGTTCGCCCTCTGGGTCTTCTGCCTGGTGGACGCGATCGGCGCGCGGTCCTCCTCGGTCCGCAACCTGCCCAAGGTCGCCTGGATCATCCTCGTCCTGCTCTTCCCGCTCGTCGGGTCGCTCGCCTGGCTGATCGCCGGCCGTCCTGACGGCGGCGCCGCCCGTCGCTCGGTGCACGAGCGCGCCCAGCCCTCCTATCCCGAGTACGACCGCCCCGGCCGTGCCGCCGCCGTCGACCCGGAGAAGGACGAGGAGTTCCTCCGCCAGGTCCGCGAGCGCGCCGAGGCGCAGCGCAAGGCGTACGAGGAGAGGAAGAGGCGCGAGCGCGAGGCCGGCTCCGAGTAGCGCGTGTCCGCGGCCGACAGGACAGTCCGTCGGGGTCGTGTGCCTGACACCGAGCCATAGGGCGTTCTCAGGCACACGACTCACCAGAAGCCGACCGGAACGCATCGGTTCGACGACCGCCATGACCGAAGGGAACGTGCACAGCGCCGGCGCCATCCAGATGGGCGTCCGGACCGTCGCGAACCTCGCCGACCTCGACAGGCTCTTGGGACCGGACCTCGTCGCGCCGTACGCGGACCTGTTGAACGCCGGCGGCGCGTTGCTCGTCAGCGGGACGTCCGATGGCCGGACCGTGCAGATCCAGGTCGGCAACAGGCTCGCACCTCGACCACCGTCGGTCGATCAACGCGCGCGCACCAGGGTCAGCTGCTGGACGTCGAGGTAGCCGGAGGCGAAGCCGGCGCGGGAGTAGGCCAGGTAGAAGTGCCACATCCGCACGAAGGTCTCCTCGAAGCCGAGCTCGAGGACGTCGGCGCGGCGGGCGAGGAAGGCCTCGTCCCAGCGGCGCAGCGTCTCGGCGTAGTCGGGACCGAACGCGAGCCGGTCGACCACCGCGAGTGAGGTGTCGGCGGCGCACACCTCGTCGATCACCCGGGCGGAGGGCAGGAAGCCGCCGGGGAAGACGTACTTGTTGATCCACGTGTAGCCGCCGCGGGTGGCGAGCATCCGGTCGTGCGGCATCAGGATTGCCTGCAGGCCGACCCGGCCGCCGGGGGCGAGCACCCGGTCGAGGGTGCGGAAGTACGCCGGCCAGTACTCGTGCCCGACCGCCTCGATCATCTCGACGGACACCACGGCGTCGTACTGCTCCCCGCTGGTCGAGCCCGTCGAGACGTCGCGGTAGTCGCACAGGTCGACGTCGACCCGGTCGGCGTGGCCGGCGTCGGCGATCCGCTTGCGGGCCAGGTCCCGCTGCTCGGTGGAGAGCGTGATCGACCGGACGGTCGCGCCGCGGGCGGCGGCGCGGATCGCGAGCTCGCCCCAGCCGGTGCCGATCTCGAGCACGCGCGTCCCGGGCCCGACGCCGGTGGTGTCGAGCAGCCGGTCGATCTTGCGCAGCTGCGCCTCGTGCAGGTCCGAGGAGGTGTCGAAGAGCGCGGAGGAGTAGGTCAGCGACTCGTCGAGGAACAGCCGGAACAGGTCGTTGGAGAGGTCGTAGTGGTGCGCGATCAGCTCGCGGCTGTTGCCGGTCGACGGTCGGTGCCTGCGGGGCCGCCGGCGCTGGACGACGGGACGCAGCCGCTGGAGCGGCCGGGGCACCAGGTCGGCGACGTCGGCGGCGAGCACGGTGAGGAAGCCGGCCAGGTCGGGCGCGTCCCACGCGCCGGTCAGGTAGGCCTCGCCGAAGCCGATCAGCCCGTCGCGGCCCAGCCGCGAGAACAGCTCGTCGGGCCGGTGCACGACCATCGGCGGGCCGCCGCGCCCGAGCGCCCGGCCGTCGAGGGACACCGCGACGTCGAGCCGGTCGACGGCGCCGACGAACAGCCGTCGCGCGACGGCTGACCGGAGTGAGGTCACCGGACACCTTCCTGGTGGTGGTCGGGGCGGGGCCGCACCGGCAGCTGGCGCAGCCAGAGCGCGAGGCCGTGCAGCCGGATCAGCAGCGCTCCGCGCAGCGCCTCGGGCGCGGTGCGCCGGGCGCCCCGGGCCGAGCGCCGGCCGGAGAGCGAGGCGCTGAACACCGCACCGTCGTCGGTGTGCAGCGTCACCGCCACGTGCAGGCGACCGTGCGGGACGGGGACGGCGACGTCGTACCACCCGTCGGTGCCGTGGAACGGCGACACGTACATCGCCTTGTCGGTGCGCGCGCGCCCGTTGGCGTCGGGGTGCACGAGGTAGGCGTGCCGGTCGCCGTAGGTGTTGTGCACCTCGACGACCACACACGGCGGCCCGCTCGACGGGAACGCCCAGAACACGCTGATCGGGTTGAAGCAGAAGCCGAGCGCGCGCGGGTGCGCGGCCAGCCAGACCTTGCCCGACCCGAGCTCGATCCCGTGCAGGGACAGGAAGGCGGCGACGTTATCGCGCAGGGAGAGGGCGGGGTCGCCGAGGTGGTCGCGCGCCTCGAAGCGCGCCAGCACGCCGTGGTCGGGCAGGTGGTCGAGGTCGACCAGCCAGGTGCGCGACCGGTGCGTGAAGGTACGCCGGAACGGCGTGCGTCGGGTGTGCCGGATCGTCGTCGCGTAGATGCCGGTGGCCGGCGCGGGCGGCGCGTCCCAGGACAGCCCGAGCCGCTCGGCCGCGGCGAGGCCGGAGCGGGCGCCGTCCTCGTGGAATCCCCAGCCGTGGTAGGCGCCTGCGAACACGACCCGGTCCGAGTCGATCGACGCCAGCCGCGACTGCGCGGCGACCGACGCGGGCGTGTAGAGCGGGTGCTCGTACTCCATCCGGTCGATCACGAGGTCGGGGTCGACCAGGTGCTCGCCGCCGAGCGTGACCAGGTAGCGGGTGTCGGTGGGCAGCCGCTGGAGCCGGGTCAGGTCGTAGGTGACCGTGACATGGCCGAGGTCGTCGACCGGGCGCCGGAAGTTCCACGACGCCCGGGCCCGCGGCGCCCGCGGCAGCAGCGAGGTGTCGGTGTGCAGCAGCGCCACGTTGGCGGAGTAGCCGATCGCGCCGAGCACCTCGCGCCGCGCGACCGTCGGCTCGGCCAGCATCGCCAGCGCCTGGGCCGGGTGCGTGGCGATCACGACGGCGTCGTACGCCGAGACCCGGCCGTTGCCGTCGGTGACCTCGACCCCGTCCGCGGTCTCGAGCACCGAGGTCACCTTGGTGCCGGTGCGCACCTCGTGCAGCGCCTCGCCGACGCGGCGGACGTACTCGTGCGAGCCGCCGGTGACGGTCCGCCACCGCGGCGACCCGGTGACGCCGAGCATGCCGTGGTGCGCGAGGAACGCGAACAGGTAGCGGGCCGGGTAGTCCCGCGCCACCGCCGGGTCGCACGACCACACCGCGGCGACCAGCGGCTCCACGAAGTGCCGGCGGAAGTACGCCGAGAACCCGTGCCGCTCCAGGAACTCGCCGAGCGTCACGTCGTCGCACAGCCGCCGGGCGAGCCGGTGGAAGCGCGGGACCTCCGCCAGCATCCGCAGGTACGCCGGTCGCGCGATGCTCCGCCCACCCGGGAAGAGGCCCGAGAGACCGAGCGCGCCGGCGTACTCCAGGCCGGTGGCGTCGTCGCGCACCGACATCGACATCTCGGAGTCCTGGGTGGTCACGCCGAGCTCGCGGAACAGCCGCAGCAGCGTCGGGTAGGTGCGCTCGTTGTGCACGATGAAGCCGGTGTCGATCGCGAGCCCGTCCACCACATGCGTGTCGGCGTGCCCGCCGAGCCGGTCGTCGGCCTCGTAGAGGGTGACCCGTGCGGAGCGGGACGCGACGTAGGCCGCCGTCAGGCCCGCGACCCCGGACCCGACGACGGCGACACGCTGTCGTCGCTCAGGCATCCGACCTCGCGAACTCGAACAGCGCGATCGGCTTCGTGGTCGGCGACGTCGACCCGCCCGCGGGCTCGACGGTGATCCCGGCGCCGGTCGCCGTGGCGGCGTCGCCGGTGAGCACCAGGGTCTGGTCGGCAGCGACCGGCATCACGCCCGCGGAGACCATGCCCTCGCCGGGCTGGTCGAGCCAGAGCTGGTAGACCCTGCCGTCCGGGGGCGGGGGCATGTCGCGCGTCTCGATCACCGCGCGGCCGACGGAGTCGGAGCGGGTGACCTTCGCGGACGCCCCGCCGGGGAAGGCCAGCGTGGTGCTGCGCGCGTCGTCGGCGGTCAGCACCTGCTGGGCGACGCTCGGCGCCTGCACGGTCTCCTCGGCCCACGGCTGCTGCCAGACGACGGTGCCGGCGCCGAGGAGGACGGCGGCGGCCGCGGCGGCGACCAGCAGCCGCGGCGTACGGCGGCGGGGCCGGGCGGCCGGGACCACCGGCGGCAGCGGGCGGACGGTGGCGATGCCGGCGAGCACGCGGTCGCGCAGCTCGGGCGGCGGGTCGGCGGTCGTGGTCTCGGCGATCAGCGCGGCGGCCTCGCGGAGGCCGGCGACCTCGGCGCGGCACTCGGCGCACTCGGCGAGGTGTCGCTCGAAGGCGGCCCGCTCGAGGTCGTCGAGCGCGTCCACGGCGTACGCGCCGGAGAGAGCGTGGATCTCCGTCATGAGCTCACCCCCAGGGCGTCGCGCAGCCGGATCAGGCCGTCGCGGATGCGGGTCTTGGCGGTGCCGACCGGCAGGTCGAGCATGGTCGCCACCTCCGTGTGTGTGTATCCCCCGAGGAACGCGAGGCCGACGGCCTCGCGCTGCACCTCGGTCAGGTCGGCGAGGGCGCCGCGCACGCGGCGCGCCTCGAGCGAGGCCTGGGCGGCCTCGGCGGTCGCGTCGTGCGCGACCTGCTGGTTCCGGTGCTGGTAGGCGACGTCGCGCCGGCTGGCCGCCTCGGCCGAGCGGACCCGGTCCACCGCCTTGCGGTGGGTGATCGTCAGCAGCCAGGAGAGCGGGCTGCCGCGGTCGGGGTCGAAGCGGGACGCCGTCCGCCAGATCTCCAGGAACGCCTCCTGGGTGACCTCCTCGGCCTGGGCCGGGTTGCGGACGACCCGCAGCGCCAGCCCGTGGACGCGGGAGCCGGTGGCGTCGTACAGCTGCGCGAACGCGCTCTCGTCGCCCCGGCTCGAGCGCCGCAGCAGCTCGACCAGGTCGGGGCCGGACGCCCCGCCCCCGGGGGGCGAGGCGTCCGGCTCGACGGGCCTGATGTGCTCCACGTGCAGTCCTTTACCCCATTGCCGGCATGAGCACCGAGTCGATGACGTAGACGGTGGCGTTCGCCGTGGGGATGTTGCCGCACAGCACCTGCGCGCCGCCGTCGCCGACGGTGAAGTCCTCGCCGGAGCCCTTGATCGTCAGCTTCGAGCCCTCGAGGGTCTTGAAGGTGCCGGCGAGCTGGTCGGGCGCGAGCTGCTCGGGGACGACGTGGTAGCTCAGGATCTTGGTGAGCGTGGCCTTGTCGGACATCACGGCCTTCATGTCCTTCGCGGGGATCTTCGCGAACGCGTCGTCGGTCGGCGCGAACACGGTGATGCCGTCGGCGGAGTTCAGGGTGTCGACCAGGCCGGCCTGGCCGACCGCGGCGACCAGCGTCTTGAGCAGCGGGTTCGAGCTCGCGGCGGTGGCGACCGGCTCGGTGGCCATGCCGTCGAAGGACCCGGCGCCGTCGGCGGGGATCTGGGAGCAGCCGGCGCCGAAGGTCTGCGCCCCGGCGCCCATCGAGCCGCCCGAGGACATGTCGTCCGACGGCGTCGGCGACATCGCGGACGACGAGGGGGTGTCGGACGCGGTGTCGCCCGAGCCCGAGTCGCCGCTGCATGCCACGAAGCTGAACGTCGCGGCGAGCGCGAGGGCGGCGAGGGGGAGCTTGCGGTTCATGGTGGTGCCTTCCGTTGAGGTCGGTTCGGGAGTGGTTCGGAGCGGGTGCCGGATCGGATTGGCCGGATCAGCCGACGTTCACGACGATCTGCTGGATGCCGCTGGAGCCCTCGGGGAAGGGCGTGGCGCGGACGGCGGTCTGCACGTCGCCCTCGCCGTCGGTCGCGCGGACGGCGAGGGTGTGCTGCCCGGTCTCGGCGGTCCACGGCAGGTACCACTGCCGCCAGTAGTCGTTGCCGGCCGACGGGCCGAGCCGGGCCTCCTGCCACGGCCCGCCGTCCACGCGCACCTCGACCCTCCGCACCCCGCCCTGGCGCTGCGCCCAGGCGACGCCGCCGACGAGGGTGCGGCCCGGATCGACGGTGGACAGCGGCTTCGGGGTGTCGATCCGGCTGGAGACCTTGATGGGCGCGTCGGTCGCCCAGTCGCGCCGGGTCCAGTAGGCGTCCTGCTCGGCGTACGTGGTCAGCGTCATCCGGGTGATCCACTTGCAGGCGCTGACGAAGCCGTAGAGCCCGGGCACCACCATCCGCGCCGGGAAGCCGTGCTCGCGGGTCAGCGAGGTGCCGTTCATGCCGACCGCGATCATCGCGTCCCGGCCGTCGGTCGCGACGTCGAGCGGCGTGCTGATCGTCATGCCGTCGACGTCGGTGCTGAGGATCTGGTCGGCCTTCGTGCTGCCGATGCCCGCGCGGTCGAGCAGGTCGGTGAGCCGGACGCCGAGCCACCGCGCGGCGCCGATGTACTTCCCGCCGACCTCGTTGGAGACGCAGGTGAGCGTGATGTCGCGCTCGATGAGCGGCATCGCCAGCAGCTCGTCGAAGGTGAAGGTCACCTCCTGCTCGACGTCGCCGTCGATGGTGAGCGTCCAGCCGCCCTGGTCGACGATCGGCAGGGTGAGCCGGGTGTCGACCCGGTAGAAGTCGTCGGTCGGCGTGCGGAACGGGCTGATGCCGGGGACCCGCTCGTCCAGGCCGGCCGGGAGCCGCGGCGCCGGGTCGGCGGCTGCCGGCAGCGCCACGTCGGTCAGGTCGGTGCGGTACGACGTGATCCAGCGTCCCGCGCCCGCCAGTGCCGCGGCGCCGACTGCCAGCACGCCGCCGGCGACCAGCACGCCGCGGCGCCCGGTGGCCTCCCGAGAGGGGCCGGCGGTCTGGACCAGCCAGGCCAGCGAGCCGGCCCCGGCGACGGCCGCGACCAGGCTCGGGACGACGTCGAGGGCGCCCGCGCCCGGACGGCTCACGGCGGCCACGGCGGGGATCGCTACCAGGGCGACGAGCAGCCCGGCGCCGTACCCGAACCGGCGCCGGGCGAGCAGCCCGGCGACCGCCGCGAGCACCAGCACGCCGAGCATCACCGAGCCGACCAGGACCGCCTTGTCGTTCGTGCCGAACTGCCGGATCGCCCACTCCTTCGCCGGCGTGGGCGTCAGGTCGATGACGGTGGAGCCCACCACGAGCACCGGCGACGAGGCGGGCTCCAGCAGGCTCGCGGCCAGGTGGCCGGCGGCGACGCCGACGATCGCGGACAGGACGCCGAAGCCGGCGTGGGCGAGTCGGTTCCTCATGGGGGTGGTTCGGAGCGGCCCGACCTCAAGATTTCCTCAAGGCCGCACGGGGCCACCCGGTTCACCCCTACGGTTGCCGCCGAAGTCGCATCTGTACTGCCCGGAGACGGGCCGAGGCTGGGGGGCCAGGCGATGACGTCGCTGACGCGCGCAATTCCGATCCACTCGCACGACCGGGTACGCCGCCACGGCGTGGTCGTGCTCACGATGGCGCTGCTGCTCGGCGCCCTCGCCCTCGTGCTGCTGCCGGCGCCGCCCGCGCAGGCGACCGGGTCGTCGAGCTCGCCGCGCTTCGTCTGCGCGGCCGACGTGGTCTACAGCGTGAACGGCAGCACGCGGGCGCTGAGCAAGGTCAACCCGACCGCCGGCACGTTCGCGTCCAACGGCACCATCCCGGCCGGGAGCGGGGACGACGTCAACGCGCTCGCCCTCCCGAACGGCGGCGGCCGCTACATCTACGCGTTCAACCGGGCCCGCAACGAGATCATCCGGTTCGACGCGGACACCAACGACGCCGACACCTGGAGCGCGCCGGCCAACTCCAGCGCCAGCAGCGTGATCGCCGGCGCGATCAACCCGGCCAACGGCATCTACTACTACGCCTCCGGCGGCACGCCCTGGAAGGTGTTCGCGTTCGACACCAACACGAACACGTCGATCGGCCAGGTCGGCACGATCGCCGGGCTGTCGAGCAACGGCGACATGGCCTTCGACGCGGTCGGCAACCTGTACGTCGTCAGCAACGCCAGCACCACCGCGGCCGGCACCCTGGCCCGCGTCAACGGCCCGCTGCCGACCACGGCGGGCACCCAGTCGCTCAACGCCACCGTGCTCGCGAGCCTGCCGGGCAACTCCGGCCAGTACGCGTCGATGGCGTTCGACGGCTCGGGCGTCCTGGTCATCGGCACCGGCTCCGGCAAGGTGCTCAAGGTCAACCCGTCCAGCGGCGACCTGATCTCGACCAAGACCGTGTCGCTGAGCCTCTCCGACATGGCGTCCTGCTCCTCCCCGAGCACCGCCTCCGTGCGCGTCGACCTGCCCCAGGGCCGCCACGACGCCGCCGACCAGTTCCAGGTCACCCTCACCGGCGGCGGCGTCTCCAGCGGCAACGCCGGCACCACCGCGGGCGCCGACTCCGGCCTGCAGACCGAGGACGACGAGGTCGCCGGCCCGGTCGTCGTACTGCCGAGCACGACGTACACCATCACCCAGACCGCCTCGGGCGGCACCGACCTCAACGACTACACGACCACCTGGAAGTGCGTGAAGAGCGCCGACGGCTCGACGGTCGCCGAGGGCACCGGCAACAGCGGCACCTTCACGATGCCGTCGACCTCCGGCAACACGGTCGTCTGCACGTTCACCAACCTGCCGCTCAAGCCGGCCATCGAGATCGACAAGACCGGCAGCGCCATCAACGATCTCGACGGCAACGGCCCGGACGTCGGCGACACGATCACCTACGGCTTCAAGGTGACCAACACCGGCAACATCGCGCTGAACACGATCGCCGTCACCGACGTCAAGGTCGGCGCGGTGACCTGCCCGCAGACCACGCTGGCGGTCGGCGCGAGCATGACCTGCACGCCGAAGACCTACACGCTCACCCAGGCCGACGTGAACGCCGGCAAGGTCGACAACACCGCGACCGCGACCGGCAAGGGCTCCAACGGCGTGACCGTGACCGACGACGACAGCGTCTCGACCACGGTCCCGGCGAACCCGGCCATCGCGCTGGACAAGACCGCCGGCTCGATCACCGACGTCGACGGCAACGGCCCCGACGCCGGCGACACGATCACCTACGGCTTCAAGGTGACCAACACCGGCAACGTCCCGCTCAACCCGGTCACGGTGACGGACCCGAAGCTCGGCGCCATCACCTGCCCGTCCGGCGCGGTCGCGCCCGGCACGTCCATCACGTGCACGCCGAAGACCTACACGCTGACCCAGGCCGATGTGAACGCCGGCAAGGTCGACAACACCGCGACCGCCACCGGCAAGCCGCCGACCGGCGGCAACGTCACCGCGACCGACTCGGTCACGGTCGTCGTCCCGACGGTGCCGAAGATCGAGATCGACAAGTCCGCGGGCGCCCTCAGCGACAACGACGGCAACGGCGCGGACGCCGGCGACACGATCACCTACTCGTTCGTGGTGACCAACACCGGCAACGTCGCGCTCACCCTCGTCGCGGTCGACGACCCCAAGCTCGGCGGCGCGATCGCGTGCCCGACCACCACGCTCGACCCGGGTCAGTCGATGACCTGCCCGAGCAAGGTCTACACGCTGACCCAGGCCGACGTGAACAGCGGCAAGGTCGAGAACACCGCGACCGCGACCGGCAAGCCGCCGACGGGCGACAACGTGACCGACGACGACTCGACCACGACCGGCCTCACGGGCACGCCCGCGATCGAGCTCGACAAGACCGCGAGCGCCGTCCTCGACCAGGACGGCAACGGCGCGGACGCCGGCGACCGGATCAACTACACCTTCAAGGTGACCAACGTCGGCACCGTGACGCTCGACCCGTGGTCGGTCTCCGACCCGCTGGTCGGGACGATCACCTGCCCGTCCGGCGCGCTCGCGCCCGGCCAGACCAGGACCTGCACGGTCGCCGGCTACACGCTGACCCAGGCCGACGTGGACGCCGGCAAGGTCGACAACACCGCGACCGCGACCGGCAAGCCGCCGACGGGCAACAACGTGACCGACCAGGACTCCACGAGCACGCCGGTCCCGGCGTACCCGTCGATCGTCCTGGACAAGACCGCCGGCGCGATCACCGACGTGGACGGCAACGGCCCCGACGCCGGCGACACGATCACCTACGGCTTCGAGGCGACCAACGCCGGCAACGTGACCCTGAACCCGGTCACGGTGTCCGACCCGAAGCTCGGCGCCATCACCTGCCCGTCGGGCCCGCTGGCCCCGGGTGCGTCGGTCACCTGCACGCCGAAGACCTACCCGCTGACCCAGGCCGACGTGAACGCCGGCAAGGTCGACAACACCGCGACCGCCACCGGCAAGCCGCCGGTGGGGTCGAGCGTGACCGACACCGACTCGACCACGACGCCGGTCCCGGCGGCCCCGTCGATCACGCTGGTGAAGACCGCCGGCTCGATCACCGACGTGGACGGCGACGGCCCGGACACCGGTGACACGATCACCTACCAGTTCGCGGTCACCAACACCGGCAACGTGAAGCTCGACCCCGTGACGGTCGCGGACCCGAAGGTCGGCCCGATCACCTGCCCGGCCGGCGCCCTGGCGCCGGGTGCGACCGTGAGCTGCTCGCCGAAGACGTACGCGCTGACCCAGGCCGACGTGAACGCCGGCAAGGTCGACAACACCGCCACCGCCTCGGGCACGCCGCCGACCGGCTCGCCCGTGACCGACACGGACTCGACCACGACCCCGGTCGCGCCGAGCCCGGGCATCAAGCTGGTGAAGACCGCCAGCGCGGTCAACGACGTCAACGGCAACGGCATCGACGACGGCGACACCGTCACCTACACCTTCGAGGTGACCAACACCGGCAACGTGACGCTCACCAACATCACCGTCTCCGACCCGAAGGTCGGCCCGGTGACCTGCCCGAGCGCTCCGCTGGCCCCGGGTGCGTCGGTGGACTGCGACCCGCGCGTCTACGCCCTCACCCAGGCCGACGTCGACTACGGCTCGGTGGACAACACCGCCGAGGTGACCGGTACGACGCCGGGCGGCGACACCGTCACCGACGACGACTCGCGCACCGTGGACCTGCCGGCCACCGGCTCGATCCAGCTGTCGAAGACCGCGAGCGCGATCGACGACCTGGACGGCAACGGCCCGGACGCGGGCGACACCATCACCTACTCGTTCCGGGTGACCAACACCGGCAACGTGAAGCTCGACCCGGTGACGGTCACGGACCCGAAGGTCGGCCCGGTGACCTGCCCGTCCGGCGGCCTCGAGCCCGACGAGTCCTTCGACTGCACCCCGGTGACCTACCCGATCACCGCGGGCGACGTGAGCAACGGCAAGGTCGACAACACCGCGACCGCCACCGGCAGGACGCCGGACGGCAGCACGGTGCAGGACTCGGACTCGACCACCACGCCGGTCCAGCCGACGGTCACGAACGTCAAGGTCAAGAAGACCGTCGACGACACGACGCCGCGCGAGGGCGACGTGATCACCTACACGCTGACCGTCACCAACACCGGTGCCGCGGACGCGAACGACGTGGTCGTGACCGACGCGCTGCCGAGCGGCGTGACCTACGTGTCCGCGGACGCGCCGTGCACCCGCTCGGGCTCGACGGTCCGCTGCGAGCTCGGGACCGTGCCGGCCGGCCAGACCCGCAGCGTCGACATCCGGGTCAAGGTGGACCCGCTGCCGGAGGTCGGCACCGACCACCAGCACCTGTTCGACGTGCAGAAGACCGAGGTCCAGGTCGACATCGAGGCCGACGACCAGGCCACCGGCACCGTGGCCTGCATGCCCGGCTACGTCGTGACCGACGGCTCGGGCCGGATCGACCAGGTCGACCAGGGCACCGGCACGTTCGCCGACATCGCGATGACCGAGAACCGGGCGATCGGCAACGACAGCTGGCGGGCGACGTTCGTCAACGACGCGACCGGCCGGGCCCAGGGCAAGGTGTTCGCGGTCTGCGTGAAGACCCAGAGCGAGACGGTCAACGGCCACAGCCACGACGTGGTGGTCGGCCCGCAGCTGAGCGAGACGCGGGCGCTGCCGTCCGGCCGCACCGACGTCACGCTGACGTGCGGCCCGGGCCAGACCCCGATCCAGCCGGGCTACCAGCTGGACGGCACGGCACCGGTCGTCACGACGTACCCCGACGGCGACAACGGCTGGCGCTTCGGCGTCGTCAACGACGGTGCGGCGACCACGGGCACGTTCACGATGCGCTGCATGGACAACCTGGTCAGCACCGCGAACGGGCACACGCACCAGCTCGGGCTGGACGAGATCCGCCAGACGGTCTCCGTCCCGGCCGGGCAGACCGCGGAGTACACGCTCACCTGCGCGAACGACGCCAAGGGCATCGTCGCCGGCTACGACATCGACCCCGGTCTCGTCGTCCTCGGCAACGACCCGCGGCCGATCGTCCGGGTGTTCAAGTTCTACAACCCGACCAACGGCCCGCTGTCCGCGAAGCTGTACCTGCTCTGCCTGTCCAACCGCACCGAGCGCGGGGCCGACCAGGGCGGGAACATCGAGAACACGGCGACGGTGACGACGTCGACCCCGGAGACCACGAGCGGCGACAACAGCTCCAGCGTCTCCGTCCGGGTCGACACCTCGCCGCCGGTCGTGCCGGTCGCCCCGCTGCTGGTCTCCGGCTCGGCCCGGACGGTCTCCACGACCGTCAGGTGCGGCTCGGGCGGCGGCACCTGCCAGGGCACGGCGACGCTGTTCGCGGCGTCGACGATGAAGGTCGGCGGCAAGACCGTCAAGGCCGGCAGCGTCCTCGCCAAGGGCGCGTACAAGATCAAGTCCGGGAAGAAGGCGACGCTGCGCCTGAAGAAGACCGCCCTCGGCAAGAAGACGCTGGGCAAGCTGAAGAAGGCGAAGCTGAAGATCGGCGGCGACGTCCGGACGGTGCGCATCAAGCGCTGACCTCCGGCCGGGGCCACCGCCCACCGGGCGGATCCGGGGCGGGCTCGGGCATGCGGCAGACTCTCCTGACAGGATGGGCCGCATGCCCGAGCTCGTTCGCTACTCCGTCGACGACTGCCATGACAGCGCAATTGCGACGGTCACGCTCGACTCACCGCACAACCGGAACGCGCTCTCGCGGCAGCTGGTCACCGAGCTGTTCGAGGCGCTCGAGCGGGCCGCGGGCGACCCGGACGTGAAGGTGGTGCTGCTCACCGCCGAGGGCCGGGTGTTCTGCTCCGGCGCCGACCTGTCGGAGGCGTCGGCCGGCGGCATGGACGAGGGCGCCCGCCGGGTCGTCGACCTGCAGCGGCTGATCCTCACCCTCGACAAGCCGGTGGTGGCCCGGGTCCAGGGCGCGGTCCGCGCCGGCGGCATCGGCATCGTGGCCGCCTCGGACATCGTGGTCGCGTCGGCGGACGCGACCTTCGCGCTGACCGAGGTCAAGCTCGGCCTGGCGGCCGCGATCATCTCGCTCACGGTCCACGCCCGGATGAGCCCTCGGGCCGCGGCGCTCACCACGCTCGGCGGCGAGGTCTTCGACGGCACCGCCGCGGCGGCGTACGGCCTGGTCACGACGGCGGTGCCCGCCGACGACCTGGACGCCGAGGTCGCGAGGGTCTGCGCCTCGCTGGCGACCGGCGCCGCCCAGGGCCTGCGCGAGTCCAAGCGGATCCTCAACCGCGACCTGGTCGCCCGGGTCGACGAGCGGGGCGACGAGCTGGCCGAGCTGTCCGCGCGGCTGTTCGCCTCCGACGAGGCGCGCGCGGCGATGGCGGCGTTCCTGTCCCGGAAGAAGTAGCTCCCGGGTAGGCTTGTCCACTTGCCGGAGCCGGTCCGGGACGAGGGGAAGACAGGCGTTGTCCGAAGAGCTGGTCGATCGGGAGATCGCTGCCGAGCAGGCGTTCGTGGACCGGGTGTACGTGCAGCTGGCCGCGTCGGCCAAGGCCGCCGAGGCGATCGCCAAGGAGGGCCACAGCCGCGGCCGGCTGGGCCACGAGGGCGGCCTGGTCGAGCGCGACGCGATGGTCTTCCAGGCCGCGCGGCGGATGGCGCAGCTCGACGCCGCCCACGAGGGCCTGGTCTTCGGCCGCCTCGACCTGCGCGAGCAGGTCGACCCCGAGCCGCGCTACATCGGCCGGATCGGGCTGCGCGACGCCAACCGCGACTCCCTGCTGATCGACTGGCGCGCCCCGGCGGCCGCCGTGTTCTACCAGGCCACCGCGGCCGAGCCGCACGACGTCGTACGGCGACGCGTCTTGCGTTGCGCCGGCCAGAAGGTCGTCGGCGTGGAGGACGAGCTGCTCGACGCCGAGGCGGAGACCTCGCTCCCCGTCGTCGGCGAGGGCGCGCTGCTGGCGCAGCTCTCCCGCGCGCGCGACCGCTCGATGCACTCGATCGTCGCCACCATCCAGGCCGAGCAGGACCGGGCGATCCGGGCGCCGGGCAAGGGCGTCGTGTCGATCTCCGGCGGCCCGGGCACCGGCAAGACCGTGGTCGCGCTGCACCGCGCGGCGTACCTCCTCTACAGCGACCGCCGGCGCTACGAGGGCGGCGGCGTGCTGGTCGTCGGCCCCAGCGGCGTCTTCATGCGCTACATCGAGCGGGTGCTCCCGAGCCTCGGCGAGACCGCGGTCGCGCTGCGGTCGCTCGGCGAGGTCGTCGACGGCGTCCGCGCCACCCGCCACGACGACCCCGCGGTCGCCGACGTCAAGGGCGGCGAGCGGATGGCCGAGCTGCTGCGGCGTACCGCCCGCCAGCAGGCGCCGGGCAGCCCGCAGGAGTTCCGCGTCTTCTGGCGCGACGACACGATCGTGCTCGGCCGGGGCGAGCTCGGCCGGCTGCGCCGCCAGCTGATGTCGCAGGGCCGCCGCAACCGGCAGCTGCCGAGGGTCGCCACCACCCTGCTCGACGCGATGTGGCGCCAGGTCCGCGGCGAGCGCGGGCGCGACCGGGGCCGCGAGGCGTTCGACGACGACCTGCTCGGCCACCGCGACTTCCTCGACTTCGTCGCCGCGTGGTGGCCGCCGCTCGACGCGGTCACCGTGTTCGGCTGGCTGCGCGACCCCGAGCTCCTCTCCCGCGTCGGCGACGGCGTGCTCAGCTCCGAGGAGCAGCGGCTGCTGTCGAAGTCGTGGTCGGAGTCGGCGGCGCTCACGGTCGAGGACGTGCCGCTGCTCGACGAGCTGCGCTACGCAATCGGCGACGTCCCGGCGCGCACCGACGACGAGCGCGACCTCGACGAGACCGGGCTGCTCGAGGGCGGCGTCGACGTGCAGGAGCTGTTCACCGCCGCGGACCGCGAGTACGCCCCGACCGGCCGGGTCTGGGCCCCGCCGACGCACCGGCTCGAGGACGACCCGTTCGCGCACGTCCTCGTCGACGAGGCCCAGGACCTCACCCCGATGCAGTGGCGGATGGTCGGCCGGCGCGGCCGGACGGCGTCGTGGACGATCGTCGGCGACCCGGCCCAGTCCTCCTGGCCGGTGCCGGCCGAGGCCGCGGCCGCGCGGGCCGCCGCCCTGGAGGGCAAGGACGTCCACGAGTTCCACCTGTCCACGAACTACCGCAACTCCTCGGAGATCTACGCCCACGCCGCGGCGTACGCCGAGCGGGTCGGCCTCGACGCCGACCTGCCGACCGCCGTCCGGTCGACCGGCGTGTCGCCGGAGGTCGTCGAGGGCGTCGCCGACGCCGACCTGGAGTCCGCCGCCCGTGCGGCCGTCGCCGAGATCGCGGGCCGGGTCGAGGGCACCGTCGGCATCGTGGTGCCGGTCGCGCGGCGCTCGGAGGCCAACGCCTGGCTGGCCTCCTGGCCGGAGTTCGCCGCCGACGCGCCGGGCGCCCGGGCGGCCATCGACTCCTCGGTCGCGCCGTCGGGCGAGGACCGGATCGTGGTGCTCACCGGCCTCGACACCAAGGGCCTGGAGTTCGACGGGATCGTGGTCGTGCGGCCCCAGGAGATCGAGTCCGAGTCCGCCACCGGCCGCGCCACGCTCTACGTCGTACTCACCCGCGCCACCCAGCTGCTCACCACCCTCTCCTGATCCGCTCCGTCCTGATGCGCTCCTCGAGCCGACGCCGGGCACCTACGACACCTCCCGGCTGACCCTCCGCTGACGCCGAGTCGGCGCAATCTCAGCTGAGACTGCGCCGACTCGGCGGGCTGAGACACTGAGACTGCGCCGACTCGCCGGGAACTAGAGTCGCCGTCATGACGACCACGCCGACTGCGCCGACTGCCCGGGAAGCCATCGCGGCCGTCCAGGGGCACGAGGCGTGGGCGATCATCCGGCGCTCCACGCGGGCCGGCGACCGCGACACGGTCGGCGTGGTCGGCGGTCGCCGACGGGTGGTCGAGTCGATCCTCGACGTACCTCTCACCGAGGGCGTGCCGGAGGCCGGGCACATCGCCGACCGGCTGCTCGCGGTGCCGTTCCGTCAGGTGCGCGAGCGCGGCTTCGAGGCGCACGACGACGGTGCCCCGCTGGTCGTCGTGGACGTCGAGTCCGAGCTGGAGTTCACCGTCGCCGAGGTGGTCGAGGCGATCGACGAGGTGCCGGTGGAGTTCGCCGACCGCGGCGGCTTCGAGACCGACGACGAGGAGTACGGCCGGCTCGTCGCGGCGATCATCGAGGACGAGATCGGCCAGGGAGAGGGCGCCAACCTGGTGATCGGCCGGCACTACCGCGCGACCGTCGCGGACTGGGGTGCGGACCGGGCGCTCGCGGTCTTCCGGCGGCTGCTCGAGCGCGAGCGCGGGGCGTACTGGACCTTCGTCTTCTTCACCGGCGACCGGTTCCTGATCGGCGCGAGCCCCGAGCGGCACGTGACGATCCACGGCGGCGACGTCCGGATGAACCCGATCAGCGGCACCTTCCGGCTGCCGGCGGTCTCGACAGGCTCGACCGACGGGGGCGACCTGAAGAGCCAGCTCCTGGAGTTCCTGCACGATGAGAAGGAGATCTACGAGCTCTTCATGGTCGTCGACGAGGAGCTCAAGATGATGTGCGACATCTGCCACGAGGGCGGGCAGGTGCTCGGACCGTTCCTCAAGCCGATGAGCCGCCTGATCCACACCGAGTACCTCCTCGCCGGCCGCACCGACCGCGACCCGCGCGAGGTGCTGCGCGACACCATGTACGCCGCCACGGTGACCGGCTCGCCGGTCGAGAACGCCTGCCGGCTGATCAGGAAGTACGAGACCGAGGGCCGGGGCTACTACGGCGCCGCACTGGCCATCCTCGGCCGCGACGCCGAGGGCGGCCCGGTCGTCGACAGCCCGATCGTGATCCGGACGGCGTCCGTGGACCTCGACGGCCGACTCACCGTCACGGCCGGAGCGACCCTCGTGCGCGACTCCGACCCGGCGTACGAGGTCGCCGAGACCCACGCCAAGGCGGGCGGCATCCTCAGTGCCTTCGGGCTGGTCGAGCCCGCGCCGACGCCGGCGGTGAACGTCGCCGAGCTGGTCAACGACGAGGACGTGCTGCTCGCGCTCAACCAGCGCAATCGCCGGCTCTCGTCGTTCTGGCTGACCGACCAGGGCGGCTCGCCGCCCGACCCGCGGCTGGCCGGCATGAGCGTGGTGATCCTCGACGGCGAGGACGACTTCGTGAACATGCTGCGCCACGTCCTCGGCGTGCTCGGCATGACCAGCGCCGTCGTACGCCACGAGGACTACGCGCCCGGCTGCCTGGACGGCTTCGACCTGGTGATCGTCGGGCCCGGGCCGGGAGACCCGCGCGACGGCAGCGACCCGAAGATGGCGAACCTGCGCGCGGCCGTGGCCGAGCTGATGGCGGCCGGGCGGCCGTTCCTCGCCGTGTGTCTGGGCCATCAGGCGCTCTGCCACCACCTCGGCATCGGGCTGTACTACAAGGACATCGTGTTCCAGGGCACCCAGTCGCCGGTGGAGATCGACGGCCGCACCGAGCAGGTCGGCTTCTACAACACCTTCGTGGCCCGGCTCGGCTCTGCGGGCTCACCCGAAGGGGTGGTCGTGGACGCGGATGTCCAGACCGGGGACGTCCACCGGGTCCGGGGTCCGCACTTCCAGGGGATCCAGTTCCACGCCGAATCCATCCTCACCGAGCACGGATACGACCTCCTCCACGAAATCGTGCGACACCTTCTCCTCGAACGCGGTACATCGGACCGGTGAGCCGCTAGGCTGCTCCACGTAACACGGCGGGAACCCGCTCATGGGCCCGGTGAAGACTGCCCCCCAGCTTCATCGGGCCCTTCCGCATTTCCCGGGATTGCTCGAGGTCCGGAGAGCCGGTCCGGGGCTTCCTCTGCGCGCGGGCCGGTCTGCGTCCACAGGCGTGCTTCGCCGGCCCGGTTTGCGTCCCCAGGGATGCGGTTGGTGACCAAACCGCAGAGATTTCGGGCCGCGATCTGCGGTTGGTGACCAATCCGCGACGTCCGACACGCCGAGGAACGACGTCGGGCTAGGTTGTCGCCCGTGGTTCCGGACGTGGTCGTGGTCGACCATCACGACTCCTACACGTGGAACCTCGTCCACCTGGTCGCGTCGGTGACCGGGGCGCTGCCGTCGGTGGTGCAGCACGACGAGGTGTCCGCCGACGAGGTGCTCGCGCACTCCCACGTCGTGCTCTCACCCGGTCCCGGCCATCCCGCCGACCCGGCCGACTTCGCCGTCGGCCGCGCGGTGCTGGCCGCCGGCACCCGCCCCGTGCTCGGCGTCTGCCTTGGCATGCAGGGCCTCGTCACGGCGTACGGCGGGGAGGTGGGCCGGGTCCCGCCCGCCCATGGCGAGGTCGCGACCGTGACCCACGACGGGCGCGGGGTCTTCGCGGGGCTGCCGGCGTCGTTCGACGCAGTCCGCTACCACTCGCTCGCCGCGCTGTCCGTGCCCGACGCCCTGGAGGTGTCGGCGTGGGCGGGCGGCGTGGTGATGGGGGTGCGCCACCGGACGCTGCCGCTCGAAGGCGTGCAGTTCCACCCGGAGTCGATCCTCTCCGAGCACGGCGCGCGGCTGGTCGCGACCTTCCTGGGGCTCCCGTGACCGACCCCGTCTCCTTCTTCGCCAACGTGGCCGCCGGGCATCGGCGCTGCTTCTGGCTCGACGGGGGTGGTGCGCGCGAGTGGTCCGGCCGCCGCTCGATGGTCGGCTGGCTCGACGAGGACGACGTGTCGCTGACCTACTCCGCGACGACCCGCCAGGTCACCAGGCACGCCTCCGGCCGCGCCGAGGTCGTCGGCGACGACGTGTTCGCGGCGCTCGAGGCGGAGCTCGACGCCGGGTCGCCCGAGGACCACTGGGTCGGGTACCTCGGCTACGTCTGCCGGCCGGACCTGCCCGCGTCGTACGGCGACGACCTGCCCGACGCGGTCTGGATGCGGCCGCGCGAGATCCGGTTCTTCGACCACGAGGTTGTCGGCCCTTCCCTGACGTTGTCAGGTGTTGCAACGGCCGACAACGTCAGGAATCCCCGGCCAGCCGGGGATCCCGACACCGCCGAGCCCGGCACCACCGCCCCCCCCACCGCCTACGCAACCGCCTTCGCCGAGGTCCAGGAGCAGCTGCACGCGGGCAACAGCTACGAGGTCAACCTCACCTACCGGGTCGAGGCGGCGGGCCCGCGGGATCCGCTGGCGGCGTACCTGCGGCTGCGCGAGGTCAACCCGGCGCCGTACGCCGGCTTCCTCCAGCACGATCTCCCCGAGACGCGGGCCTGGCTGCTGAGCAGCAGTCCGGAGCGGTACGCGCTCATCGCCGCCGACCGCACTTTGGAGACCAAGCCGATCAAGGGCACCACCCCGCGCGGCGCCACACCCGCGGAGGACGAGCGCCAGCGGCGGCACCTCGCCACCGACCCGAGGTTCCGCGCCGAGAACCTGATGATCGTCGACCTCCTCCGCAACGACCTCGCGATGGTCTGCGCGCCGGGGACGGTGACGGTGCCGAGCCTGATGGACGTCGAGTCCTACGAGTCCGTGCACCAGCTGGTGAGCACCGTCCGCGGCCGGCTGCGCGACGACGTGTCGACGATCGGCGCGCTCCGGGCGCTCTTCCCGGCCGGCTCGATGACCGGCGCCCCGAAGCTGCGCACCATGCAGGTGATCCGGGACGTCGAGAGCACGCCGCGCGGGCCGTACGCCGGCGCCTTCGGCTGGATCGCCGCCGACGGCCGCGCCGACCTCGGCGTGGTGATCCGCAGCCTGACCACCACCGGCGACGGCCGCTACCGGCTCGGCACCGGCGGCGGCATCACGGTCCGGTCCGAGGCGGCGGAGGAGTACGCCGAGTCGCGGTGGAAGGCGGAGCGGCTCCTCCGCGCGCTGGAGCGGTGAGGGTCAGCGTCGGACTTTGAGCCGGACGGTGCGGGTGTTGCCGGCTTGGTCGGTGGCGGTGGCGGTGTAGACGACGGCTCGGGGGGTACGGGTGCGCTTCAGGGTGCAGCCGCGGGGGGTGAGCCCGGAGACCGGGTCGGTGGCGGTGCAGCGGACGCCTCTGGTGGCGGTACGCCGGATCTTGACCCGGGGCTTGGTCCGGTCGATGTCGATACCGGCGACGGTGAGGGTGGTGGTGCCGCCGTCGGTGGCGGTGATGGTGCGGGTCCGGGTCTGGTCGGCGCCGTTGCGGCGCAGCACGACCGGGCCGGGGCACGGGCCGGTCAGGGGTGCGGTGTCGGGGGTGCAGGTGAAGGTGATCGTGACCGGTCCGACGTACCAGCCGCGGTTGCCCTTCGTCCCCGTCAGGGTGGCGGTCAGGGTCGGGTTGGTGCGGCTGATGGTGGCCGTGGACCCGGTGTAGTTGGTGTCGCCGGCGTAGGTCGCGGTCACGACGGCACCGTCCGGGAGCCCGCCGGGGAACTCGTCCACGGGGATGGTGGCGACGCCCTGGTCGAGGGTGGCGGTGCCGACCTCGGTGTCGCCGACGGTGACGGTGACCTCCCCGGACGGCCGACCGACCCCGGGGTCGGGTGAGCCGGCCGGGCCGACCAGGACGGTGAGGTCCTGGCCATCCAGGGTGAGGGTGGTGGTGGTCTCGGCGCGGGTGACGCGCAGGGTGGCGCTCGCGGCGGAGCCGGCCAGCTCGGGGGAGGTGGGCTCGAGGGTCGCGGTGAGGGTGTAGGTGCCCGGGGTCAGGGGCCTGCCGGTGGCCGGGTCGGTGATCGGTGGCGAGGTGGTCTCGCCGCCGCTGGTGGGGACCGGGGCGCCGAGTTGGGTGCCGTCGAGGAGGAACCGTACGGCCCCGGCCGCCGAGGTGCGCGCGGTCGCGGTGACCGGCTGCCCGTAGGCGGTCTGGTCAGCCGAGAGGGTCAGGTCCATCCAGGTCCCGGCCCGGTCCACGGTGATGGTGACGGACTTGGTGGGGGCGGGGGTGTAGTCGGTGGTGCCGGCCTGGTCGGCGGTGACCACGCAGGTCCCGGCCCGGACGAAGGAGACCACGTCCTGGTCGTTGAGGGTGCAGGCGTTGTTGGTGGTGGCGGCGGGGTCGATCGCGAAGGTCACCGGCTGTCCTGATCCACCGCCGGTCGCGGCGGGTGTCCAGGTCCCGCCCACGGTGCCGCGGGTCGGGGGTGCCGGGTCGAACACGATCGCCTGGCCGGCCCGGTCCACGGTGATGGTGACGGGCTGGGTGGGGGCGGGGGTGTAGTCGGTGGTGCCGGCCTGGTCGGCGGTGACCACGCAGGTCCCGGCCCGGACGAAGGAGACCACGTCCTGGTCGTTGAGGGTGCAGGCGTTGTTGGTGGTGGCGGCGGGGTCGATGGCGAAGGTCACCGGCTGTCCTGATCCACCGCCGGTCGCGGCGGGTGTCCAGGTCCCGCCCACGGTGCCGCGGGTCGGGGGTGCGGGGTCGAACACGATCGCCTGGCCGGCCCGGTCCACGGTGATGGTGACGGACTTGGTGGGGGCGGGGGTGTAGTCGGTGGTGCCGGCCT